>JABFRC010000117.1 GCA_013141375.1 Methylococcaceae bacterium | reverse complement strand
CGCTGGGCAAAAAACATGAAACGCTTATTGCAGCGTACCTGCATCCGCGTCTCGAAAAACGCCGACAAGAAACTGACGACCATCGAACTGGCCAACGTGCAAAAGCGCTACCGGGCCATCCTGACGCGACGCGAAAAAGAGTTGCCAGCGATCCCGCCGAAACCCAGCGGAAAACTGGACAAATCCGATGCCCAGAAACTGTGGGAGCGCTTCAGATACATGAGGCTTCCATACTGCTATTCGCCAAGCAGCCGTATGTGGTCTTTACAAATAAGCGAGCAGAACAGGATTTGAGAATGGCCAAAGTCAAACAGAAGGTCTCCAGCTGTTTCCGGGCAGAAGAGTATGCCCACGTCTATTGTCGAATATCCAGCTATCTGCAAACCATGGCAAACCGTGGATATAATCCGCTCATCGATATTCAAATAGCCCTAGCTGGGAATGCTGCTTCGTTAGGGCGCGAGTAGTTACATAATTAGTAATATAAAATGTACCAAGCAATCTAAAACAAACAAAGACTAAAATAAATGGTATGTGTCAAACTGACGATTGCAAGTTTTCGTTGGAAAAACTGGTAAATGAGTGATTTTGAAGTTTTGTATATTATTAGAGGATCCACCAAAGACAAATTACAGGGCTAAAATTATAAAGCCAGAAAATTACTAGGTTCAAAAGCCATGGTGGTGAAAGTTGATGAAAGGAAAGATATTCGTGTTTTCAAAATGCATTTTTAATCCACTCAATTTTACTATTGCCTGTTATTGCAATAATATCGAAGCGAATTAAAGGAATAGATTCAAATTTAGAAAGATAAATGTGTGTTGTATTTATTATTCGATTTTGTTTTTTTTGGGTTACGCTTTCAAGAGCTGAGCCATATATGTTGTTTTTACGAAATCGTACCTCAACAATAACAAGTGTATCTTTGTCTTTCATGATTAGATCTAATTCGCCATGTTTACAGCTGTAATTTTGAGCTACAAATATAAGACCTTGGTTTTTAAGGTAAGTAAGGGCCTGTTTTTCTGCTAATTCGCCTTGAATTAGATGACTGGCTTTAGATTTTATTAAATCAAACATTGAAATGATAATTCTTAAAATAAAACTTCTGCATTGCCTTGTTTAAATACAGCACACATTAATTTTCGTTTAATGGTATTCGTATTTGTCAGAGATAGGGATCCAGTTGCTCCTGGGTATTGCTGAATATAATTAGGATCATCATAGTGGGTTGATAATTGAAATGTATCAATCCCCATTGCAAATAATCTTAAATATTCATTTGAGATATTATGCCAATATTCTTTAGATGTGTTCATGGATAACAAGCCGGTATAGGCATTATCAAAAAACCATGGAATATCGCAAAATACAATGTCGTTAAGATCTGCATTTGAAATGGGATCTGGTAAACCAGAATATAAAGTGGGCATGGCGTATGTTTTTATATCATCAGCTTTAAAGAACTTAAGAAGTGGGTTGATCATTCTTACTTCTTGAGATTTGGCGCTAAGTAAAATAGCTTGGGAATCTTGCCTAATACGTGGTCTATATTGTAAATTCTGGAATGATTTTGATATGTTCTGATAGCGTATTTCGCTCTCATCAAGGTTAAGAAGCTTTTTTAAGGTAGTAGTATAATCGTTGTTTTTGGGATTAAAAGATTGACTCTCTACTATGCGACCTTCCGATTTATTCCAGTTTTCCGAAAAATATTTTTGTGTTCTATCGCCGACGGTAGATTCAGGAATGAGTGTTAATATATTTATATGACCATCGGATCTAGCTTTGTCAACTATTTGCTCTGCCTCATCAATTGGGCTCAGTGCAAATTGATATAAATTATCTTTAAATAATCCCTCAATATGATTCAGTGCAAGCACAGGTATATTCAGGGTTAATTTTGATAATGAAGTGATAGATTCTTTTTCAAGTGGTCCAACGATTAAGGAGGCACCTTCAGAGACGGCTGTCTGGTATAGATTTTCAGTTGTTGATTTGCTGGTATCATAATATAGAAGATTAATCTTACTCTGAGTAACATCATGGCAGGCCATGAAACCCGACAAAAATGCGTTGCTTGCTTCAGCGTAAGGTCCGGACTGAGGTAATAAAATAGCAATAGTTTTAAAATTATTTAGAACGGATTTGATTAAATTGGATTGATGCGCAAGAGCTTCTGGATTGGCTACGTGATCAGGAAATTCAAATCTCCACTGACGAGTTAAGTCGATAAAGTCTGGCTGATTTACTAGTTTTGATAATTTAGCTAATGACATCCATCCAGAAAGTTCAATATTTTCAGCATGTGTCAAATCAGGTTCAGGTAACAAGCTTAAGGTTTCAAGGATAGCTGCTTGGCTTTCAGGCTGCTTAACTTTGGGTAATAAATGATGTAATACGATTCTGGCGTTTGCGCTTTTAAGCGTATTTCCAATTAACGAGTTTGCAAATGCCAGTGATTGATAGAAGTTGATTTTATTATCTTGATCAAGCGTGTCTGGATTTATGCGGCGTAATTTTTCGAGGGATTGTTCTGCCTCGCCAAAATTTAGCAAAATTTGCGCAAAGAGTAAGTTTAATTGAGTATATTGGCTGTCAGATAAAGTTTTTGTGTCAATGGTATCTGCTTTCTCTTTTGCAGAGATTCCATCTCCAGAAGCGATTAGCGAAACGATATCTTTAAGACGTAATCCTATTTCTTCTTTTGACTGAGGTGAAATATTAATTTGGTTATTATTTAATGATTTTTGTCTGGTAGATGGGGATAAGTGTTCAAAAGGATGTGATTTGTCTTTGCTTCTATGAGAATTCGAACCGCAGCCAAGGAACGAGCTGAGCAGGTAAGTTAGGAAAATGGAATGCAAAAGAAACTTAGGTTTTGAATGCATTGAAAATAGAATGTAATAGTAATTGAGAAGCCGAATGACAGTTCAATGTGGGCAATTATACGTGGTTGCAACACCTATAGGTAATATGGGAGATATTAGCTTTAGGGCAATCGAAACTTTAAAAAAAGTTGATTTGATAGCGGCTGAAGATACGCGCCATGTTAAAGGTTTGCTGAATCATTACGGTATATCAAATAAATTACTGGCAGTGCATCAGCATAACGAAGAAAAAGCCGCGTTAGGATTAATCGAAAAATTATGTCAAGGCCTTTCTGTTGCATTGGTTTCGGATGCTGGTACGCCATTACTCAGTGATCCCGGCATGGTGTTAATAAAGCTTGTGAAAGAGGCGGGCATACAAGTAGTTCCAATTCCTGGTGCTTGTGCGCTTATTGCTGCATTGTCTTCGGCTGGTTTGCCGGTAACGAAATTTATATTTGAAGGTTTCATTCCGAGAACTTCATCGGCACGAAAATCATTTTTTAGTGAACGGTTACTATGTCCCACCACTTGGGTGTTTTATGAATCCAGTCACCGAATTTTGGCAACACTTCAAGATATGGTTGAGATATTACCGGAGGACAGGCAAATAGTCATTGCCAGGGAAATGACCAAATTACATGAAACCATCGTCAAAACCCATTTGGCGCAAGCCTTGGAATTGGTGCAGGGCGATGAAAATATGAGGAAGGGTGAATTTGTCGTGATTGTTGATGGCGCTACTATTGAAAAAAACGTATCAGCATTAACACCAGAGCAAGAAAACATTTTACGGATTTTGTTAAAAGAATGCTCAATCAAAACTGCAGTTGCAATAGCAACAGAAATTACCGGCGTTAGAAAGAAGTTGCTCTATCAAAAGGCCTTAGAAATTAAGGCTTGATAAATGTATTTTTGACAATAAATGTGGGTATAAAAAAGCCTTGTAAAAACAAGGCTTTTTCAAAACTTTGATAAATGAAGTATTGAGGAGAAAAACTAACTAGTGTTTCTCCTCAAGTGGATACATTATTTCTCGCAGGTTTTTGGAGTGCCGGCGATTTTTTTGGTTGCTTTGGCGCCGTTTTCACCTTCTATTTGTAAGGTTACGTTGCAAGAAAATGCAGGTGTTTCTGGTAATGTAACAGGGCTTAATGTCCAGTTACCTTTAGGATCAAATGTAATTTGTTGCGATGTACCAATGTTAATGCCTTTGCCGTTAATGCCGGCAACAAAGCTTATTGTTTCAGTGCTGGCCAAATATTCTGTTTTCTCAGTTGGCAGCATCCACTTGTTTAATGCAACTTTGCCTTTTAATGTTAGAGAGCCAGCACTCCATTTTGCAGTGGAAACTATTAGCTTACTAACTTGAGCATGATCTCCTGCAGGCCAAACGTGAATTTTGACAGCAACAGGTTTGGAAGAAAGAGCTTTTTTATCTCTGATCTCCTTTGCTGCAAACTTTAGCGAGTAAATTCTGTTTTCTTGTCCCGCAGTCGGCGTCCATTTGAAGTCTCTAGTCGGTAGGCCATTTTCAGCTGTACGTGGATCAGAGATTGTGGCACCTAATGGTAGTTTGGTAATAATAGTGAACTCATCTTCTTCTTGGTCTGTTACTGACAATGGGATCAATAGTTCTTCACCCACGTCAGTGTTCCATTCTGGTGAGACAGCACTGATTTCAGGTTTTGTATTTGGGCCTGTTGGAGTCGGACTTGGGGTTGGAGTTGTAGTTGGAGTCGGACTTGGGGTCGGAGTTGTAGTTGGTGTCGGAGTTGTAGTTGGTGTCGGAGTCGGAGTCGGAGTCGGAGTTGGAGTTGGAGTTGGAGTTGGAGTCGGAGTCGGAGTCGGGTTAATTAAATTCGCCAAGGCAGCG
>JABFRC010000311.1 GCA_013141375.1 Methylococcaceae bacterium | reverse complement strand
CCACGATAACGCCATCAATAAATAAAGCGGCCGAGCAGGCTTCGGTGGAGGTTTCCACGGCTAATAATTTCATTTTGTAAATATCCTGGAAATGCTGTGCTTCGACACGCTCAGCACGAACGGTTTTTTATTTTTATTTAATTGCTTTGCTGACAGATTCTGAATCAGCGGCTTTGCTGTCACTTTGAAAAAACGCCTGCACGTCTTCGATGTTACGGCTACGTCTCATTGCCGGAACGCTATCTAAAAATATTTGCCCATACGAGCGTTTTAATAAGCGCGGATCGCAGACCATCAATACGCCGCGGTCGGTAACATCTCTTATCAACCGGCCTATGCCCTGACGCAATGCAATCACCGCGGTCGGCAATTGGTAGGTAAAAAAGGGATTGCGGCCCTGTTTGGTCATGGCTTCCATGCGCGCTTTGAGTACCGGATCGCCGGGCGAGGCAAACGGCAATTTGTCGATAATCACGCAGGATAAGGCTTCGCCCCTGACATCGACGCCTTCCCAAAAACTGGATGTGCCCAACAAAACGGCATTACCGGCTTCTTTAAACTGATCCAGCAAAACGCCTTTTGGCCGACTGCCTTGAATCAGCAAGGGATAATCGATCTTATCGCGTAATAATTCAGCGGCTTCTTTAAGCGCTCGATGGCTGGTGAACAAAAAAAATGCCCTGCCCTTGCTGGCTTGTAAGACCGGCAATGCGAATTCGACGATGCGCGGAATAAAATCGACATCATTGGGTTGCGGCAAGCCTTTCGGATGATAGAACAGCGACTGGTTGGCATAATCGAACGGACTGCCCCAGCTGGCGGTGGCGGCATTGCCCAGCCCCAAGTTATTGGCAAAATGATCGAAGCGATTACCGACGCTCAAGGTCGCCGAGGTAAATATCCAGGTGGCTTTATGCTGGGCCATAAACGCACGAAACTCACCGGCGATGTCCAACGGCGTGCGGCTTAGGCTGAAGGTGTTTTTATAGGTTTCGTACCAGCGTATCCATTTGCCGCTGTTGTCTTCAAGGATGACTTTTAATTGCTGAACCAGTTCATCAGCGCGTTTAAAGCAGGACTCCAGGCCTTTGGTTTTAACCGAGGCCAGTTCCAGTTGATCACTGACTCGCTGTAGCTGGTCTTTAACTGCGATCATGCCTGCAGCCAGTTTGGGATTATTGTCGATGTCCTGCCAGTCACCGCGTCTAAGTTCTATACCAAAAGCTAAGCGCAGGTCTTTAACCTCATGTTCCAAGTCCTCGCAAGCCGTGCGCAAGGCCGGAATATCAGTGGCATCTTTGAAATATTCCATCAGTGAGTCTTTGGCCAGATCATTGAGCTGCTTGGCGCTGACGGTGATACCTAAAAAGTTGGACGCGGTATCAGCCAGTTGATGTGCTTCGTCAATGATGACCACCTCGGCATTGGGCAATAACTCCCCAAAACCGTTATCGCGAATCGACCAGTCGGCGCAGAGCAAATGATGATTAACCACCAGAATTTCTGATTCCTGCGCTTTTTTTCTGGCCTTAACTAGAAAGCATTCGGCAAAGTCAGGGCAATCCTGGCCCAAACAATTATCGATGCTGGAGGTGGCCTGATACCAGATGGGATCAGCTTCTGCGACATCGGACATTTCCGAGACATCACCGGTTTTAGTGCGTTTTGCCCATGAACTGATTTTGGCGAGTGATTGAGCATCTTCCTTGCTGAATCCCAGCGACGAGGTCATCGAATTGGTTAACCGGTATGTACACAAATAATTGGCGCGTCCCTTTAGCAAGGCGGCCAAAAACGGCGTTTTCATGGCCTTGCGAATGACCGGCAAGTCCTTGTTAAACAGCTGGTCTTGAAGATTTTTAGTGCCGGTCGAGATAATGACTTTTTTGCCGGACTGAATGGCAGGCACCAGATAAGCAAAGGTTTTACCGGTGCCGGTGCCTGCTTCGGCGATCAAGTTTTCATTATCGTCAATAGCCTTGGCAATCGCCTCAGCCATTTCTAGCTGCGCCGCCCGCGGCTGATAGCCGGAAATCACTTGCGCCAACGCGCCATCGTCACCAAAAAATTGTTTTGTATCTGTCACATCAATAGATAAAGTTACTACGCTAAACCACAACGTAAAAAGCCAAGAGCAGCGTTGTTCAAAAGGTCGCCAATCTTACCAGTCAATATTTGTTTTTTATAAAAATTAAGCATCGAGCGAAAATTGCGATACATTGCATTACTTGCTCAAAATACCAACCCACGAGGGAGATTAATGAACATTCAACCAAAACGTCACTGCTTGTTACCTGCACTAATGGTGACATTATTTTCCATATCGGCAATGGCCGCCGATCTTGATCGGCCCGCCATCGAAGCCATGTTGGCTAAAGCCGACAAAGCGCATCCTGCAGACCTGCGTCGCAAAGATTTAAGAAGTGTTGACTTATCCGGATTGGATTTTAGAAATGCCGATTTATGGGGAGCTGATCTGCGCAACGCCAATTTCAGTAACAGCAATTTGTCGGGACTGAACCTGGATTTGACGGTTATGTCCAAAATTAATTTGTCCGGCGCCGATCTTTCCAAGAGCAGTATTTTCGGCGTACACATGGGCGGGGCCAACCTGAGTCATGCCAATCTGAGCGGCAGCCGCTTTATTGCCAATTTGGATCGTGCCAATTTAAGTTACGCCAACATTAGCAACGCCAATTGGGGTGTAGATATGAAGAACCAGCCCATGGGTTTGATGCGTGTCAGCCTGAATCACGCCAATCTATCCGGGGCCAATCTTACCAATGCCAACCTCAGTCGCGCCTTATTAAGGCTGTCCAATTTGTCCGGCAGCACCTTAAAAAATACTGTCCTGGCCATTTCGGATATGACGGGGGCGGATTTGACCGGCGCCGATTTAACGGATGCCGATCTGTCTGACTGTAATCTGGAAGGCGTTGATTTTTCCAAAACGAATCTACAAGGCACACACTTTGCCGGCGTTAAAAACAAGTCTTTATTAAAAGGTTTGGACACCAGCAAGCATTTAGAAACGGCTATTTTTCAATAGCCTTATAAAAAAACAGCCGGTTACATACATAACCGGCTGACTCTGTGTCCTTAACTATTAATCATCCTTGCGACGATGCGACCCAGGCATTGCTCTACCAACACCGCCTGAACTAGCCGGTGCAGAAGGCGCATTGACTGCCGGGGCTTCGTGCCTAGGCGGAGGCGGTGTTGCTGAAGCCGGCGCAGAAGGCGCTTCGAAATGATGCGAACTCGGCGGTGAAAAGTTTGGAGTTTCTCTTTGCCGTGGACTTTCACTGCGGATTAAAGGCGCGCTGGAACGCGGAGCCTCATCACGATGCGACGCAGGTGGCCTATAGCTTGGTGGAGAATAACTCGGACCTGAGTTCACACCAAAGCCTGAGTCCGGGCTCGCTGACGATCCCCCCGAACCGAATCGATCATGCTCATGAGTTGAAGGCGGGGCGACAAATCGCTCCCTGGATTCCGACTCCTGCCTACGTTTAACCACTTCTTGCTCAATCACATGCGATCTGGGCAGGGAGTCGACAATACCGTCCGGCACCCAATGACGCGGTGGTTTAGGGCCGGGAGGTTGATTCGGATGCCCATCGTGATAATCCGGACGCGGGTAATTACCCCGAGAACGACGCCACCAACCCCAGCCGGAATAGTACGGATCATAATAATATTGGCTGCTGTAATAAGGGCTGGCGTAATAGGTGTTCCCATAATAAATATATTGATGGGCCCCTGTGGCCAATGCCGCCTGCTGCTGAAGATCTCGCATTTTGCCCATCAATTCATCCAGCAATTGCGCGGCAACCAGCTCCATGCCTTGTCCCCAGTCTTCATTCGGTGCGAGTCGTCGATTAACCCGACTGTAAACCAAAAACCTGTCATCATCGTATAACTCCCCCTGAACCATCAGTAGCGAGTCCTGATAGGACAAGGCCATCACCCTTAAACTCAAGGAATGCACGGAAGGATCCACTTGTAAGCGGTTTTCTTCCTGCAACTGTCTAACAAGTGAGCCGGTTAGCAGTTTGCGGGCATCCATCGAAAACGTAGGCGTATTGGAACTGACAAAATCGACATAAATTTTTGATAAATCTTCCTGACGCGGACTAAACCAGTTGCCGGCACCTCGATTTGCGCCGGAACTGCAGCCCAACAGAGTCAAGGTCAGTAGCAATAATGTGATGACGCGCTGAAATGTTAGGCTGTGCATGATATTGCTCCGAGCTGGCGACATTAGTGATGATTCAGATAGTTAACCACTGCCGTGGCGGCAGTATCAAGCGATGAATGTTGAGGTGATGCCTGCAGAGCCTTAACCGCAGGCACATCAACCGGCAGGGTCTGTTTGGATGCTGAGGCCACATGTAAAGTCATCAGCACTTTAAGCACTTCGCGGCGTCCATTCAAGGTGGTGTCAACTCGGTATTCATAGCTCTCGCCGCCCCACAAGCCATTGTCTAATTGACTTCCTGCTAATTTGGTTTTGACCAGTTTGATCTGATTAACCACTAAGCCAGGCGTCTGCTCTAAGGAAAGTCGATATTGGTTTTCCAGTGCAAGGCGGTCAATCGCTACGTTGTATTGGTTTTTTCTCTGTAACCACTTACCGCGGATGTCCCCCGCCACAAAATCGCCGTTCACTTTAAATTCGTAACTGCTGTCTGCAACTTCTACCGTGTGCTCCGGCACCAAATTCAGTGCCTTGATGGCAGTCACATCGACACGGGTTAAGCCGGTGGTATTCCAAATTCCGGTGACCTGAGCCATTACCAGTCCGGGCAATAAACAAATAACAACAACTAGCCACAATAATGGGATGGATAATTTTTTCATTGCCTTTCCTTGAATAATTGAGATGGATGGAATTCGCCGCTTTATCATTAAATCCAGGGACTTAACGGCAGCTGAACAAGTTAAATTACCTGATTGCAAGTCCAGCTTTAATAGCCGGTTATTTTTGCTTGTTTACTTATGAAATCTGTAGAGATTTGTAGGAATCCCCGAAGCTAACAGCCTCAAGGCCTTGCAGAATATGATATATTTCCCGCGATAATCGCCAACAGGATAAAAAATGCCCCCTACCGAACCGGCCACCAAACCGATCGAAAATTATACGTTGCAAGCTTGGGAAGAAATTTACTCCGACACACCTCCACCTGTCAGAGATAAAGTTGCTAAGGTCGTCAAAGCCGCAGCCGCTGTGATTGCTGATGATTTTTATCAGGCACTGTTTCTCGACGATACGGCCAGAACGTATCTGGAACACGACAAAGTCAACGAACGTCTGCATAGCTCCATGCAACACTGGCTTGAACAACTGTTTGCGGTCAATTGCAAAGATTCCTTTTTGGCGATGTCCGCCCGGCAGATTCAGGTCGGCGCTGTGCATGCCCGAATTAAACTCCCACCCTATTTGATGGGCGTAGGTGTGCGATTTATTCGCTCCAGTATTCGCAAGCATCTTCAGGAAGCCTCATTGACTGCCGAAGACTTTTTGATTGCCCAACTCTATGTCTCGGAACTGTTGAATCTATCCGATGGCTTAATGATGGCCGCTTATGTGCGGGACGTGCAAAATAACGCCCGTAGCGATGAAGCCTATCGTTCAGTCGCCATGCGCCACGACGTGTCATTGGAACGCGAGCGCTCACGGGCCTCACTATCAGAATGGATGACTAATTTTTTATTTCGCACGCGGTTGTCGGGTGACACATTCAAACTCGATAAACTGGCCGACTCCGAGTTCGGCATCTGGTTTAAACATAAAGCGATGGTGTTATTTGAAGATATTTACGATACCAAAATCATAATGGAAGTCATCGAGCAAATCGACGATGTGCTGGTGCCGCAATTTAAGGCAGAGTCTCTTGACCCTGCTGAAATCAACTTATTGCTGGAAGAACTTAAAAGCAAGCTCAACTTCATCAGCTATTTGTTAAGCGATTTGTTCGAACGTTTATCGAGTCTGAATCAAGGTCGGGATGCCATTACCGGATTGTATAGCCGCCAGCATTTGGGGGCTGTATTGGCCAGAGAACAACAACAGCATATCAATTCCGGACATTCTTTCGGCGTGATACTGGTAAAAATTGATAACTTCGAATTTGCTGCGACTGATGAAGAATCAAGAAGTTCACTGATCCGGCAGCTTTCCACTTTAATAGTTGAAGTTGCCCGTGTTGGTGACCATGTCTTTCGTTACGGCAACACCGAATTTCTGTTGCTGGCCGTGGAAACGCACAAAAAATCCACCGAAGAAATTGCCTCAACCCTCAGGGTACGCATCTTGGCGCAACCGTTTTTACTGCGGGCAAACACCCCAATTCAACTGACCGCCAGCATTGGCATTTCACAATTCGATGGCCATCCTGACTATATGACCTTACTCCGCGGTGCGGAAAATGCCGTGGTTAAATCGGCAGTAGCGGGCGGGAATCAAATCACCAGAGCGTGGAAAACAAATAGTTGAGCTAAAAATATCAACTTTCTTGACTACTCTAATTCGATTTCCTGTCAAACTGGTGTAAAACACCTTTTGGACAATTGAGTTATAACCACGCTGCAAAAATAACTATAGGCAACGATTATGACAGCGACCTCGACAAGGTTTCACACCCAAATTGGCCACCGCCTCCCTGGCGGAGCCACCTGGAATAAAGAAGGTGCCAACTTTTCTGTATACAGTTACGATGCAATCAATGTTGAATTGCTGCTGTATAAAAAAGCCAACAGCACCAAACCCTTCCAGATCATTGCATTGGATCCAAACACGCACCGGACTTTTTTTGCCTGGCATGTGTTTGTCGAGAAACTGCCGGTAGGTACCATCTATAACTGGCGCATTCAACGTCCGGATGGTTCATGGTGGGAAGTTCTCGATCCGTGGGCGCGCGCCGTCAGCGATAAAGTATGGAACCGCAACCTGCCGTTTTCAGCGACCAACGGTTTGCGCGGCATTGTTGCCGACACCCAATACGACTGGCGCGAAAAAACCTTTACCCCAAAGTCACTGGATGGTGCGGTCATTTATGAAGTCCACGTCGGCGGCTATACACGAGATCCTTCCTCTGGCACCAAACACGCGGGATTGTTCGCAGGTTTGATTGAGAAAATCCCTTATATAAAATCGCTCGGCATAACACATGTCGAACTGCTGCCGGTGATGGCTTTCGATGAACTGGATGTGCCGGAAGGCGTTACCGAGTTGGGTCACAAGAATTACTGGGGGTACAGTCCCTATGGCTTTTATGCGCCGCATCCGCATTTTTGCTCGACCACGCAACCGGTACGCGAATTTCAGGCCTTGGTTGAAGCCCTTCACGAGGCCGACCTGGGCATTATTCTCGACGTCGTTTTCAACCATACCAGCGAAGGCGGCAAAGACGGCCCAACGATACATTTCAAAGCGCTGGCCGATAACATCTTCTATCATAAAGACGGCGAACATTACCGTGACTTCACAGGCTGCGGAAATACCATTAACTGCAATCACCCACTCGTCACGCATCTACTGGTGTATTGTCTGGAATACTGGGTAAAAACCATGCGTGTTGATGGCTTTCGTTTTGACCTGGCCAGTGTATTTTCACGCGATGAAGAAGGCGACGTATTAAAGAATCCGTCATTGCCCTGGAGTATCGAGTTATCTCATGTACTGGCCGATACGCCCGTTATCGCTGAAGCTTGGGATGCCACCGGCCTGTATCAAGTCGGCTCATTTCCCGGCTCACGTTGGTCGGAGTGGAACGGTCGCTATCGTGATGTGATCAGGCGTTATATTCGCGGCGATCACGGCTTGGTCAGAGAAGTCGCCACCTGCATGGCGGGCAGCAGCGATCTGTATGCATACAATCATCGCTTGCCGACCAGCAGTATCAACTTTATCACCTGCCATGACGGCTTTACGCTCTGGGATCTGGTCAGCTATAACCAAAAGCGCAACATGGCCAATGGTGAAGCCAATCGCGATGGTACCGACCAAAATCTCAGCTGGAATTGCGGCTTCGAAGGCAATACCGCAGATCCCTATATCCTGGCATTACGTCAACGGCAAGCCCGCAATTTTATGGCGATTCTGTTTTTGAGCCAGGGTGTGCCAATGTTTCTGGCCGGCGACGAATTTCTGAATAGTCAGGGCGGTAATAACAATGCCTGGTGCCAAAATAACGAGATTTCCTGGCTCGACTGGAAACTAGCCGACACCAACGCTGACATGGTGCGTTTTGTCACAGAGCTGATCGCCTTTCGCCAGCGCCATGCTTGTTTAACCCGGTCTCGATTTTTGACGGGCCAGCCGGAATTTACCAACGGCATTCCTGATGTGTCCTGGCATGGTCTGCAATTAAATGAACCACTCTGGGATGACGATAATGCCCAAGTGCTGGCATTTACGCTCGCCGGAAACACGCCGATCGAAGAAGACGTGCATATTGTTCTAAATATGTCGGAGCTAGGCATTGATGTACCTTTACCCGACATCTCCGGAAAATCCTGGTATCTGGCCATTGATACTGCCGCACCCGCACCGGATGACATTTTGGAACAGAAGCGTCAACGCGTAGTAAAAAAGGGGCTTCAGCCGGTTCATGCGCGTAGCGTAGTGGTGTTTGAAGCTAGAAAGTCGGGACGATCAAAATCGCGTAGTTAATTCCGTTTTATTCGACAAAGACGCTGCTGAGATATCTGCTCTCAACAGCGTCTTTGTATTGCAGGACTAAAGACACACGCTTGTTTCAAAAATCAGGCCTATCCTTTACAAGCAAGCAAACCGACAACAGACTTTCCCCACGGGCACTTCAATGAACCTTCGCTTACTCTTCTGCCTGCTATCGCTTGTCTCGAATACCGCACATGCTGCTGCCTGGGAAGCCGTTGCCAACCTGAATGTCGCCCGCAATAGCTTGGCTGCCGGCATCATCGACAATAACATCGTTGTATTCGGCGGGGTTAATTATTTTGGAGAGATGCTCAATTCCACTGAAATTTTGGACTTGAACAATCCGACTGCCTGGCAGCTGGCAGACAGTACCGACAAGCTCGGCGTTAGCGAGATGTCCGGTGCAAGTAACAATGGTCAGTTTTATGTGTTCGGAGCAAGTTCTGCCATTGCGTATTCAAGTACCGCCAACACCTGGCGTGATGTTGACGTGCAAGCTCCAAGCATTCGCTCTAAAACCTCGGCAATTCAACATGGCGATGACATATTTGTGTTTGGCGGTCACACTCAAGCGGGCGGAAAAATCCGTTATCTGAAAACCATTGAAGCCTACAATCCGGCCGACAATCAATGGCGCAGTCTCAAAGCCATGCCGATAGCACTGGAAGGAATGGCCTTGGCCAGCGTCGATAGCTACATCTACGCATTTGGTGGTTTGCAAGTCGGCAAGAAAGCTGTGACCGGCGTTTTGCGTTACCACCCCGCCGAACAAAAATGGCAACGCTCAGGCTTTACACCTCTGCCTTTTCCGAGACTTTTCCCTGTTGGTCATGCTGCGCCCATTCTCGACGGTAAAATTTATTTGCTGGGTGGTGCCAGTCTAAATCACTCATTACTTGAAGCAACGGATAACGTCGTCATTTACGACCCAATTTCCAACACCTGGCAAACTGGCCCTCGCCTGCCGCATCCCTTGCTAGGCCATGTTGCAGTCGCCAGTGACGATGCGATTTATGTAATTGGAGGTACAGGAGGCGATAACTCGCTGAGCAGCAAGCAGGTCTGGAAACTGACTGACAGTTGGAAAAAAACATTAAACGAAGACCAAACCTGTGATCTGAATGCGGATGGCAAATTTAGCGCTCTGGACGTCACCTTATTCACTCAGGCCTGCAAAGCAAAAAGCGCTTACTGGAAGTGCAATCTCAATGGCGACACAGGCTTCAATAGCAAAGATATAACGCTATACAAAGCCCACTGGAAAGATGCCAAGGCTGCCTGCCCGGAGATTGTTCCGGATTCAAGCCTATTGACCTTGTCTGCTAACGGCTTGAATTTCGGTAATATTGACCTCGGTGGAAGCAATACATCCGAAGTCATCAAGCTTACCAATACCGGCAATGCGCCACTGTCGATAGATGCCATCACCAGCAGCAATCCGGTCGTATTTGCATTAACCACCAATTGTGGCAACACACTCGATATTGGTGCCAGTTGCAATCTGTCGGTGCAATTTAGTCCGTTAACTGCCGGCATTAGTAGTGGCAGCATTTCCATTATTTCGTCGGATGCTTCTCCGGATTCAAGCCAAACCATCAAACTAACGGGTTCCGGTGTAGCGCCATCACCTATTGCCACACTGTCAGTAACGTCGCTAAATTTTGGTAGTCAAGCCATAGGTTCAACCAGTCCGGCTCAATCCATAAACTTGAGCAATACCGGCAAAGCGCCACTGGTCATCAACAGTATCGGCAGTTCCTCGAACGCATTTGTGGTGAGCTCCGACTGCGGAGCCGGCTTGGCTGTTTCTACAAGTTGTACGATTTCCTGCAGTTTTAGTCCGATAGTGTTCGGCAATAACAGCGCCAAGTTGTCGATAAATACCAACGCCTCAACCCCGGCAACTATTAGCCTTCAAGGCTTAGGCAATCAGGACTCACCCAATGTTGCCGTGATTGCCAATGCCTTCGCGAATAAACTCAGCAACATTCAGGTAGAAAGCGCTGGAAAAGTCACCAAGCTGCTTGCCGATGATCTGGTGGGCGACAGGCATCAACGTTTTATCGTGCAATTAAGCAATGGGCAAACCCTTCTGGTCGCTCACAATATCGATATTGCGCCCCGAATCAACGTGCTGAAAACCAATGATACCGTGGCCTTTTATGGAGAATATGAATGGAGCAGCGAGGGCGGTGTCATGCACTGGACACACCACGATCCTTCCGGCTCGCATGTCGCCGGATGGTTAAAGCACAACAATGTAACTTATCAGTAGAGAGCACTGGGAGTGACGACCAGATCGTGACATGCAGCCTTCAGTCGCGACGAGGGCGTCGCTTCCACTCTTCAGATTCTACAAATCAAAGTAATTGATCGCGCCGATCAACGGCGTGCGCGGGTTCAGTGACAACTTCACCGAGATTTTATCGAGCAAAGGCTGAAAGCGGCCTTTGGCTGTAAATGATTGGAGAAACGTGCCGTTTTTTATCGCGGGAAGAATTTTGGGTGCGATGCCGCCACCGATAAAGACGCCGCCCACCGCCAATGATTTTAGCGCCAGATTACCCGTTTCCGCGCCATACAGGCTGACAAACAACCTGACGACCTCAGCACATAAAGGATCATCTCCGGCCAAGCCCAAGCGGGAAATCACGGCATTTCTGTCAACATCACTGGCGTTATCGGGCACGTCCAGACAATGTGGCGCAAAGCCCTGATCGCAAAGAAAGTCGTATAGATGACTAAAGCCGATCCCCGAAATAAGCCGCTCGCAGCTGACATGATCCGGATAAGATTTTCTTAAAAACGTCAACAATGCGTCCTGTTGGCTGTTTTGCGGAGCGAAATCGCTATGACCGCCTTCCGTTGCAATCGGATGATGCTTACTGCCGTCCCAATAAAGAATGGCTTCACCTAAGCCTGTGCCGGCGGCGATCACGGCGATATTGCCCACTTGTGCTTGAGCGTTTGGATTGAGTTCGATCAAATCCTGTTCGGGAAGATACAACATGCCCAACGCCATCGCTTCAAGGTCATTTAACAGTTTTACGTTGGGTGTACCTAATTTGGACTTCAGGACATCACCATCCAGTAACCAAGGCAAGTTGGTGGTTTGGCAGCGCTGATTGACAACAGGACCGGCTATGCCGAAGCAGGCTGATTTGAGCGTCACATTGTCCGGCAAGAATGCAGCCAGAATGTCATCAAACTCCAGAAACTGCTGACTTGCATAGGTGTCTTCCTTAATAGACACCAAGGCACCATTGGCATCTCTATTGAGCAAAGATAAAACCGTTTTTGTTCCGCCTATATCG
Source organism: Methylococcaceae bacterium (assembly GCA_013141375.1). Classification (GTDB taxonomy): domain Bacteria; phylum Pseudomonadota; class Gammaproteobacteria; order Methylococcales; family Methylomonadaceae; genus JABFRC01. The sequence continues at coordinate 11,310 of JABFRC010000311.1, read as the reverse complement.
CCAGCAAGTATCACGTTAACTTCCTCTTTGATTGGTTATTGAGATTACGCGCGCGTCTTCAGGTGCGAGAACCCGAATTAAAAAATCGTCGCTAGCGACACAAAATCTCTATCGAAGCACATCAGTTATTCAAAAGATGCAATAACGCATCCAGCACCCCATTTGCCACTTGATGCGGCGGCAAGCGGTAAAAAGCCTGCCAGGCTAATGCGCCCACCTCTTCGTAATCGCCCTCATTTTCCGGATGTGATTGTAACCAACTAATCCTTACGGCATGACCAATAATAATGTCTGTCAACAAAGTGTCGTCAATGCGCAACAAGGGGTTTTCACGAAAGATTGACGCGATGGCCTTTAACGCTTCGACGGTAAGTTGACGAATTACCGGCGCTTGGATCTTGTTGAGCAAATGGTTGACGTGTAATTTAAAGCTTTGTTCACCGGCTGTCGACTGTGAAAGTGCGATCTCGCTATCGAGGCGGTTTTTACTATCCAGCTTTTCACCAATCGTTATGCCATGACAGTGATGCAAAATATCCCAGACACTGGCATAAAAAGCCGCATTTTCCCGACCGACACTGCCCTGTTGTTCGCGCCATTCGAACCAGTTATGGTCTTCCGCAAGGTCTTTCGGATCCATGGTTTTTGAAAACCTCGCCTGCGATAACTCGCTTAGCCCGGTTTCCGTGACTAGCCCATCAAAATGCAGGGCTTCGGCCAGTTCCAGTTGATCTTCGGTATTGCTGTAGTCTTCCAAGGTTTCTTTCACTTTTTTGGACAACTGATACGGCGACAGTGAAAGTATTTCAATAAACGCCTGATCCAATGTACCGCAACCCGATTCGCGCTGTTGTCTGACGATAATTAGCTGCAGGATATGCCCCACTCGCACGGTATGCATGTCGGTAAACAACTCGGGGTTGGATTTGACCAGCATCCCCAGATATAAAATCAATTCCTGAATAATAATGTGCTCGCTGGCATCGTTATTATTAAATTCCCGAATAATACGCAAGATTTCCCAGGAGTCCGTCGGTCGTCTTAGTGTGGCACTACCACTATAGGCGCGTCCCAAAGTCAGCGCATGTTGCCTGACCAGTATCTCAGTCGCTGCTTGCTCCAGATTAATATCATATTTACCCAGCAAACCCGCGCAGCGTCTGACAATAAACCAGGCATGTTGATCACCGGCACGCTCATAGACCTCTTCGAGTAAATCTCCGACACTTGCCTCTATGCCCTCTGCAGCCAACAATCCGGTATCGAAATCCAAGCCATGACGAAGGCTCAACATATTAAGCACCTCAAGTTGAGCATATAGATTTGAGTTGGTTTTGAGCTGCTGGATAAGCGTCTCGTCCGGGCTGATGTCCCATTCCGTGAGTGTCGCCGTATCCAATGCCAATGAAGGTAAATTATCGATTGGCAAAACATGGAAAAATGGCCGCGAAGGTTCTTCCCAGGAAGCTTTGGAAAATTCAAAATCATGCAGATAATTGATTTTTTCGTGGTTTGCCGTGTCCGCAAAATCCAGCACAGTGCCCAATTCCAACGAGACTCCCTGGGTAACACCCTGTTGAAGCTCTTTGATAAATTCAATCAGAATTTCCCGGTTCTGGCTGCCAAGCATATTTGGCTTGATCGTCATGATCACCAAGGGATTGCCTGGTCTGTCCCAGTGTTTGTGAATATAAGCCAATTCCAGTCGAAGCCGCTGAATCAACAGACGGTTATCCATGGCCAGATAGAAACCTTTTTGATTTAAACACTGCGGCAAAAAAATCAGCCGCTCACCGGCCAGCACATAAAGCTTTGAAGTTGCCAGCGTTCGCAATTGCCGCATCGGCCTGCCGGTCAGGCCGATAAGATCATTTCTGCCGACATGCGTGTAGGCCTCAGCAAGTTCAATGGCCTCACGAATCTGGATTGGCGCAATTTCCGCAAGCGTTTGGGTATTGATACCATGATCACGAAGAGTGATTTGTACGTCTTCATCCTGAGCCAATAGCTGCAGTTTCAGCTGATAGGACTGGGATCGGTGATCAGTTTTGTGCCGACCTAATGGATCGATGTCATCAAGCTCTAGCAAGCCATCTTGAATCAAGCTGCCCAGAATAAATAGACTTTGCGCCCACACCAGTGGGATGTTTTCATTCGGCACGCGATCCTGACTATGTGGATTAGCTTTTTCTGCGGCAATCAAATCCGCTGGCACAGCGTACAATTCCGGTAATAAGTGCTGGCCGTTTTGCTCAACCAATAAGTTTTCCAGCTTGCTACGATAATTTTTGGCGGCTTTTTTATCGCCGGAAAATAAATTGTTCAACAGCAGATAAGTAAAAAACAACGGCCATTCACATTCAATATCCGTGAACTGTCTGAGCTCATGCGGGTCGTAGTACAGGCGTTGATGATCTTCAATGACGGTTTGATGCCCATCCAATAAAAAGCGTTTGCAGCCATAGCGGCCTTCCAGCTTCTCGCAAATAATGGCTTCTGTTTTTGTCCGGATTGCCTGATTATCCACCGCGAAAGCGGGGAACCCGGTAATACTCAGCACAGCGGCATCGGCTTCTTTGGAAATGGATTCTCTGGGTAAAAGTGATTCCAGCGTAATTCTCGAACGCGCAATGTCATCACTAATGACATGCACCACAGAAGCTTGCCCGCCATCCTTGCCGAATAAATTAAATCCGGACAAAGCCTCCAGTGCCGCCTTTGCCATACCAATGGAACTGGCGTTCAACTCGGCAATGCCATGATTGGTCTTATGCCCACGCTCCCAGATGCCATAATCCGGCGTGCGGTAGGTACGACTGATGTAATGCACCAGATTTTGCACAAAATTGACTTCATCAATCGTAAATACAATGCGTAAACCGGAAGCCGTCATCTGCGCCAGCATCAGCAAAAACAGTGAGGTTGCATCCAGTTGCAAATGGCCCCATTGATCATCACCCACCACCACCGTGCCGGATTTTGTATCGTACTTGGCATGTAAGGCATCCAGTGGATTCTGCGACTGCTTGAATTTTTCTACTTTCGGCGCCTGACGCATCATCGCCGTCAGCAGACCGCGCATCAATTTGACAACACTTTGCTCCAGTAAATAAGTGCGCCCACCATCTTCTTCAGCACGCCGATAAGCCAGCGCAAGCCCCCATGCGGCAAGAATGCTGTAAACATTATCCCTGACCCACGCGTCAGTATAATTGCCATGCGCATTGACTGCGGTACTGGCTGGCAGCAAGCCGGTTACCCAGTCTTGTCGGCTCAGAATAATATTCTGTACCTGCTGGAAATAAGTGTTTAGTGTGTCTTGTTGAGTCGATTTCATGCTTAATGAATGCGTTATTTTCTGAGTCAGCGAAACCGAGTTGAATTCCCGATTAGTTTAAAGGTCGTAAATAAGACATAGATCAGCAATTGTTGCGCCAAGCTTTTTTGGTGGAGTTAAAGATTCTTTATTTGTATTCTTTTGCAGTGATTTCCTTATGTGCCTTTTGTTTTGCCAAACAAATGCGCAGATCCAGGCCCTCTATTGCTTGCACCAATTTGAAACAAATTCAGCATGAGCGCACTAAAAACGACCGTCACATTGAGCTTGGAGTCGACACCAGCCTCCCCTGCATTCTGTCTACCGTGATACGGCAAGCCCTGAATGCCAAATGTTGGCTCTTATCTTTTTTGGATCGAATTTTGCTGATAGGGAATGTCTGTACCCTTTTTTACTATCAAATTAAACGGAGAAACAATGAGTGCTATTCATCTTATCGGCGGAGAAAAAGGCGGCGTAGGCAAATCTGTGGTGGCGCGTGTTCTGGCTCAATACATGATAGGTAACAAAATACCCTTTATTGGTTTTGACACCGACCGGTCGCATGGCGCCTTGCTGCGTTTTTATTCAGACTATGCCTCGCCCACCATCATCGATAATTACGAAAGTTTGGATGCCATTATGGAGGCTGCCTCAGAGAATCCTGAGCATCGCATATTGGTTGATCTCGCCGCTCAAACCCATCATCCCTTGGCGAAATGGATAGAGGAATCCGGCGTGCTGGAATTGGCAGAGGAACTTAGAATTCCGATTTATTACTGGAATGTGATGGATTCCGGCAAAGATTGCGTGGATTTACTTGATAAGCTGTTGAATCAATACGGCTCAAGACTGAATTATATTTTGGTCCAAAACCAAATTCGTGATGAAAACTTTACGCTGTTAGACGCATCCGGCGTTAAAGATCGCGCCTTGTCATTGAATGCCAGAGTAATCAACTTAAAAAAACTGCATGCACCGGTAATGACCAAAATCGACGGCAATAACTCCAGTTTTTGGGCTGCCACAAACAAAGATACTGAAAGCATGAGGCCTTTGGGTTTACTGGAACGGCAGCGCGTAAAAATGTGGCTGCGACATGCTTACGAGCAGATCCAATGGGTGGGTCTTTGAACCCCAAGCTCACGCCATACAACTCATCAATCCAAGGTCGTCACCTGTGAAACTAAAAGTTGGCTGTAACTTATATTTTCAAATCGACGATCCGACGGCCTTGATCTTAATGTTGCGCCCTTTAAGTGGTTCCCAACAAAAAATCACCAGATCCAGTTATAACGTAGCCCCCCGCGTAGCTATCAGGGAAAACAAAGATAATTATGGCAATTACTGTCAACGACTGGTGGCTCCACCTGGCGAATTTGCCATCTATACCGTCTTTGAAGTGATTACTTCGGAAAATATTGACAGTGCACCCGGTGCGAATTTTGTCGAAATTCAGAATCTGCCAAACCAAATTCTGCATTATCTATTACCAAGCCGATATTGTGAGTCCGATCGATTTGGCGACCTCGCCAGAGAAATAGTGAGCGACGCACTCCCCGGATATGATCAGGTGGCTAAAATTGCTGAGTGGGTTCACCATTCCATTAGATATATTCCCGGCTCTAGCGACACTCCGCTATCGGCCATCGAAGTCAACAATCGGGGTTATGGCGTATGCCGGGATCTGGCGCAGTTGGGCATTACTTTGTGCCGTAGCATCAGCATCCCTGCCCGTCTGGTGGTGGGCTATCTTCATCAATTGGAACCAATGGACTTGCATGCCTGGTTTGAAGCCTATGTCGGTGGACGCTGGTATAGTTTTGACCCCACCCAGAGTTATTTACGTGGTGGTCGGGTCATTATTGCGTTTGGACGTGATGCCGCTGATGTTTCAATATTTCATCAGTTCGGCTTGGGATGTGTTTTGAACAGAATGGATGTTCAGGTTGAGTCACTATGATCAGGCTGATAGCCGATAGTGATTTGGATTCAAGAGAATGAAATTAAGTGTCGCTATAAAAGAAAAAACTCCCAAGCTTTGTTAGCCTTGGGAGTTTTCTTATTACTTAAAAGCAATTTCGGCGAATGAATCACTCGCATGATAACTGCCCAGCATTATTGCCACGTTTACGGCTTACTTTAACGTTACTGGCAATTGCTGCTGTAGCAAATAGCGTGGATGAAATAATAAATTCACCGGAAACAAATCCCAGCAAACCGGTGATAAACACCGTGCCAATTAATATGTCTTTATAAAAATCACTCATAATTAAATCTTCCTATTTAGTTGAAAAGTTGATACCGCAGGTCAACTATATGTAAGACTTTAATTATTGACAATAACACTATGAATATATGGATTGTTTCCTAATTTGATACACCAAATTCATGAGTGATTCATATTCATCAGGTAAAAATTAGGGTGCAATACCAGGAATCAAAAGAGCAAAACAATTTGTAGCTCTCCCGGGGTAAAACGTTCCTTTCGTTGTGCACAACCCGGATTTTCAAAATACATCCCATCACTCTATTGCGGGTTATCGCGCTATAGAAGTGGTCTTGCCATGAGGTAGGAATGTTGCATTGCAAGACCTGGCCCAGCTATTTCTATCAACGCTTAATCTCAATTTTGGTTCCAACATTGACTGACTGCCACACTTTTTCCATATCGTCATTAGCAAGCGCTATACAGCCTCTAGTCCAATTAAAGTGTTGAACGATAAACGCAGCCCAACCGAAACCATTTTTTTGCCCATGAATCATAATATCGCTGCCGGCGGCAACGCCTTTAGCCCGCGCTTGATCTATGTCCGTTGAATTTGGGTAGGAAATATGTAGCGATTTAAAGTATGACGAGTTTTCATTTTTGGCATCTATTGTATAAAGACCTTCCGGCGTCCGATTGTCGCCTTCGCCTTCTTTGTGCCCAGTTGGATTACGACCCAATACCACAGGATATGAGGCGAGCATTTTACCTTCACTTTGCAGGGTCAATAGCTTTTCAGATTTGCTGATTGTAATTAAATCCGCGAACCCTGCATGGGATAGTACCGGAATGGTAAGAAGCAATAATGCTGCCGATTTTTTCATGCTGTTTACCGCAAGCTACTTGGATCGCTACAAATCAACCCGCAAGACTCTAACTGTCTTTTTATCGAGACTAGGCAATGCGCCGATTGCCTCACGCAGTTTTTGCTCCCAACTGCGTCTGAGCTGCAACAGATAATCATCGTCGTCATCGAAACAGTAATACTCATCAAAACTGAAGCTGTCTTTACGGTAAATTAGCATTTCAACCGGGGGGCCAACGCTGGCATTACTTCGGATAGTCGAGTCCATGGACACCAAACAGCAGCGCGCGGCTTCATCTATCGAGGTAGCCAATTTAAGAAAACGATCCAGTATCGGCTTGCCGTATTTACTCTCACCAATTTGTAAAAAGGGTGTGTTGGCGGAACTCGTGATGCTGTTGCCTTCTGAGTAAACCATATAGGCACCGTGCGGTTCATCACCGACTTGACCGGCTAAGATAAAGCTTGCCGACGGATTAAAGGCTGATTGGCCTTCAGCGTTTATGTGCTGTTTTTGTTTTTCGACGCTAACGTGACCAAGATACGCGGCAGCTTCCGATAAACATTCCACATTATTTAGATTAATTCCCGCATCCTTGATTTTATCGCGATGCAGCTGCTCCAACACCGCTTGCGTAGTGGCCAGGTTACCGGCGCACAGCAACACAATCTTGCGATCATCGTTCGTCTTAAATGCATGCATTTTGCCGTAGGTACTGACGTTATCAATACCCGCATTGGTTCGTGAATCAGAAACCAGAATTAACCCTTCGTCTATAGAGGCTGCAATACAATAAGTCATAAAAACGTTCTTTTGTTGTTATTAAATTTGACCGCTTATTATCCAGCAAAGCACCGCCAACGTCCATGACGGCCGACAGGTTGTTAAGTTACGATAATCTCAGCACATCCACCGACACTGACAAACTGTGCTGGCCTCCGCCAAACGCTATCCCCTTGAGCGGTGTGACATCCGTGTAATCACGACCCCATGCCAAGGTAATGTGCTGATCATAGGGCACGGTATTATTGGTCGGATCAAAATCCAGCCAGCCCAACCCTGGCACAAATACGGAAAACCAGGCATGTGAAGCATCAACTCCGACCAGTCGCGGCTTACCTGGCGCGGGTAGTGTTTCTACATAACCACTGACATAGCGGGCAGCTATGCCAAAAGAACGCAAGCACCCAATCGCCAGATGCGCAAAATCCTGACAGACTCCACGACGAAAATGCAGCACATCAGATAAGGGCGTCGCAATCGTGGTAAAGGTCGGATCGTAAGTAAAATCGGCGTTAATGCGCTGCATCAAATTCAGCACCACCTGCACCAATGGCCGATTTGGCTGAAATGAACTTTGCGCGTAATTTGCCAGATCGGTGCTGGTGCAAACCATTGGCGAATCCAGTAAATATTGTTTGGCCTCCAACAGTTCATCATCGAGACCTTGCTGCGGAATCTGGCCTTGGGATTGGCTTTGCACTTGCCCAGTCGTAGACTGCGCGGCCCAGCCAATATTGGCTTGATTCTGGCTTTGCAACTGATCGCGCGCTTGCTCCCAAATAAGGCCGTTCGCTAAATCTTCGCGACTTTGTCTGGGATAAACCGTCACTTCGCTAATGACCGTCACGTTTAAACGCTGATGCGGTTGTTGAACTGCAAAGTAAACCACCCGGTTACCAAAATAATCGCTGCGCTCATGAAAATCATTGGGCGCCGGATTAATTTCAAAATGACTGTTTTGGCATTGCTGACGCCAGAAATCACGCGGTTGCAATCTGGCTTCATTCTGGCAAAGACCGACTGACTGACTGTAGTGGTAATAGGTGCTGTGGGTAATACGAAATTTCACAAATCATCCTCTGATTGGGTCGGCGTCATTAACTGCGGCACTTGGGAATGACTAAAATACGCTTGCGCAAGTACCTCATAAAGTTGCCATAGACGCTCAGTCATAGACGACAACAGGTTTTCAAGTTCGCTGTACACGCCTGAGTCCAGCTCTATTTTCACTAATTCGGACACTCTGACCAATCGTAAATCCGTATACGCCTTAAGTATCAATCGTTCTTCTTCACTCAACAGCCCCTTGCCGCGTTCCCTGGGCAGATCGCTGATATGCTTTGACAACTGATGCAACTGAAAAGCCAATGATCGCGGATGTGATTCATCCATTAACAATAATTCCAACACCATCGGCAGCTGTATCATCGAACGGTAACGGCGGCGATAAATACTCAAGCTATCGGTGGACACCAGTACCGTTTCCAGCAACTGATTTTGCAAGGCCGGTTCATGACGCTGAACCAAGGTCGCCCGCAGCAAGGCAACCAGCGCCAGGGCGCGTTCCAGACGACGACCACTATCCAGCATCAGCCAACCGGCTTCACGCGTCATGCTTTCGGTCGTCAAGCCAATAAAGGCGACAAAGCCAGTAATTAAATCATCGAGATTTTTATGCAATTGTTCAAGATCGCATTCATTCTGGACGACTCGTTGTTGCCAGCGCCGCTGAATATTATCAACGCAACGCCAGGTATCTTGAGACCAGACATCACGAATACTAAACGCCGTCTGGGCAAAGGCCTGAATGCTGGATGCCAATGTACCGGCACGATTGGCATTCTTGGCCAAGGCCAGCAATTCATTTTGGGGGGCGGCTAAGGCCTCCGCATCTCCCAAAACAAAGCCGGGATAAGTACCGGTGACTTGCGTCAGGGCTCGCAATAATACCTTGAGGCATTGAGCATCGAGCGGGTCTTTCAGCTCCTGAACTTCCAGCAACTTCGGCAAAATCGTCCGGAGCAAACGCGCTGATGATTTAATGCGTTCCAGATGCCTGCCCACCCAGAACAGATTATCGGCTGCACGACTGGTCAGCGGCTCCGTCACGGCAGAGAGACTCACATCTCTAGTCGGCTGAGTCCACAAACTGATTTGCTGATCAGGCTCGTCAGCCAACACCCAGGTGTCTTTGCTGATGCCGCCTGCCTGATTCGACACGATAAAATCGTCCTGATGTCGGGCAACCCGCGTCAAACCACCGGGCATGACCTGATAATCATCGCCGCTGGCCACTACAAAATGCCGGAGTACCGCGAAACGTGGCTCGATGTGATGATCAATAAATGCAGGAACGGTTGAAAATCCCACCTGCTCCTGGGCAATAAAACCATGCGGCTTGGCAAGAATGGTCGCGCGTAGCTGCTCTTTTTCCTTGCTGCTTAACTGGCCGCCAAACAAGGCATAATTTCCGGTGGTACGATTGATAGGTTTGATGACCAGTCGATCAAGATTTTGCAGTACAAAATCGCGCTCGCGGCGCTGACCACACCACCATGTCGCCACCGACGGCAACATCAATTCTTCATTTAAGAAATACCGCGAGAGTCTGGGTAGAAATGCCAATAGTCCAGGATTTTCCAGCACGCTGCTCCCCAAGGGGTTGGCAATTGCGACATTTTTTCGACGGACGGATTCAAGCAGTCCGGCCACGCCCAGGCGTGAAGAACTGCGTAATTCCAGGGGATCGCAGAAAGAATCATCAACACGTCGCAAAATAACGTCGACCGGTTGTAGGCCATCCAAGGATTTAAGCCAGACGCGGCCATCGCGTACCGTAAGATCATCTCCCTGCACCAGGGTAAACCCTAGATACGATGCTAGATAGGCATGTTCAAAATAAGTTTCATTGAGCGAACCCGGTGTCAGCACCACGATACGGGGATCTTCTTTATTGTGTGGAGCAAGTTCGGCCAAGCCCTTGCGCAGTGCCTTAAAAAAACCCGCAAGCCGATGCACTTGGGTTTCTCGAAAAATATCCGGCAGCACCCGTGTCATCACAATACGATTTTCTAAAGCATAGCCGGCACCGGAAGGTGCCTGGCTGCGGTCATCCAACACCCACATACGGCCATTATGACCACGCGCAAGGTTGGCGGAATAAACAATCAACTGACGTTGCTTTTCAGGGAGGGCACCCACACAGGGATGCAAAAATCCGTCGTGAGCAAAAATTAATTCAGCGGGCAACAGGCCTTTTTTTAAGAGTCGCTGTTTACCGTAAATGTCTTTTAACACCAGATTGAGCAACTCGGCGCGTTGCTTCAGACCAGCTTCACTCAGCGCCCATTCTTCGCTGCTAATCAGCAGTGGAACAGGATCAAGACGCCAGGGACGAGAAAGCTTTTGAGTATCGCCGTACACATTGTAGGTAACGCCATTTTCTCGCAACAGGCGTTGCACTTCGCGTCGGCGCAACTCCAGTTGTTCGCTGCCCAATGTCGTGATTGCCGCCATAAAGCGCTCCCAATGCGGCAGCACTTTGGTTTCTTTGGCAACCATTTCATCGTAAACGCCTAATTTTGTGGCGTAAAACTGCGCACCGATAGCGTCGATTGATTCGTTCACTTTGCGACCTTAATTTTTTATCGAAGCTTTGATTTTAAAAATTGTGTCGCAAGCGACGTAATTTAAACGGGTTCTCGCACCCGAAGGCGAGATACTTTCTTTTGCGCGGCCAAAAGAAAGTATCCAAAGAAAAGGCCGCCCAGACACCGCTTGTTCCCTGCGCGCTGCCGCTGTCATCGGGGGTTGCCAAATGGGGCTCCTGCCCCATTGTCAACGCACGGCATCCTTGCCGTGCACCTAACGGGCTATTCCCGATGACAACGTCAGTGCTCGGCGCGGTATACGGGAATATTAGTTGCGCTACGCGTCGATAGATTCGTATCAAGGCCGCTGTTCAATGTCCTTAAAATGCCGTAACGGTTCGCCGACATGTAGCTGGCGTGGACGGGTAATAATCACTTGGTCGCCATGCAGCATTTCTCGCCAATGCGCCAGCCAGCCGGGCATGCGGCCAATCGCAAACAGCACGGTGAACATATTGGTAGGAATACCCGCTGCACGTAGAATCA
>JABFRC010000076.1 GCA_013141375.1 Methylococcaceae bacterium | reverse complement strand
GCTGTATGAGGCGAAATTCGGTCGGAGAGACTTTTTTTATAAGGTCATGTTGGCTTGGGAGCGTTGGACTTTTAAGACGGCAACGGTGTCGATTGCAACCAATGAATCTTATAAACGCATTGCAGTCGAACGCGGCGGGATGTCGCCTGAGCGGGTATTTGTGGTGCGTAGCGGTCCAAAGCTCGATAGGTTGAAAATTATTCCGCCCGTTGAGTCGCTGAAACAGGGTCGTAAATTCTTGGTGGGTTATGTCGGCGTAATGGGCAAGCAGGAAGGCATTGATTACTTGCTGCGTGCTGCCAGGCATATGGTCTTTGAGTTGGGGCGTAGTGATGTTCATTTTGGTTTGGTCGGTGGCGGTACCTCTCTTGAGGAAATGCAGGAGTATGCGCGGGAATTGGGTATCGCTGACTATGTGACCTTTACGGGTCGTGTGCCTGATCAGGAAATGCTGGAAATGCTCAATACTGCCGATGTCTGCGTGAATCCGGATGTAGCGAATGAAATGAACGACAAATCCACGATGAACAAGATCATGGAATACATGGCGCTGGGCAAACCAATCGTCCAGTTTGATCTGACGGAGGGTCGTTTTTCTGCACAAGGAGCCTCACTCTATGCACTCAGAAATGATGCTGTAGATATGGCGGAAAAAATTGTGCAGCTGCTGGATGATCCTGAGAAACGAAAAGTAATGGGCCAGCTTGGTCGTCATCGTGTTGAGAATGAGCTGGAATGGAAGTACGAAGCCCCGAAATTACTCAAGGCTTATGATGTGCTGTTTGGTAAATAGCCTACTTTTTTCTCGTTCCCACGCGCTGCGTACCCTCGGGGGGGCATAAATGGGTGTGAGAGTTCATTGGTTCTTGATTTTTATTGGAAATAAGACTGGTAGGGCAGTTTAACTGTCGATAAACGGGTTGATGATGGTCAGCTGGTTTTCAATTTGTTGGCCGTGCTGCATGTCTTCTGAATAAAGGATGCTGTGTTGGCGGCAGTCCCCGGCACTATCATTGTTGGGCATTGACATCATTTCTGGAAGTAAGGTCGAGCGGATTGGTAGTCATAGAGGTTTAAAGGTATGGATGCCATAGGGGCACATCTTCACTCAATTGCTTTTTCCAGTCAAAGCTCTGTATTCTGATGAACTTTGAACTCCTGGGTTAACTGAGCCAGGGTTTTATAACCAGCTAAAGTACCAAGGAAATCTGGGCTTTAAAGATCGGCGAATGTTTTCTTCTCGGTTTTTTGGACATTTTCTACTTCATTTCTGTGCCCTCGCGGACATTCAAAATAGCAGGTCTTTTCTCTTAACGGGGTATTCAATTTTTCATCGACAGCTCGCAATTTGATTATTAGAGGTTGGGCAGCCTATGACCGGCATGTCTTCTCGAAACGTAAACGCAGGTACAATACCTCACTATAAACAAGGTCAAGAATAGCTTTCGGGTATTGTCGATGACCGTCAACTCCTTAGACAAGGATCGTAAAGTCTGCCTTGATACCGGCTGAACGACCTGACAAGCTTGTCGATCCTGACAAACTGTATTAAACCTTGCTAGCGTAGTTGGAAATGCACGGTAACTGTTTGGTTACACGACCAATGACTAAACTGAAACGTCTATTATTGAGAGAGTTATTGTATGTCCGTGGTAGAAGAGAAAGCTGATGGCCCCATGATTGTGCGAGCAATGGATAAGGGTAAATTTGTTCGCGTCAATGATTCGTTCAAGGCCAAGGTAGGTTTTGACGCCACTGAACTTGCTGAAAAATCCTTCCTTGACTGGATCGACCCACGCGACCGCAAGCTTGTCGAAGCTGCATTTGAAAACGATGAGAGATTGATTTTCGCCCGTCATATAACGCGAGACGGCAACACACTTCAATTACAAATTCAGCTAGCAGAACACGAGGGCGGCCCTTTTCTACTTGGCCGGTGCGCCACGCTCCCAACTCAACTCGAATCTGATGTAGCAAGGTCTGCAGAGGCTTCGGTTTCGGGTACCCTTGATGCCATAGCCCGGATCATTGAGGAGCAGAACCCTGGCTACAAGTGCTCAATTTTACTGGTTGCTGACGGCCGCTTTGTTTTCGGCGCCGGTCCCAGTCTGCCGGAAGACTATAACTCGGCTGTCAATGGCTATGCGATCGGCCCGAATGTCGGCTCTTGCGGTACGGCGATCTTCTGGAACACGCCCGTCATCGTTGAAAACATACAAGCGGATCCCCTTTGGTCACCATTGGCCGGGCTTGCTAAGAAGGCGGGCGTAGCAGCTTGCTGGTCCCATCCTTTTGTCAGCAGTAGTGGCAAGGTGCTGGGAGCCTTGGCACTTTACTCACCAGAGCCTCGCGCCCCGACGACAGAGCAATTTAGCCTGCTAAAAACAGCAGCGCGCATAACGGGTCTGGCTGTTGAGCGTGGACGTGCTGAAGAGGCGCTCAAGCGCGCCGATGAATCCATTAAAGTAGTGCGCAATCAATTGCAAGCTACACTGAATGCCTTGCCCGATCTACTGTTTGAAGTAGACTCCGAAGGCCGTATCTTCAGATACCATAGCCATCGCACCGATCCGCTGGCGGCCTCGCATGATGAGTTTATGGGCAAGCGATTTGCCGATGTAATGCCCCCTGATGCCGCTGGTGCTTGTCAACGCGCCATTGATGAGGCTGCACAAAAAGGCTTTTCTTATGGTGAGATTTTCCGGCTAACCTTGCCCCAAGGGGAGCACTGGTTTGAACTCTCAATCGCTCCCTTGCATTCGGATGCCAAGCCCAACCAGCGTTTTGTCATGATCAGCCGCGACATCACCGAGCGCAAGCTGAATGAGCGTAAACTGCAGCAACGCGATCAGTACCAGCGAGCCTTGATCGACAGCTTCCCGTTCGCGGTATGGCTCAAGGATACCGACAGCCGTTTTCTCGCCGTCAATGCCGGGTTCGTGTCCTTGTTCGGCGCCCGCGGTGCGGAGGAACTCGTTGGGAAGACCGACTTTGACATTGCACCGGCGGAACTGGCTGAAGGCTATCGTGCCGATGATCGTGCCGTTCTCTCTTCCGGGAGAAAGAAGAATGTGGAGGAGGAAATCATCGATGCTGACGGAACGCGAAAATGGTTTGAAACCTACAAGGCATCGGTCTTAGACGATACGGGCAGGGTGGTGGGCACTGTCGGCTTCTCCCGCGATATCACCGAGCGTCATGCCGCCGCACAGGCACTACAGGACATGTCGGCTGAACTCGCTACATCGCGTGACTTGTTGCAACAGGTCATCGACACAGCACCGATTCGCGTATTCTGGAAAGACCGGGAAGGCCGCTACCTAGGCTGCAATCCGGCTTGTGCTCGCGATGCCGGCAAGAACACGCCGTCCGAACTAATCGGCCGGGACGATTTCGCCATGAGCTGGGCTGCAGAAGCAGACCTGTATCGTGCCGACGACCAGACCGTCATGCAAACCGGCCAGCCTCGACTCAATTTCGAAGAGCCTCAGACCACACCCGAAGGCAAGCAGATCAGGTTACGCACCTCCAAGGTGCCGCTATATGACCGGCAAGGCGAAATCATAGGCATACTCGGAATTTACGATGATATTACCCAGCAAAAACGGGAAGAACGTCGTCTCGCCCTAGCCTTGGATGCGTCCAAGATTCTGGTTTGGGAAATGGACTTCATCACTGGCAAGCTGGACTACGATGGCAGCGCCATGGTTGATCTGGGCTTGGATCAGGCCGACGCCCCGGATACGCTGGTAGGTTGGCAGGCGCGGGTGCACTCCGATGACCGCACGCGATTCACTCAGAATGTAGAACAAGCTCTGCGACAGGACGACACGCGCGGCTTCGATTATGAATACCGCTTCGGCGACAACACTGGCGGCTATCATTGGCTACTAACGACGGGCCGAGTGGTGCAGCGTGACGTGGAGGGGCGCCCTCTGCTCGCGGCAGGTTATTCAGTCAACATCGACGAACGCAAGTTGGCCGAAACGGAACTTGAACGCTACCGCCAGCACCTCGAAGAATTGGTACAGGAGCGGACTGAGGAATTGACAGAAGCCAAGCTCGCCGCCGAAGCGTCCTGCCGCGCCAAGAGCGCCTTCCTCGCCAACATGAGCCACGAACTGCGCACGCCGATGAACGGCGTGTTGGGCATGCTCGATCTGGCAAAGCGACGCATGACCGATGTCAATGGGCTCGATCAACTCGACAAGGCCAAACAATCCGCTCAACGCCTGCTCGGCGTCCTCAACGACATCCTCGATATTTCCAAGATCGAGGCGGGCCGCATGGTTTTTGAGAGCGTTCCACTGGAAATATCCGCTGTCGTTGAGGGGGTAACCAGCACGCTTGGCCACAAAGCCACCGGGAAGGGCTTGCGCCTGACCACAGACCTTGCTGCCGACTTGAAACGTCAGCCTCTCAAGGGCGACCCGCTGCGGCTCGGCCAAATCCTTTTCAACCTGGTTGGCAATGCCATCAAATTCACCCCAAAAGGCACAGTCACTCTGCTCGCCCGTTCAGTTGGAGAAACCCCCGAGGCAGTGCAAGTGCGCTTTGAAGTCAGCGATACCGGCATCGGCATCGATAGCGAAGCACAGGCGAGGCTGTTCCAGTCGTTTGAGCAGGCCGACAACAGCATGACCCGCAAATATGGCGGCACGGGCCTTGGGCTGGCGATCTGTAAACAATTAGTGAAATTCATGGGCGGCGAAATTGGCGTGGAAAGCCGGCCGGAGTTGGGCAGCACCTTTTGGTTTGTCGTTC
>JABFRC010000105.1 GCA_013141375.1 Methylococcaceae bacterium | reverse complement strand
GTTTAATTCTTTTAAAACATGACGCACTTCTTCCCTTGGCGCCACAAAGAATACTTCATCCGAGGTTTCGATGACGGCTTCACCGTTGACCGCAAGTGGAATGCCTTGCCGAAAAATAGCCACCACTCGGATCTTTCCGCCCACCAGTCGATCTTTTAGGGTTTTGATCTTTTTGCCGGTTAAGGAGCCATCTGCGACTACTTTGACTGAAAACAATCGAACCAAGCCACCGGCAAAGTCAGAAATATGCATCACGCCAGGAAATTCAATCAAATTGCGAATGGATTCCATGACAATTTGTTCGGGACTGATAACGATGTTAACCGGTATCCCGGTCGGACCAAACAGGAGCGGATTTTTAAGATAATCTATCGCCCGCACTCGCGCGATGGTTTTAGGTTTACTGTATAAGGCATTGATAATGACACAGGCCAACATATTGGTTTCATCACGATCAGTTACGGCAATGATCATGTCAGCCGTTCTAGCTCCGGCCTGTTCCAATACGCTGGGATGGGCGGCGTTGCCGGCCACCGTGGCGATATCAAATCGCTCTTTTAACGCATCCAGCAGCTCGGTTCTAAAATCAACGACAACAATATCATTTTCTTCACTTGCCAAGGCTTCGGCAACCGATGAACCGGTCACACCCGCACCTAGAATCAATATTTTCATTAAATAATCCGAATAAAAATCAATGTCATAAGCCTAGAAAACCCCATTTCATAAGCTTTAACCAAGCCATCATTTGATGGAAAAAACCGGGTAAGAATTACGGTGGCGCATTTTACCTCATTAATTTAAAAACCACCGGCTTGATCAAATGAAGTCATAGCCTTTTTTAGGTTGTACAGGCGCTTTGACGTGTTCGGCGAGACGTCGACATTCGAATTGCCAATACCCCAGACCGATATTTCTTCTATTGCCCAGAATGATCATTAAATCTTCATTTTTTAAGGTCAACCAAATTGTGTCGTCGTTTTTAAGCACAAAGCTGTCCGTCAGTAACATGCCTTTTTCACCTTCACTATCCTTGACACCATAAAACACTCCTTTTTGGCTATTGCCCCCTGCTGTTAACGTGTATGTGACCGGAAAAATCTGGCGAGCCATTAATTGCAGGCCAAATATTATTTTCTCACTTTGCTTTTCCACGCTGACACGAATAACGATGCCCAGTGCGCGGCGATGCTCGGGCATATCGGATTTTCTGACACTCACAAGGCTACCTACTGAAATAACGCCGGTTTTTTCAAACGTATGCGATAAATATCTGTCAGATGCCGAGTGCATCAAGATTTCACTGTCTTTGGCGACCAAGGTTGAGTGTGATGTTAACAATTCATAAGTGGCATCCAGACCAATAGCTACAAACCGGTCAAGCCGATCGGCAAACAACGCCGCAACTTGATTATCAAGACCTGTCCAACGCTGCTCAAGGTAATCAAGCAATTCAAGTGAAGGCTTGGTCGTATTGTTCTGCGTCATATTCACTGCAGTGAACCTGCCATCTGAGGTATTGCCCAGCTTTTGTTTGTTAGCCAGCAATTTATAAATTTTGACTAAATCCAGGTAGAGCCGGGTGTTATCGGCTTTATCCGCTTGGCTATCAAAGAAGGGAGGCAAATCTTCATCTGTCTGAATGATCACTTGCCTTTGATGATGAATAACCGGCTCTGTTTTAAAACTGGCCAATTCCACTAGGGTTTCAATGAATCGAAACACCATGAAAATTTCTTTCTGCATCAAGCCGGCAGGATCAGCAAGACTGAGTAATAAAATTTGCAAATAGCATTCTTCAGGGGAACTGGCTTTGTTCAATTGCCCGGCATCATTGGCAACCTTGGTGGTGTCTTTTTTGCTTTTTACGCTTAAACGATAGAGCGAATGCAAGTCGATCCAGACCCAGTCAGGGACATTCTGGCCCATGATGTAGTGAGTGATGATCACGCTGCTCAATCCTTTGATGCAGCGCTGTATCGCCAAGGCTATATTCTTACCTTGAAACCAACCGGAAGCATCGCGTTCGGTCAGTTCTTTTAGTGCAATCCAGTAAGAAATCGTGCTGAATCGTTCAATGGTCACAAGCACATTGAATATTTTCTTATCTGTCTCTTCTTTGGGAAAACCGCTGGTAACAAGGCGAGAGCGAAGATAATCTTCAATAACAAGCATACTCGGCCTGACCAATTCTAAGGCTGACAGCCTTAATTGGGCAGGCATTTCTATGCCTCTTAACTCAGCAAAGAAGTCATGAATTAAGCGTGTGGATAAAGAGGGATTGGCCGTTGGCAGCTCATTAATCCAATTTTGCAGCGGTTTTTCTTCAAATTCTTTCAGGCGCAAGGGATTGCTCTCTTGCTTAGGAATGACCAGAAAGAAGGAGTTTTTCAAGCAATCACCCTGTTCGCTTGATGGCTTGCACAACGATTACCCAGAGCTTATGCGTCATCCGCCGGCGCCACCTTTGCGTGCCATCATTCCTTTTGACGGGTTATAACCGAGAATGGCAGCCAGCATAAAAATCACAAAAGCACTTAAGGTAAATACAAATGCAGTCTGGTTAAATTGACCATAGAGGGCAAATCGAATCAATTCCACCGCTTGTGAAAAAGGATTGTACTGGGCCAGATGAGTTAAGAGTTCACTGGACTCCTGCAACTTCCACAAGGGATAAAGTGCGGTGGACATAAAGAACATAGGGAAAATCACAAAGTTCATGACACCGGCAAAGTTTTCCAACTGTTTTATGAATGAAGACAATAACAACCCTAAGGCTCCCAGCATTAACCCAGACAATACCAGCGCGGGCAATACCCACAAATAGCCCTGCCAAGGCGCTTCAATGTCATAGCTACGTGCAATCGCCAGAAAAACATAGGCTTGCACGATGGAAACGCCGGTCCCCGCCAACAATTTACTCAGTAACAGAAACCAGCGCGGCAATGGCGATACCAGCAAGATGCGCATACTGCCCATTTCACGGTCGTAAACCATAGATAATGAACTCTGCATACCGTTGAATAACTGAATCATCCCTAACAAACCCGGGGTGATATAGACTTCGTAAAGTATGTAGGTTTCATAAGGAGGCGTAATAGCTAATCCCAATGCCGCACGAAATCCGGCCGCGAAGACAAACAACCAAATTAACGGCCTGACCAATGCTGAAATAAAACGCTCTCGCTGAGTGACAAAGCGCCACAACTCACGACCGATAATGCCCCACATGGCACGCCAATAATGCAGAATATTCATGCCTGCTCTCCTTGCGTTAACTGATAAAAGGCCTCTTTGATTGATGTGCTCTGGCTAAATTGTAGGACATCATTTACAGATCCATTCGCTTTTACCTGACCTTTGTGCAACACCACCAAGTGATCATTAGGGTAAATCTCATCAATCAGATGACTTGCCCACAATACCGCCATGTTTTCGTTAGCCGCTAGATGATGTACATAATCGACGATTGACTGGCGACTTGGCACATCCAGACCAACCGTTGGCTCATCCAGTAATAACACCTTAGGTTTATGCAATAAGGCACGAGCAATTTCAACGCGTCGACGATGTCCGCCATTCAGCTGGCGAATTTTTTCAAAGCGACGGTCGTACATGTTGAGTTGTTCAAGTTCTTTCTGAATACGCTGCATCGCCACTTTACGGCTCAAACCATGCAATGAAGCGTGATAACGTAGGTTTTGCAGCACCGAAAGATCCATATCCAGGGTGGTTTGCTGAAATACCACACCCAACAGTGCTAATGCTTGACGAGTTTGTTGTCTGACGTCGAAACCGCATAATTCAATATGACCCTGATGGGTATCGTATAAATGTGTAATCAACGAAAACAGCGTGCTTTTTCCTGCACCATTAGGTCCCAGTAAAATAGTGCACTCACCGGCGCGAATCTTAAAATCAATGGAATCAAGTGCTTTTTTGCCTCCATAAGAAAAACTTAAATCGTCAATAGATAACGCGATTTTTTCACTCATGGCTTAACCGCAACGCCCCAAGGATAAGTTCCAACCGCAATAGACTTAGTCACTTTCTGAGCTTCAAGATCGATGATGGAAATATCATTACTTACACCATTGGTGGTGTAGAGTCGCTTTTGGTCTGGTGAGAAGGCCAAATTCCAGACGCGTTGACCGACCAGCAAATATTTTTCCACTTCAAAGGTTTGGGCATTTAGCACTGCCACCCGGTTAGCCGGGCCTAAGGCTACATAAGCACGTTGTCTTTTA
The DNA here is from genome assembly GCA_013141375.1 of Methylococcaceae bacterium. Classification (GTDB taxonomy): domain Bacteria; phylum Pseudomonadota; class Gammaproteobacteria; order Methylococcales; family Methylomonadaceae; genus JABFRC01. Next base: position 523 of record JABFRC010000105.1, on the reverse strand, counting down.
CTGTCGACAATCACACCCACAGGTTGAATCTTGTCAGCCGTGACGCCTTTGTCTGCAAATTTGACAGTTTTAATTAACTGATGCGTCTTGGCATCCAAAATCATTAGCGTGCCAGCCATTTCAGACGTTACCCATAATTGCTGACTGTCGGCCGTAAAACTTAATGCGCGTGGACGAGGATCGACCAAGGTATTGTCACTGATGGTATTGGATTTGGTATCTATCCAATGCAGCATATTGGTGGTTTCCGAAGCGCTGATCACCCATTGATTGTCCGGACTGACGGTAATGCCCTCTGGCTCCACACCCACTTTAATTTGAGTCAGTGCCTTTTTTGTCGCCAAATCAATCACCGTTACCATGCTGTCATCCTCATTGGAAACATACATGCGGCTGCCAACTGGATTTAATGCAAAGGTTTCCGGATCTTCGCCAGAAGGCAATTTGCCAATTTCCTTAAGCGATGTGGCATCAAATACCTTAATGGTATTGTCATCGCTGGTAGCTATATATAAGTATTTAA
>JABFRC010000099.1 GCA_013141375.1 Methylococcaceae bacterium | reverse complement strand
TTATTAACTTGGCCTGCAATCTACTGATTAATAAATGTATCGGAACCATGATGGCAATCAATACCACTAATGCCGCGGGTCCAATAATCGGGTCAATTATCGAGCTTATGATGATACCGGTTTCAATTTCGGCAAAAATGGCCAAGGTGGCTAAAAAGCCCAAAATGATGAAACTGGTGAATGCTGAGCGTTCTTTCCACAAGCCAATTGCCTTTTTGAGTTCTGGAATAATGACGGCTTCGACATCCTCGATGTTTTTTTCAATTGCGTCCAATACGCGGTAGGAGCGATCGTTTTCTACATTGGCAATGCGTTGATCGATGGCGGCAAAGTCAGCTTGATTCAAAGAGCCGATATTTGCTGGTTGGTTCGGAAGAAGTATGATTTGCCCGGTGTACAAACCGTATTCGGCAAGTTTTCTTTGCCAGGTAGCTAAAATTTCATTGTTTCTAGCTGATGTCAGTGAAGCGGTGGCGTCGTCAACCAGGTAGATGAATTTGTTGGAATCCTGATGTGCGACTATATGCCCAATTAAATCGTTTAATGCCGGTGTTGGCGAGTCAAAAATATCGGTGAATACCAGCACGAGGTCCGATTGAGCAATGATATGCTGGCTGAGCATAGAGCTGATTGGGCTTGTTGGTGCGGTAGTTAGGTTAGGAGCGTCAACAAAAAGTTTGTTTTTAACTCGATTGCTACTGATGGTTTTTAATTCCAGATAAGCATTGACCCTGTTACCTTCGCCTTTTTGTAAATGCTCGATTTTTCGGCTGATTTGATAGAACGGATAGCGGTGATCAACATCCAGTGCGGTTCCTGGCAAGGTCGCGGTATTGCCTTGAGGGCTGTGCGAAAGCACGGTGAATTTTTGATTGGAAGCTTGGATGCTGGAAAGTAGTTGTTCGGTGCCCAGGTAATTACTAAGAAATCGAGATTTGGCCGGGGAGTTCCCTGCAATCAAACTGATGACTGGCCACCAAGAACCTTTGCTGGCAGTCGTTTCATCTGCGTCAATGAGTCCAAAATCGTACTCAATTTGATCAAGCTCATGAAAAATCTTTGCCGCTTTTAGTAATACAGGGTTGTCACTTGCGAATTGTTTTTCAAGATTAATCAGGTATTTACTTGGGATCTTGTCAGTCATTGGATGGGCACCGTAATTATAATTATTGAATTAGGACGGGAACGGTCAGAGTATACACTGGGAAAAGGTGAATAAAAAACATAGAGAAGCTTTGCGTTTATCCTCTGTCTTTTGTTTGGTGAGTGAGTCGTTTTTGTGAGTGCGGGTATTGAGGTTATATAATGCAGATAGATCAGTTTGGGGCCCGGCTTTAAATTGTTTTGCGAAATTTAAGTTATAGAGAGGTATGAACGTTGTTGATGCATCGAGGCTGGATAGTTTTTATGTTGGTATTGCTGTTGCCGGGGTGTGGCTGGTTGTGGGGCAGTTATGGCGCAAAAGGCCAGTCCAGGGAAGATTTTGAGCGTTATGTTGAGCAAGTGTTTCGCTTTCAAAATCGATTGACCAGCGACTTGATGATGCTTCAGGAAAGTGGAGACTTTAATGCTAGTGAGGCTTTGTTGCAGGCAGAACAATTTATGCGTCAGCAATGTGATCCATTAAATGAATATGTAGCTCGCGATGTCGATGGTCAAAGTAGTGGTTTCTTTTTGCGTCGACGTGTTGAAAATACGGCGGGTGAATGTGAGCGTGCAGCCAAAGAGCTTGAAGTGCTGATCAAGTCTCCATAAGGTTTGTTTGTATTATTGCCGGAAATTGTCGGGACTGAGAATGGTATTTTGAGGCGGTTTGCTGTTGTCGAGTTCGGGATAATCGAGAGTGTAATGTAGGCCGCGACTTTCTTTGCGTTGCTGGGCGCTCCGGATGATCAATTCTGCTACGATCAACAAGTTTCGTAATTCCAGCAAGTCGCTGGTGACTCGGAAATGACGATAATACTCGTTGATTTCTTTCTTCAGTAACGTTACACGGCTCAACGCTCTGTCCAGGCGTTTGTCTGTTCTTACAATCCCCACATAATCCCACATGAACTGCCTTAGTTCATGCCAGTTGTGAGAGACCACGACCTCTTCATCGGAGTCGCTCACTTGCGATTCGTCCCAGTCCGGCAACGTAGGGCTATTGGCAATAAATGGTAACTTTCTCAGAATATCTTCACTGGCGCGCTCAGCGAAAACCAAGCACTCAAGTAAGGAGTTGCTGGCCATGCGGTTTGCGCCATGAAGTCCTGTGCAGGCGACTTCGCCAATTGCATAAAGATAAGTGATGTCGGTGCGTGCCAAGTCGTCAGTAATAACGCCGCCGCAGGTGTAATGGGCGGCCGGCACTACGGGAATGGGCTGTTTAGTAATGTCTATGCCAATGTCCAGACATTGACTATAAATAGTCGGGAAATGTTCACGGATAAATTCGGCAGGCTTGTGGCTGATGTCGAGATACACGCAGTCAATACCACGTTTTTTTATTTCGTGATCAATGGCTCTGGCTACGATGTCTCGCGGCGCGAGCTCTCCTCGTGGATCAAAATGCTGCATAAATGGCCAGCCATCCGGAAGAATCAACTTGCCGCCTTCGCCTCTGACAGCCTCGCTGATTAAGAAAGACTGTGCGCTGGGGTGGTACAGGCAAGTAGGGTGAAACTGCATGAATTCCATGTTGCCGATGCGGCATCCAGCACGCCATGCCAAGGCAATGCCGTCGCCAGTGGAGCTTTGCGGATTCGTACTGTAAAGATACACTTTGCTGGCGCCGCCAGTGGCCAGCACGACGACCTTTGCCGCCATGGTTTTTACTTTTTGTTTTTTTGAGTCCAATACATAAGCGCCGACGACTTGTTTGTTTGAGTTATCAGCGTTTGCTCGGGTAATCAGTTCAACGACGTTGTGGTGCTCCAATAAGTCTATATTCGGGTGTTCCTGAGCGCGTTGAATAAGCGATAACGATACGGCTTTGCCCGTGGCGTCGGCATTGTGGACAACCCGGCGGTGCGAATGCCCGCCTTCTCGGTTTAAATGCAGCTTGGTTTCCCCGGATGGCGATAGTTCTTCGGTAAATACGACGCCTTGCTGTTGTAGCCAATCGATGGATTTTTTTCCCTGCGTTACAGTCAATCTGACAATTTCCGAGTCGCAAAGTCCGGCACCTGCATCCAGCGTATCTTCAATATGGGATTCAATCGAATCATCGGCATCAAAAACAGCGGATATGCCGCCTTGAGCGTAATAGGTGCTGCCGGCAGTGAGTGCAAATTTAGACAATACAGCGATGCGCAGGGCTTGGTCAGCAAGTTTAATCGATAAACTTAAACCCGCACCGCCGCTGCCAATTATCAGTACATCGTAAGGTTGAGAAGAAGGCATTACGTCAGGATAGTGAAGTTGTAAATAGAATGCTATTGTTAGCTTGCTAGATAGCTCAGCAACCATTGAATATGGATAATAAAGCTTTTTAGTTTGATGGCAATTTTTTTATTGGAAGTGTGCGCACTTGATGCGTACCAAGTTATTGATATTTAATGGAGGATTTATGTGTCGTAAATTGGCTTGGTTTTGGTTTTTGATATTGTTGTTTGCTCAAAATGTGTTTGCGCAATTACCTGATTTTACCGAAATGGTAAAAGCTAATGGTAAGGCGGTTGTCAATATAAGTACTACTCAGAAAGCCCAGCCAGAAGCTGCTGCCGTGCCTAATGAACAGCAAATTCCTGAAGGTTTGCCGCCCGAAATGGAGGAGCTGTTCAAGCATTTTTTTAATGGTCAAGGAGGGGGGGGCGATGTGCCTCGTGATACTCAGTCTCTGGGGTCAGGTTTTATCATTTCGCATGATGGTTATATTTTAACCAATCACCATGTCGTCAAAGATGCTGACGAAATTGTCGTCAAATTAACTGATCGTCGTGAGTTGTTGGCTAAGTTGATAGGCTCTGATGCACGTACCGATGTTGCGTTATTGAAAGTGGAGGCAACCGATTTGCCCGTGGTTACCATTGGTGCGCCTGAAAAGTTGCAGGTGGGAGAATGGGTATTGGCGATTGGATCACCTTTTGGCTTTGAGCAATCGGTTACAGCCGGTATTGTCAGTGCTAAGGGTCGGAGTTTGCCGGGCGGAAATTATGTGCCTTTTATTCAGACGGATGTTGCAATCAATCCGGGCAATTCTGGTGGTCCCTTGTTCAATATGGAAGGCAAGGTGGTCGGTATTAATTCGCAAATTTACAGTCGTAGTGGCGGGTTTATGGGGCTTTCTTTCTCCATACCTGTTGATGTTGTAATGAATGTGGTTGATCAGATTAAAACCAAAGGTAAAGCATCCCATGGTTGGTTGGGTGTGCAAATTCAAGATGTTACTCGACAGCTTGCTGAGTCATTTGGCATGAAAAAGCCTCAAGGAGCGTTGGTAGCCAAAATCATCCCCGGTAGCCCGGCGGAAAATTCCGATTTGCAAATCGGTGATGTTATTACTGAATTTAATGGTCAAGTTATCGAAAAATCCAGTGACTTGCCACCTTTAGTAGGGCTGACGCCAATTGATCAAGCGGCAAAATTGACTGTAATTCGCCAAGGTGAAGTTAAAACGGTCCCCTTTAAAGTGGGGTTGTTGCCTGAAGAAGTCGATAAGATTGCAGACAATAAAGCTGCTCCTCAGCAACAAGTGGCCGATCGCCTGGGTTTGATCGTATCTAATTTGAATGATGCACAAAGAGAAGCACTGCAAGGCCTGAAAAATGGCGTGTTGGTGCAGGATGTGGCAAAAGGTGCAGCTAAGG
>JABFRC010000086.1 GCA_013141375.1 Methylococcaceae bacterium | reverse complement strand
AGCGACGCCTACGTCGCGACGTGGGCGTCGCTCCCACAGCTACGTTCGTGCAACATAATTCAGCCTGTTTATTTCAAACTACATCGTCCCCTATTTTCTTGGCTCTCTTTTGCGCATTCTTTGCGGCACCGGCTCAGACTTTGGCTTAGATTCCGGCCTTGCTGACTTTGATGTCTGCCTGGGTTTTGACGCTGGCTTGTCTTCCTGAACTTTCTCAGGTGTCATCCCCGCAAATTCAAACAGCAACTCCAGCTCTTTGCCGTTAACTTCATAATGGGCTTTGGCTTTCAGACGCTCAGGCAACACCACTGGCCCATAGCGTACTCGCATCAAACGACTGACAGTCACGTTCTGAGATTCCCACAAACGCCTGACCAATCGATTTCGGCCTTCACTGACGATAACGTGATACCACTTATTGGCACCTTCACCGCCAAAATAATGGATTTGGTCAAACTTGGCTTTACCATCTTCCAGTTCGACACCCTTTTTTAGCAATTCTAAAGTCGCATCGGACACATCACCCAAAATACGCACCGCATATTCACGTTCGACTTGCGTCGACGGGTGCATCAAGCGATTGGCCAGCTCACCGTTATTGGTCAGCAATAATAAGCCGGAGGTATTGATATCCAAGCGGCCTACCGCAATCCAGCGTGCCGTTTGCAGCTTGGGTAAGTTGGCAAAAACCACGGGGCGACCTTCAGGGTCCCTGCGAGTGACCACTTCGCCAGTGGGTTTGTGATACAGCAACACGCGGGTAGGCTGTATAGCAAATTTTTCCCAATTTATGATGCGATCATTCAATACCAAGCGATCACCAGCTTTTAAGCGATCACCCAATTGCACCGGGTTTCCGTTAAGCGTCAATCGGCCCTCATCAATCCAGCGCTCGATTTCTCGCCGCGAGCCAACGCCGCCGCGTGCAAGCACTTTCTGGATACGCTCACCGCCTTCTTCTGTTTCGGCCTTCTTCACTCTGACCGGAGCTTTGGCTTTCACTAAAGGCTTGGCTTTATTTTCAGCCAGCTGCTCTTGATAACGCTTAGCTGAGCCGGGCGCGCTCTTAGACGGGCTCTTCGGTCGTGGCGCTGGCTTCTTCTGATTCTGCGGCTTGTTGCCTGGTTTGTTGTTGCTCACTGTCTACCTGTATATGGTTTGGGTTGCTATCTGCCGCCAGATCAAGATGCTGTATTTCATGCAAGGTCGGCAGTTCGTTTAAAGATTCAATATTAAAATAATCGAGAAATTGTTTGGTGGTGCCATACAAACCGGGTCTGCCGGGCACTTCTTTATGCGCCACGACGCGAATCCACTCACGCTCCAATAAGGTTTGAATAATACTGGAACTGACGCTGACACCGCGAATATCTTCAATTTCTCCGCGAGTCACCGGCTGCCGATAAGCAATGATCGACAGCGTTTCCAACAAAGCACGCGAGTATTTAGGCGGCTTTTCTTCAAACAAGCGCGACACCCAACGAGATAATTCAACCCGGACCTGAAAGCGATAACCACTGGCCAATTTTTTCAACTCAACCGGACGGGATTGATGCTCCTCAATAATGGCCTCAATAGCGCTTTGAATATCCAGCGTATCGGGCTGTTCAATTTCAGGAAAAACCTGCTGTATCTGCTTAATAGTCATCGGCCGATTGGCAGCAAATAAGATGGCTTCAACGATGCGCTTTATTTCCATATTACATTCAGGCAATTCAATAGCAGACGGTATCGGTGCAATTATCGGCAAACTAACGGCTTGCGGCTGTGCCGGATGGTCGCCACTCTTGACCTGAATGTCAGGGATGGCAGCAATGCCGGTGTTAATAACAAATCGACGCGGCCTCCGACTAAATTTCGCATAGCAGCGTAATTTGCTAAGCGGAATAGGTGCACTCGCTGGTGGCTCGACGACAATTTTGATGGCTGCATGTGTAGTGTCTTTTGCGGGTTTACGTGGTCTGGGCTTAGGTGGCGGACTAGGAATAGCCTCTAGTGGCAGCGGTGGTAACTCGGATTTCGGCAAAGGGCTCGGATTGGATGATGTCGATGAGTCGTTCTTTACTGAGTTCGAGGATGGCCAAAAACGTGACGACGACTCCGTGTCGTCCTTCTTTTCGGATAAATAATTGCGAGAAAAGGAGACTATCTTCTCCTTCAAGGTTTGCCAAAATGGTTGCCATTCGTTCACGGACAGACAGGGGCTCCTTGGTAATTTGATGATGACTGAGTTGATGGACGCGCTTTAAAACGTCTTGAAAGGCCAGCAACATTTCTTTTAACTGAACTTCCGGGTGCATTTTTTGCCCCTGCTCTACGGCCGAACTATCGATAATGCACGCAAAAATATCACGCTCAACTCGGGGCATTTGATCCAGGTCTTCGGCAGCTTGTTTAATCTGTTCATACTCCTGCAAGCGGCGAATCAAGGTCGCTCGAGGATCCTCTTCTTCAGCTTCCAACTCCGGCTGCCTGGGCAATAGCATTCTGGATTTGATTTCCGCCAACAACGCCGCCATCACCAGATATTCAGCCGCCAATTCCAGATTGATATCACTCATCATTTGAATATACGCGATGTATTGATGCGTAATCTGAGCAATGGGGATGTTTACTATATCCACATTCTGCCGACGAATCAGATACAGCAATAGATCCAGCGGCCCTTCAAACAAGTCCAAAAACACTTCCAGCGCATCGGGCGGAATATACAAATCATCCGGCAGCTTGGTAAACGGTGTGCCATTAACAACGGCAAACGATTGTTGCTCGGGATAAAGGCCAATCTCGCTGTCGAGCGTTTCTTGTTGCATTGAACTTAAAATTGACTACAAACCGGCAATCGAGAAAAACGCCTTTTGGATAATGAACATAGGGTACGCCAATATCAAGCCCAGGACTTTGGTATAGAGCAATACCAGCATGATAAGAAAGCCCCAGCGTTCCAATTTATCGTATTGGATGGCCATGCGTATCGGTAAAAACCGGGTCAAAATTCGGCTGCCATCCAAAGGCGGAATGGGCAGTAAGTTGATCAAGGCTAAAACGAGATTTATTGAAATACCCGCAATGCCCATGTAAATCATCGGCATCGTAATAAATTCTATCCCTAACAATCCACCGAGTCGGGCAATAAGCGCCCAAAGCAAGGCCATGATGATATTGGATACCGGGCCCGCCAAAGCAACCATCGCCATATCACGACGAGGATTTTTAAAATTGCGCGGATCAACCGGCACCGGTTTAGCCCAGCCGAATACAAAGCCGGTAAAGGTTAGTAATAACAAACCCGGGATGATGATCGTACCCACCAAATCAATATGCTTGATCGGATTTAAAGTTAACCTGCCTTGAGCATAGGCGGTATTGTCACCGTATTTTCTAGCTACCCAGCCATGCGCTACTTCATGAACGGTAATCGCAAAAATCACCGGCAATATCCAGACGACAATACGTTGAATCAAGCTTAATTCGTTCATCATTGTTTTTTCTCTGTTCCTTAATCAAGCATGGGAGCAAGACCCTTGCCTTGACGAATAATTGCAGCGCCACCGGCAGAAATTTCAATCACAGTGGTTTGCTCTGAGGCAATATTACCAGCGTCGATAATGGCACCCAATTCACGTTCTAAGGCGTCTCTAATATCATAAGGATCCATTAATGCATCGGTCGAACCGGGTAAAATTAACGACGAGGTCAGTAGAGGCTCGCCCATTTCCTCGGCTAGGCGCATAGCAATGGCATGGTCGGGAATGCGTATACCGATGGTTTTTTTCTTGGGATGCTGCAATCGACGGGGAACTTCCCGAGTGGCTTCAAGAATAAAAGTAAATGGTCCGGGTGTTAAGGCCTTGATCAAGCGATAGGCCTCGTTGCCGATTTTTGTAAAATTTGATACTTGGGCAAGATCTGTGCAAATCAGCGTGAAATCATGCTTCTCGTCTAATTGCCGGATACGGCGCACTTTGTCCATGGCTTGCTTATCGCCAATCTGACAAACCAATGCATAGGATGAATCTGTGGGACAGGCAACGATGCCGCCTTCACGGATGATTTCCACAACCCGTTGTATTAAACGTGGCTGTGGGGTTTCTGGATGAATAGCAAAAAACTGGGCCATGGGAACTAACTGAAAAACTTAAGTAGCTGGCATTATATCGCATTTCCAGCCGCCTAAACTTCATACCAAAGAAAGCCCTGAGGAATCTCTGGACACAGCCGTCATTTACTTGATATTCATTCAAGCGTTGTTATTGGCTTTTAATACGGCTTCAACAAACTCTCTCTGACCAAGATCACTTACAGGCGCATCTAAATTGACATGTATAGGTTTACTGTATTGTCGCTGCTTTCTAAAAATCCCTTGCCAACCACCAGATATTAATCGAGTTAGATGAAGCAAAATCAACGGCACTGCCATACCAGCCGGGGCCGCCAAATAACGCGGCTGCCATTGGGGCGAGTACTTTGATTTATATTCGTACAAGCCTTTAAAGTTATAAAAATGATCACCCATATTAAATAACGCCGCCCCGACTTTATGCCATAGCGGCGCAATCGGACCATGCTCGAGCCCCGCCAAAGGCGCCAAACCTAAAGAAAACCATTGATAATTTTCCAGCTGCCCCCAAAGCATTAATTCGGCAAACAGAAAATCCATAATTCCTTTTTGGGTATACGGGTCGTAACGCATCATATCGATAGACAATTCTTCACGATTCGCCGTTTTCCAAAGATTGGCAAACGCAGTAATTTGCCCGTCGGCATCTTTTATGACTGCTACATCAGTAAAGCGTAAATAATCCTCATCGAAATAACCTAATGAAAAACCTTTTTCGCGCGTGTTCTTACTGGACAGCCAGGCATCGGAAATTCGACGTAACCGAGGCAATGCAACTTCAAGATCAGAACCTGACAATATGTCGAAGGTGTAGCCCATCTTGGTGAATTTGTTTCGACGACTGCGCTGTGCGTCATGTTGCTTACCTTTCAAACTGAACTTTGACAAATCTACCCTTGCTTCTTCCCCCAATTTGACCAGTGACAAGCCCAAATCAAGATATTGAGACAATAAAGCAGCACTGACTTTATAAAAAGCCGCTTTGGCACCTTCTTGATCGGCACGAAGTTGAAAGTCTCTGAGTAAGCTTTTAAACGCCGACGAATCGCCAATTGGATCGCCCGCCGACAGCCAGTATTTGGCACTTATAGAAAACATAATGAACGCGGTGCGTTCCTGATTCCAGAATAAGAATTTATCGCCCAGTAACGCCAAAAAACCTTGAGTATGCTGACTTTGAACCAGCAGCTCATAAGCCTCTGCAAGTTCATTTGCCGTCGGCTTTTGAAAAAGCTGCTGCGAAGCAACACTTAATAAACGCCATAAGCCACACATTAAAATCACAACAGCCATTAGCAACACAGATCTTAAGGCTCTTGACGGTGTATCTTGATAGGGAAACTGCCACCATAGATTATTCGCATAGTGGGCATGGCTATTTGATATCAAACCGAGCCACACAACCCCAGCCAGTACCATGGCAATCATTGTTAGCCAAGAGGGGGAAAACGATATATGCAATAGAGAAGATCGACGTGTAAAGTAGGTTCTGGTTGGCAACATCATCACCAACACAGCCAATAACACGGATGATTCGCGCCAATGATTACCATGAAGTAATGACACAAGTATGCCGGCACTCAGCATCACAAGACTTCCAAACCAGGCTGCATCAATCTTAAGTCGTATTCCTCTTGCCAAGAATAATAAAATAAGTCCAATTAGCACGCCGGCCAGATGCGACAATTCAACTATGGGTAAAGCAATCCGTTCATTAATACCGGCAAAATAACCCAATTTAGCCGGTAGCATTCCTGAAACCAGCAATATTGTACCGGCAACGAGCAACAGCATCGAAGTCAGTCGAGGCACCACGGCTGTCAGCAATCGACAAAATACACTATCGCTGCTTACAAACATGCCTCGACGACTATAAATTTCGTAGCCTAAAAGACCGACACCCGCCACCAGCATTGGCATGAAAAAATAAATCGCACGAAATAACATTAAAGCGCCTATCAATACCAAATGCTGGTCAGTGCCTTGTATATCAGACATCAGCATCAAAAAAGCGCCTTCAAATACCCCAATACCTCCCGGCACCTGACTGATCACGCCCGCAACTTGAGCGACCACAAAAACCATTACAAAGCCGCTGAAACCAATATCCACCTTGCCCAGTAACAAAACCCATAACACCAGCGATGAAAGAATGATATCGACACTGGATACAAAGGTTTGCCAAAAGGTCATGGATGGTGAAGGCAAGAATAATTCGAAGCCTTTAATCATTAATGGCTTACGCCATAAACAAACTGCTGCCCAATACACCACCAGGGCAATCGCACAAATCACGCTGATCCAATAAATTGCTTGCGGTTCCTGAATGGCATTGGCTGAATAATGCGGTAGCAGTAAGCTGCCTATTAATCCTAATGTCACCGCCCCCAACAGATAGGTAATCGCGAGAAATAACGAAATTTTTAAAATATCCCAGCCCGGCACTCCCCATTTGGAATAAAACCGATACCGAATAGAGCCACCGGCTGCCCAGGCATGGCCGGTATTGTTACTGATAGCGTAACTAATCAAAGCAGCGGCAATCATTTTGGTCAACGGGATTTTTGTATGACCGGTGAAGTACAAAGCCAACCAGTCGTAACCTGCCAAAATCAAATAATTAATAGCCGTCAGCACAATCGCGGCAAAAACTATCCAAACCGGTGTTTTTTCAAGCGTTGAAACTATGTCACTTAAGTCTTGATCTTTAAGTTGATTGTTAACAATGAAAAGCGCACAAATGAAAACAATGAGCGGCAACAAATGAATTATTTTTTGGGTAAATCGGCTTAGCGTCTCGCGAGTCATGACCTAAATATCATTGTGAGATGGAAGAAGTTTCTGGCGGCTTAATCCATTAGTGATGGGTAGAATTCCAGAATATAGTTATAAGTCTAGGATAGTTTTTCAAAAACCTAGAATAATCTCAAATTACCAGTCTGTGCCTGAACTTTAACTTAACGCAGATAGTTCAAACCTATTGTTAATTGCCCGTCAAGATGACCCAGAGTATGTCATAGGAGACTATCAAGATTATTGATGCTCAGATTCTGGCTTAATTAAAGAAATCAACGTAGTGAATACAGAGGCTGTCACGCCGCGATTAGCGGTTATAAAAGCCTTGCCATTTTCAATTAAGGCATTTTTATAAGAAGGTTGCTGATAGATGTTCAATACCGCTTCGACAATATCCTCAGCATTCCGGCATTGAATTAACGATTCAGCACTTAAAGCTGCAGCAACAATTTCCTTAATATTATCTACAAAAGGCCCAACCATAACAGACACTCCAACAGCAGCGGCTTCCAATATATTGTGCCCACCTATCGGCACCAGGCTTCCTCCTACAAACGCTACATCTGCTGCGGCATAAAATGTTTTTAACTCACCCATAGTGTCCACAAGATACACATCAATGCCTGCATGACATTGCTGCATCGATGAACGAGTGATAACTTCAAAGTTTTGCTGCTCAAAAAGCCCTTTTACCGTTTCAAATCGTTCCGGGTGCCTAGGCACCACCACCAATAACAGTTCCGGTATTTGTTTTTTTAATTGCCGATAGATCTCAACAAACTGGACCTCTTCATCTTTATGGGTACTGCCAAGGACCCAGACAAAGCGACCCAAAAATTGTGCTTTTTTAATTGCTAAGCCCTGATCGATTACTTGCTGACCAACTTCCACATCAAACTTCAAATTGCCAATCACTTCAACACGTTGAGCAGGCGCCCCAATAGCGATAAACCTTGCGGCATCTTCTTTAGTTTGTGCGGAAATATGAGTAACAATGCTTATTGCCGGACGAATTAGTGCCGATATTTTTTGATAGCCTCGGGCTGAACTTTCAGACAAGCAAGCATTAATGATAACTAACTTGGCGTTATTGGCACCGCAAGCAGCAAATAAGTTGGGCCAAATTTCGGTTTCCAAAATAACGGCAATACGAGGTTTAAACTGCTTCAAAAAGCGATTGACGGCCCCGGGAAAATCATAGGGCAAATAAACGTGGGATACTGAGTCTTTCAGAACCGCCCTGACTCTGGCTGAGCCTGTCGGCGTCGTCGTGGTAACTAACAGTTTGATGTCTGGATAAGCTTGCTGTAATCGTTTAACTAATGGAAACAGAGTCTCTGCTTCACCCACGGACACTGCGTGAAACCAAATATCATGCGGAGGAATTTTTTTAGGATACCAAGCAAATCGCTCGTTCCATCGCCGCAGATATTCTGGCGACTTAAATCCTCGCCATAAAAGACGAAGTAATAGAAAGGGGATGAGGAAATAAAAAACTAGGCTGTAGATAATTCGCATAGCCAATTGATTTAAAACTAAAGACCCGATTGCTCTTAGAACAATACAGGTCTTTTGTCTTAAACGTCTTAGATCCTATGCTTCAGGAGCAATTTTGATTGAGATCTTTGTAACAACATCAGTATGGAAAGCAACATCGATTTCGAAATCACCCAAATGACGAATTGCGCCATGTGGCAAACGAATTTCATGCTTTTCAATCGCCACACCGGCTTTGTTGATTGCTTCAGCAATATTGTGCGTACCAATTGAACCGAACAATCTGCCTTCATCACCGGCTTTGTGGGTAATGACAACTTCCAGCTTGCTCAACGCATTTGCGCGAGTTTGAGCGGCGCTCAGTTTTGCAGCTGCCGCTTTTTCTAATTCCGCGCGACGCGCTTCAAATTCTGCAATTTTCGCTGCAGTAGCAGGAACCGCTTTACCGGTTGGAACCAGATAGTTTCTACCATAACCCGATTTGATAGTGACCTTGTCACCCAGATTACCTAAATTTGCTACCTTTTCAAGAAGAATGACATCCATCTTTTAATACCTCATTGCGGAATTTATCCGACTGTTTATTCGCCGTTAGGCGTATGTTGATTCGAAATTTTTTTACGTAAATTCGTCCATGGATCACTCAATCCAACCAATGCAACTGGCAGGATGGCATGAGGAATCAGGAATAATGTCAAGTACAGCATAGGTACTGCAAACCGGCTCCATTTTATCGATGCAAACACCGCATGAAGAACAGCCGTTCCGATAAATGCGTATAACACCAGCAGTGGTATGCTGACATTCCAGGCGACTTCTGAGACGGAACCCGTTGTAAGCAACGCTGTTATCACTATCAATACAGTGCCTAGTACCAATCTAGGGTGCGTACTTAATGTTAAATACTCTTTTCTGAATCCGCCAGGGTTATATAGGATTGCTTGCCACCAACGGGCTAGAAATAATCCAAACAACAAGCCAAATACGGATCCTGCGGCTACTATGCCCGTCATAAAATGAGCGAGACCGTCAACGGTTCGCTGAATATCTTCAACCGGCGCGTTAGCGGGAACCATGCGCATTAGCACACTTTTCCATACCACCGCTGGCTCTGACTGCAACAAGTAAAACCCCAGCACTCCGAAGATACCTATTAATATGGCAATCTCAACTGCTAATGCCAAATGTCGACCTTCTCTTAATACGATAGAAATCAACCAAACAGGAATCCACAACACTGCTACATAAAGTAAAGCAAACTGATAATTGCCTAGAATAAACAATCCGAGCAAACCAGCTGCAATGCTAGAGCAGAAAAGAACATACAACCCTTCAAAAGCACCGCGCCTTAAGGTAACCAAGGCAACTGCAGCGGAACTTGCAATACTTACCGGAGGCAAAAGCAGCGACAACAGTGCAAGAACGGATGCAACCAAAATAGCTTGCATCCGTCCCTTCATGATATACGCAGCCAGTGGCCTCATACTAAACAGAATTTTCTATTTATGAGCGTCGCAATATGGCAGCAAAGCAATGTAACGCGCGCGCTTAATAGCCGCGGTCAATTGTCTTTGATACTTTGCAGCAGTACCTGTGATTCTGCTAGGAACGATTTTGCCGGTTTCTGTAATGTACTCTTTGAGTAATTCCAGATCCTTATAATCAATTTGAGTGCCTTCTTCTGAACTGAAGCGGCAGAATTTTTTGCGTCTTATATTACGTGCCATGATGATTCTCGTTTTCCAGTGATTGATGTTTATTCAATGATGCTGTCGTCAGCGTCAAATTCTTCGTCAACGGCATCAAGATCAATTTCGTCGTCAACATCATCGGCAGCTACTGCAGTTGTTGCCGCCAAAGCTTCTCTAGCTGCAGCATCTCTTGCTCTGGATTCAGCTTGCTTGTTTTCTTCTGCAGTTGCAGTTGCGATAACAGAAGTTTCAGTCACTGCGTGTTTTTGCACCAACGTTAAGCTACGCAAGATTGCGTCATTAAAACGAAAACCGCTTTCCAATTCTTCCAAAGTCGCTTTATCGACTTCGATATTCAACAACACATAATGTGCTTTATGGATTTTATTGATTGGATAAGCTAAATGACGACGCCCCCAATCTTCCAATCGATGAATCTTGCCGGAAGCTGATTCAATAGTTGCTTTATAACGTTCAATCATCGCGGGAACCTGAGCACTTTGGTCCGGATGCACTAAAAAGACAATTTCATAATGTCGCATGATTTTTCCTTTCGGGTTAAGCCTCCCACTTTGAACCATTCCAAAGTAGTAAAGCAAGGATAGAGCCAACGGCTCCGTTGAACCCGCCATTATATGCAAACTTTAAAGCCATGGGAAGCACATTGCGACAAGATGAGCAATGAATGGAATTGATATTTCATTAAATATCGACCGAACAACAGCTGACACCAATCCAAATTGATCCCGGCCATCGAAACGTTGGCCGGGATAGTTTTTGATCAGCACCCCATCTTATCAAACTTGATCGCAGCCTTGATCAAGCATACATGTTCAACAAGCCATTGCTAACGACCACTCGCTCGTTGTCGATATGATCAGCATTGCCAACACCATCAACGCCTTCCGGCACCGACTCGCCTTCAAATGAATTAAACGCTTGCGACTGCGAATTACGCTGTTCTGAACTGTTTTGTTGAGACACGCTGATATTGACCAAACTAATTTGTTGATCATTCAGCATTTCCCTTAACTTTGGAACTGATGCTTCCAGCGCCTCTCTAACAACGGCATGCTGTGCAGTGAATACGATACTGGCTTGGTCATGATTCATATCAATGCGCACAGACACCGGCCCAAGATGCTGTGGGTTTAATTTAATTTCAGCCGCCGGCATTGCCCTATTGTTCATCCAAACGATGCGCTCACCGAGGTCTTTATTCCATTCAGGATGTGTCAGGGGTCTGGATAACGCAGGCACTTCAGTTTTAGCTTCAACCGGAAGTTTATCGTTTTGACCATTAACCGCCGTAGCGGCAATATTAATGTCGGCGTGGCTTTCAACAGCAAATTTAGAGTCTTGCGGCGTGCTTTTAGTTTCTCCTGCACTCAGCTGGAATTTAGGCGCATCCACGACTTCCGCGCCATCAGCCAGGATTTTGGTTGTTAACGTGTTTTCCTTGGTCAAATCTGATTTTACAGGTGTGTTTGTTTTGTTAGTGGATACAAACTGACTAACTACTGATAACGACTCAAGGTCTGCATTCGCACTATCCACCACGGTATTCAATGGATTTTGCGGTTGCACCAAAGGCTGTAACAGCACGGGTTTAGTTCCAGCTGCTACTGTAATCAACACGCCTGATTCATCAGGCTTAGCTTCCTCAGTTTCTTGGGGCTTCTTTGCCACCTGCTCGATATTTCCCTTAGCTTCAAGTATTTGCAACGACTCAACGGGTATCGTTTCTTCGGTAGTTTCAGTCGGCAAAATTTGACTAAGGTCGAGTTTTTCAACCTTTGTCTCACCTGAAAAGGATTTGGCATCGGCCCCAAGATATTTCCAGGAGTCGGTCACAACACTCAGCGCTGCATGCAGATCTTCGCCATCTTCAACTTTATAAGAAAGCGGCAAGTCTTTGCCTAGCAAATCGGCAAGATCTTGCATTTTTCCCGGTTCGGCAGACGGCGCAATCGTCGTGATTACTTCAGACACCGCCGTCATTTTATTGGCAGACTGGCCTTCTAATAATTGCAATTGTACTTTCAAAGCATCGCCAAAAATCTCGCTGATGGCGCTGTCGACGGCTGCTGACGAGGCTCCGCCTTCCAATGGCGCGGCACCTGGCAACACATTAATTAAATTTGAACTCTCGACATTCATAATTTGTATCCTCTTTTGAGTACCGGCAAGTGTTTCTTTACTAATGATTAAAGCACCTTATGTGCCAACTGAGACGTCACGCCCCAATCGCCCTGCTCGTTCATCCTGTTCCACTTGCTCGCGTTTATCTTCTTGTTTCATTTCCGTCACCAAAGCAGCCGTGCTGATTTTTTGTAAACCCTGAGCACGAAAATGCAGATCCTCCCAACGTTTGCGCTTGAGTGTTTTTTCAGCATCAAGCATCGAAAGAGTCTGTTCCTGGCCGGCAATGGCCTTGTCCAGTTTTTCTATAAATGATCGGTATTCAAGCATTTGGGCGACTTTAACTCCGCCACTACCAAGGCGATTGAATTTATCCTGGTATTCCATCCTGTAAACTCTTAGGTTTTCCAGCTGGGCTTGCAACTCGGAGAATTTGCGCTGGGCCACAGCAAAGGCTTCTAATGCTGCCTTTGCCTGCGTTTCCTTAATATCGGTCACCATTTGAAGTCTTTGTGATTTTTTCACTTAACCCCCTTATTTAACGCCTAGTAACATGGCCAGCTGATCGACACTTTGCTCGAGCTCAACGGCTTCATCCATGTCTTGCTGTAAAAAGTCCATAATCGCGACATTTTTTTCGATCGCTTTGTCTATGCGCGGATCGGCCCCCGACTGGTAAGCACCGACACTGATCAAATCTCTATTTTGTTGGTAAAGCGAATACAGTCGTTTAACTTCACGCGCCATTTGCTGATGACTGGCTTCGATAATATCCGGCATCACACGACTGACTGACGCTTCGATATCAATCGCCGGATAATGCCCGGAATCCGCCAATGCTCTTGATAAAACGATATGCCCATCCAACACGCCTCGAGCAGCATCCGCAATGGGATCGTTAGTATCGTCACCTTCTGCCAATACCGTATAAAACGCCGTGATTGAGCCACCGCCATGATCGGCATTTCCTGCCCGCTCGACTAAATGCGGTAATTTGGCAAACACTGAAGGCGGGTAACCTTTCGTTGCGGGAGGCTCATCAATCGCCAAGGCAATCTCACGATGGGCCTGGGCAAAACGTGTTAACGAGTCCATCAAAAGTAAGACATCCAGGCCTTGATCACGAAAATATTCGGCAATGCTAGTGGCAAGCAAAGCGCCGTTCACTCGCATTAACGGCGGACAATCAGCCGGCGTTGCCACAACAACGGCGCGTTTGAGGCCTTCTTCCCCAAGAATTTTTTGCACAAATTCGTTAACTTCTCGACCTCTTTCACCAATCAGGCCGACCACCACAATGTCTGCTTTGGTGTATTTGGTCATCATCCCTAATAAAATACTTTTTCCGACGCCAGTACCTGCAAACAAACCCATACGTTGACCGCGGCCGACACTAAGCATCGCATTGATGGCTCTGACACCCACATCCAAAGGTTCACGAATCGGCCTTCTTGCCAAGGGATTGATCGATACACCGTTTAGTGACACCTTTGCATCTGTTTTCAGCGGCCCTTTGTCGTCCAGCGGATTACCGGCACCATCCAAGACGCGCCCCAACAGACCAAAACCAACACGCGCCAAACTGTGGGTACCCATCGGAATTACGCGACAATCGGGCTCCAGACCATGCACTTCCGCAGTCGGCATTAAAAATACCCGCGTACCCGAAAAACCGACCACCTCAGCCTCAATCATCCGGCCACTTTTAGTTTCTATGCGACAGCGTGAACCAATCACGGCCCGACAGCCAACAGCTTCTAGGGTTAGTCCAACCATCCGGGATAATTTACCTTCGACGATCAGCTCGGGTTCGCCCACCAATCTTGCCGAATAAGGTTTCAACCTATCCAACCATAATTGCGTCCGATCCGCTGCGGGCGTCATGGCGTGTTGTCCGTGATATCAGGCGCCTGCAAGCTATTTTCAAATTCCGAATCAGCATCGGCTATTTGTTCTTTAAAACAAACAGGGGTTTCCCTATGGTCTCGCTCACGTTCGCCGCCAAGTAAATTGGCAATGACTGCCGCTAATCGATTTTCAACTGTTGCATCAATATGAGACACATCAGTATCGATCTTACATCCACCCCGGGTAATCATAGGATCTTCGACCACTGTCCAAGCCGGTGACACATCGTCAAGAGACAAGGCGGAACGTACAATTTGCTGATCTTCGGGGTGCAGGTAAAGAGTGATTTTTTGGGCTGAAAGCGGCAACACATTTAAGGATTGCCTGACCGCTGCAACAATTTGCCCCGGATCCAGCTTGATTTCACGACGAATAATTTGCGTGGCAACGGCGATGGCCAATTTGACCAGTTCTTTTTCAACTTCTTCATCCAGTTTTTTGAACGGCTCACTCAAGGTTTCCATTAACAAACCCAGTTGCGCGGCTTGCTCCTTCAGCAAATTAACATTATCTTCGTAACCTTTTTTTGAGCCTTCCTCATAACCTTGAAGATATCCCTCCTTTTTACCTTCAATGTAAGATTCATCGTAAGCCTGTTTTTGCATGGCTTCGATTTCTTCAACCGTCAAAATCGGTGTCGGCTCAGACTCGACTACCGGAGGCGGCCTTCTGATATTCATTGCCTCATTGTCTTCGCCTGTCGATACGTCAGGCAAACTCCACAAACGCAGCAACTCAAGCTCCGCCTCGGAAAATCTTGGTTTTTTAGACAAGCTCATCGCCGCCCGTTCCCAACATGATTTCACCGGCATCCGCTAATTTTTTGGCAATAGCCAGAATATCTTTTTGCGCCAATTCAACTTCACTTAATTTAGCCGGAGGTGAAGCTTCCAAATCATCACGCAACATGTCTGCTGCACGTCTGGACATGTTGTTGAAGATTTTGCTTTTAAGCTCATCACCGACGCCACGCAAGGCCAATAACAATTGGCTGGTCGATACCTCACGCAGTAAGGTTTGCATGCCGCGTTCGTCGATGGTGGAAAGATCCTCAAAGGTGAACATTTTTTCCTGAATTTCCTGAGCCAGCTCGGCGCGTTGCTCGGAAATTTCATTCATCACCAGATCAGTGGCACCACCATCCATAAAGTTCAAGATGTTTGCAACCGCATCGATACCACCGATGTTGGTCGATTTCACATTGTCGGAACCGGTAAGTTGTTGCTCCATGATTTGATCCAATTCTCGCAATGCCGAAGGCTGTACGCCTTTCATCGTCGCAATACGCATAAATAAGTCGGCGCGCATGGATTCAGGCAAAAACATCACTACTTCCGCGGCCTGCTCGCTTTCCATCAATGACAAAATGGTGGCGACAATTTGCGGATGTTCCAGTCGAATCATATCGGCGATGGAACGGGTATCCAGCCATTTCAATTGCTCGATACCTTTGGTGCTGCCGCCTTGTAGGATACGATCAAGAATGCTATTAGCCTTATCGGCACCCAAAGCACTGACCAACACGTTACGAATGTAGTCGTCGGTATCCATACCCAAGGCCGTTTGACTTTTTACAGCCGTGATAAATTCTTCAACGACTTCATCCATCATGCCAATGGAGATATCCCCCACAGTGGCCATGTTGGTACCGAGAACCTGCACTTCTCTTGGCGTCATGTGCTTAAGCACCAGCGCAGCGCGGTCCATACCCACAGCCAGCAACAAGATTGCCGAACGTTCTGAATAACTTAAGCCCTCAGCCATCTTTCTTCACCCACGATTTAATAACCTGTGCAACTATTTTTGGGTCATCGTCTATCAAGCGTTTGACGTATTCCAGTCGATGTTCATAACTTTTTGGCATGTCCAACAGCAATAAATCTTCGGCAGCTTCAGGCATTTCAAAGTGTCCGCCTTCTCCAACGGGTACAGCTATCGGCGTGCCATCCTGACCAAAACGCAGCGCTCCTTGTACCAAGGCATTGGCTTCAGCCTGTGCCTTGGCGATTGCCAAATCAGCGGCTTTTTTCTCTGCTTCGTCACGCCCCACCAAACCACGCATGGTCGGTCTAAGCACGCCGAATAACAGGAACAGTACCGCTAAGACCGCCACTATCTGTTTTACCAAATCAAGAAACCAGCCCTGCTCCCATAATGGCGGCTCAGGCAATGCTTCCATTTCAGATATTTTGAACGCTACATTGGTCACCGTGACTTGATCGCCACGCGCACTATCGAAACCCACTGCCTGCTTCACTAAATTACTAAATCGGTTAATGTCTTCCTGCGCATAACTTTGAGTTTTTACACTGCCATCCGCTTGGGGAGCATGTTTGTCATCCAATACCACCGCAACCGATAAGCGACGCAATAAACCCGTAGCCAGTCGAGTGTGGGTGATGGTTTTGTCCAATTCGAAATTTCGGGTCGAATTTTTGGAAGAAGAACCGGCTGCACTCGATGCGGTAGTTGAGGTTGCATTAGGCGCCGCTGCTGCGCCGGGTGCAGCTGGTGGAACAGTTTCAGGTGCAGCACCAGCGGCTGTCGGCTGATTGGATAACGCGCCAGGTACACCTTGAATCGGAGATGTATTTTTCTCTTCTGAGGATTGCTCACTGCGAAGCGCAGGCAAATCGGGGTTGAACATCTCTTGGGTGCGATCAGTTTCGGTAAAAT
The DNA here is from genome assembly GCA_013141375.1 of Methylococcaceae bacterium. Classification (GTDB taxonomy): domain Bacteria; phylum Pseudomonadota; class Gammaproteobacteria; order Methylococcales; family Methylomonadaceae; genus JABFRC01. The sequence continues at coordinate 6,651 of JABFRC010000086.1, read as the reverse complement.
CCACATCCGCAGAAATTTGCGCTCGCATACCTTCGGCACCTACCAGCGGCGTCAAAATATTGCTGATACGCTCCATCAAATGCTCTTCGATGCTTTTTTTATACTCAAACTGCCGGGTTGATAAATTGGCATCGGCACTGGAATTTTTACTATTGAGGAGCTGGCCTTTTTGATCAACTACCGTTACTTGATCGGCATCCATCTGCGGCACACTGGAGGCAACCAGATGGATAATGGACTCAATCTGGCCTTTATCCAGCGTTCTACCTTGATAAAGATTGACGATGACCGAGGCACTGGGCTTTTTACGCTCGCGAACAAATACTGATTGCACCGGCAACGCCAATAATACCCGGGCTGATTTCACACTTTGGATTGCCATGATGGTACGCGCAATTTCTCCCTCCAACGCCCGTTGGAAGCGCATTAATTCCACGCCTTTACTGGCACCGATACCTTGATCTTTATCTAAAATCTCATAACCCAAACTGTTACTTCTCGGCAGACCTTGAGCGGCAAGTTTAAGTTTGACATCACTGACCAAATCGGTCGGCACTAAAATCGCATTGGAACCTGCTTCAACTTTATATTTGATGCCTTGGGTATTTAAGACCTCGATGATTTCAGCGACATCTTTCTCGCCAATCTCGGCATATAAACGCGCATAAGAAGACTCCTGCGACCACAATACGATAGCCACACCAATCGCAACACTCAAGGCCAAGCCCAGCATCAAACCCATTTGCCGGGCAATCGTTAATCCTGCCAATCCCCTAATGGCAGGGTGAGCATCCACCTGCGCTAATAGCGGGTTAGTTGGTTTCTCGATAGCTGCAGCACCTGAAGTTGCAACCTCCTGACGAGGGCCTTCAGCTACTGCTTGATTACTGTTTAATTCGCTCATTGTCTAATCACGCTACATTGGCATATTCATGACATCTTTATAAGCTTCAACTAACTTGTTCCGCACCTGGACCATGGCTTGAAAAGATACGCTAGCCTTTTGCGTGGCGACCATAACTTCCGCCAAGCTGACCGAAGTATCTCCGGTTTCAAAAGCAGTAGTCATTTTTCCGGCAGTTTGTTGGGTGTCATTGACTGAATCTATTGATTGTCTGAGCAAGGCCGAAAAATCGGCATTACCCGCTGTTTCTGAAGTCGGGCTCTTGCCGCTGGCTTCAAGTGACATTGCGCGCATTTGCGCAAGTACCTGGTTTACATTCATCTCGCTCATGGTGTTTTCCTTGACGGTTTATTCATATATTTATCAGCATGCACTTTTAATGCCACTTAACAAGATATAACCACACCGGAATCTTTCATTCTCGCTATTTTGTAACGCAGCGTTCTTGGACTGATACCCAATTTTTCGGCTGTGCTTTTTCGACTGCCGTTTTCCATTTTTAATGTTTGCAGAATAACGCTTTCTTCAGTGCAACGTACACTTTGTTCCAAACGCGAAGCTTCTGAACATTCTTCTTTAATTTCAGTTGCTTGATCAGAAACAGGCAAGGATTGAAGCGGTGTTTGGCTAGGCATGTCGCCCCCCCCTTCAACAATCAAGTCATCAACATCAATCAGCTCTCCACTTCGCAAGATGAGCGCACGTTGCACCACATTTTCCAATTCTCTGACATTGCCTGGCCACTGATAGGACAGCATTTTTGCCACTGCAGCTGCTGTAAATCTAGGCACAATTTTGCCTCTTGCGGAATGTCTGCGCAGTAATTCTGTTGCCAGCGGCAAAATATCGCCAGGACGATCGCGTAACGCCGGAATATTGATAGGAAATACATTCAAGCGATAATATAAATCTTCGCGAAACCTGCCCTGCTCCAGCAATGCTTTGAGTCTTTGATTTGTTGCCGCCAAAATCCTGACGTTTAGTTTGATTTTTTTATTGCTGCCCAGGCGCTCAACTTCTTTTTCCTGCAACACTCGTAACAGCTTTGCCTGTAAATTCAAATCCATTTCGCCAATTTCATCCAGTAGCAAGGTGCCGCCCTGAGCTTGTTCGAACTTGCCCGGCAACGATTGTGCTGCGCCGGTAAATGCGCCTTTTTCGTATCCAAATAACATGGCTTCAAGCATGTTATCTGGGATCGCCGCACAATTAACAGCAATGAACGATCCATCGTGTTGTAACGAGTTTTCATGAATGTAGCGTGCCACGACCTCTTTGCCGGTGCCGCTTTCGCCCTGCAACAGCACGGCCACTTCAGTTTTGGCGACTTTAGCAATCAGTGCATATAGCTTTTTCATGCTTTCGTCTTTGACGATGCGTTCCAAGGCCGAATCCCCATCATCGGCATCAGCCTGCACATATTCTGCAACTTTTTGTACCAATGCATTGGCATCAAACGGCTTGATCAAATAATCACATGCCCCGGCTTGCATGGCTTCTACCGCCTTGGGTATGGTTCCGTAAGCCGTCATTAACAATACCGGCGTTTGTGCATATTTTTGTTGAATATTACCAAGCAGCTCCAAGCCATCCATAACAGGCATTTGCACATCACTGACAACCAGCTTGAATTGCTCCGTCGCCAGCTTAGTCAAAGCCTCTGTGCCATTGCGTGCGGCCATTACTCGATAGCCGTGAATTTCCAGGGTATCGCACAAGGCTTCACACAAGGACAGATCATCTTCAACAACGAGGACGTCAAATGGTTTCATGGTGATTCTCCTGATGTAGATTTTTACCTGAAAAGCCGCCCGGCAAAAGCCCGACATCCGGTTTTATACAAGGTAACATAAAGGTAAACGTAGCCCCGGCACCGACCGCTGAAGCAACAAACACTTGGCCGCCATGAGCTCTTACCACACTATCAACAACTGCCAGACCTAGGCCGGTGCCGTTAATTTTAGTGGTGTAAAAAGGTTCAAAAATTCGCTGACATTGCTCTTTACCAAACCCCGGCCCGTTATCTTTGATCACGATCTTTAATGTACGCGCATCTGACTGACTGACGTTGATATCTATACAGCCCATTTCCAAAGGATGCGTAGCAAGTGCATCAACAGCATTGTTCAAGACATTCATCAACGCACCTCGCAGAGCATTTTCATTGCCCAACAACACATTCTGATCGTAGGAATTGGTGATACTTAACTTTACTTTGCCCTGACCAACGTAGTCTTTTAGAGACTCACTAAGACAGTCCAGTAACGCTTGCAAAGAAAAATGTTCCATTGCCAATCGACCGTCTTTGGCGAAAATCAACATATCGTTAACCTGACGTTCCAGATACTGCAAACGCTCAAGAATTTTTTGAGTAAAACGCTGCCGCTTTACTTCGTCTAAAGCCACATTATCAAGCTGAGATGCATAAAGTATGGCGGTCGCCAACGGCGTTCTGACCTGATGAGCCATACTGGCGACCATTTCCCCCATCGCCGACAACTGTTTTTGCTGATTCAATAATTCCTGCAAACTGCGCATTTCACTGACATCAGAGAGCAGAATGATTTGGCCTTCGTCACTTTCCAACTGGCTATAGGTGATACTGACGGGTTTGCCGTTAAGTAAACGGCGTTCATGAGGATTATCGAAATCGGGATTAAAACTAAGTTCGACGACTTTGGTCCAGGACAATCCGCGTAATGGATCGCCCAAAAAGGCAACTGCCAGCGCGTTGTAGTCCAGAATTTTGCCTTCCGCATCCAGCACAATTACGCCGGCAGGCAGTGCCGCAAGAATTTTCTCCAATCGACTGGCGAGTTTTTCTTTTTCTTCAAGGGTTTTAAGTCGTTCGCTGCGTGCTTGACTAAGCTCACCATGCAACTTGGCAACCTGTTCTTCCAATCCTTGGTAAGAGGCAGATAAATGCGCTGATAACTCATTGAATGCGCGAAACGCATCAGCGAGCTGTTCTGTTTTAATTACTTTTTCAGGGAGTTGTGCATTCATGGCTGAAAGTTGTTTTTATGGCGCTTTCCAGTAATAAAGCAAAATCCAGACCATTCATTGATTTTATGTTTTTCAACGAGTTAAAAATATGCCGTCAGCTCTTTGACTCCAAGACTAACGATGCACATCAAATTTGCGTAATTTTTCTACCAGGGTAGTTCGACGCATGTTCAAGCGTTTCGCCGCATGCGCAACCACACCATTGCATTCATTTAAAGCTTGTCGAATCAAATCCATTTCAACAATATTAAGGTATTCTTTTAAATCAATACCCTGGGTCGGCAACTGCACCAATGGACTGGATGTGCTGTCAAAATGACCGACCACTTCAATAGCTGCCAACGCGTCTTCGCCCAGATATTCGTCGAACTGCAATGGGGCAGTTGTTACTTCATTGACCGGTACATCGGGCACAGGATAGTGTTGAAACTTTTCGGGTAAATCCGCAGCATCAACCACACCTTTGGGAAAAATAATCGCCAATCTTTCTATTAAATTGGCAAGTTCTCTGACATTGCCCGGCCAATCATGCTGTTTTAAAACCGCGAGCGCCAAGGGCGTCAGTCTGACTGTGCCTCTATTACTTGCTTCCATTCGAGAGATCAAATCGTTGACTAATAACGGAATGTCTTCAACACGCTCTTTTAATGCCGGAATTTCAATGGGAAAAACATTTAATCGATAAAACAGATCTTCGCGAAACCGGTTTTCTTTAATTTCGTTTTCCAATTGCCTGTGCGTTGCCGCAATCACTCGCACATCGCATTGAATGGTTTTATTACTCCCAACCCGTTCAAAAGTACGTTCCTGCAACACACGCAACAACTTGACCTGCATGCAAATAGGCATGTCACCGATTTCATCAAGAAACAAGGTGCCGCCCTCTGCCATTTCAAAGCGTCCCTGCCGGGTAGTCAGCGCCCCTGTAAATGCACCTTTTTCATGACCGAATAACTCACTTTCCAATAATTCGCCAGGAATTGCGCCGCAATTGATGGGTACAAAGGGTTTTTCAGCTCGCAGAGAAGCATCGTGCAAGGCCCTGGCAACCACTTCCTTGCCCGTTCCTGACTCGCCCAAAATCAGAACAGTGGCATCAGACTCTGCAACTTGGGCAATTAATTTACGAATAGCCGCCATCCCCGAACTATTGCCTTTCAGTCGGGCGATGGAGGATTGTCGGCGCCTGTCAAATTGCCGACGATCGCTTCCTCTGCTTTGCATATCGGAGCCAACGCTCTTAGAAACACTGAGTTTTTCAGACAGTAATTTCAAATCTGAATAAGTGGCCGGACATTCCAATACTTGTAAAAGTTTTGCCTCAATGGCGACAGAGACGTTCACCTGACGGCCCTTTTCGATTAATAAGACAACCGGCACATCAGATTGCCTGGCAAAAATATCGCTGAGAATTATTGCTAACTTATCCAGACCATCGCCCACAAAGATGGCAATCCATTGGCTTGAGCCATCTAGTTGTGCGTCGTAATCGACCGAGTCTATTGTGACTACCTCAAACTCCATAAAACGCAGCACTATTTCAAGTGACTGCGCTCTTTGCTTGTTTTCATCAATCAACAAAATACGAGGCAATGCCATGTCTTATTCTCAATTATTAACACTGAAGAAACTATCAAACAGTGACAATTTCCTGACACTGACTGGAGAGTGCCTGAAACTATAGTCCAAGAAATTTATTTCACCACTGTAAACGTTTCAAACGTTTCTCATTCGGTAGTTAACAATCCCTAAAGGTTTCAATTAGTTTTGTTTTTTTGTTAATGTGGATTACCAATAGTCAATGTTTTGTCAGGTGATTACTCTATTGACAAATAATCGTCAGCGTAGACACTACAACTGTTTTAATAACTCAAGAGAACGCTTTGAACGATTTATCCCTCAGCATGCTATTTGGCATTCTTGTCGTCATGCTTATTTTTTCCGCCTTTTTTTCCGGCTCTGAAACGGCATTAATGACCTTAAATCGCTACCGATTAAGGCATTTAGTTAAGTTAAATCATTCCGGGGCCATCAAAATCTATCGACTGCTACAGCGTCCTGACCGCATTCTGGGACTAATATTACTGGGCAATAACTTTGTAAATACCGTTGCCGCCGCAGTCGCAACTATCATCGCCATTCGTTTATTTCCCGACAATCAAGAATTCAGCATTGCAATTGCAGTCGGCTCGCTAACGTTAGTGATGCTAATTTTTTCTGAAGTAACACCTAAAACCCTAGCTGCTGTCAAACCTGAGCTGTTAGCGTTCGTAGCTGCTTGGATTTATACCCCGCTACTTAAAATCTTTTATCCCGTCGTTTGGTTCGTTAACCTGTTTGTGAATCTATTGTTACGCCTGGTCGGAATCGATATAAAAAGGCATGCTCATGAGGTAGTCGATAAAGATGAGCTAAAAAACATCATCACAGAATCCGAAAACTTTATTCCGGCGCGCTATCAAAAAATGCTACTGGGCATTCTTGATCTGGAATCTGCGACTGTTGAAGACATCATGACACCCCGTAATGAAATTTATGGGCTGGATCTGGAGCTTCCCATAGAGAAGATCGTCAACATAATTGGCACAAGTCCTCATACCCGATTACCGGTTTACAAGACGAACATTGACCGAGTTATAGGCATTTTGGATTTACGCCATATCCTAGCGCTGCTTAATCGTAATGACTTCGACAAACAAACGATTATCAGCCACCTGGCTAAACCCTTCTTCATCCCTGAA
>JABFRC010000011.1 GCA_013141375.1 Methylococcaceae bacterium | reverse complement strand
ACGTTTGCTGGAAGGCGAAATCAAAACCCGCTTTGCCAGCAATGTCGTGCAGCAGAATAAATTTTCGGAGCTGCTTGCCAACGTCATCATGCGTTATCAGAACCGTTCCATTGAAACCGCGCAGGTGATGGAAGAGTTGATTGCCATGGCAAAAAAGTTTAAGGAAGCCGTCAACCGGGGCGATGATCTTGGCCTGAATGCCGATGAACTGGCCTTTTACGATGCGCTGGCAAACAACGAAGAATCGGTGCGCGAACTGGGTGATGAAGTTCTGAAAAAAATAGCCCATGAACTGGCAGAAAATTTACGTAAAAATGCCAGTGTCGATTGGTCGGTCAGGGAAAGCGTTCGTGCCAGTTTGAGGTTGATGGTCAAACGGATATTGCGCAAATATAAATACCCACCCACTAAACAGGAAGAAGCCGTGCAATTGGTACTGGAACAGGCGGAGAGCTTGAGTGCGGAGTGGGATTAGATTGAGGGAAAACAAGTAGTTGGTCACCAGCCTATAAATCTATAAATCGACAAAAGGGACATCCAAATTGCTTACAAAGACTTATTTGGGAAAAACTATGGCGAAGAACTCATTGAAGATGCTGAAAGAGAGATTAAGGCTCAACAATTAGATGATCTTGAAGCTAGTTGCTCCGACAATACAGAACATTTATATACTGTTGATGAATCAGAGCTATGTTGATAGCCCCCATACTTGTGCAAATAAAGAATAACGTAGCTAAATCGTAGCTATGCTAAATGGTTAATTGCTTATTCATTACTTTTTGAGACTATTTTTGGCTACGGTGACCATTGCAACGCTTTGATTTAATTGATAGTTAATTACGTACCGACCATTTGTAATCAGCTGGTCGGCGTGTCAATTTCACTCAATGGATCGGTGTAAAAAAACCTTGGTTTCAAATTTGATGTGCAACTGTTTTAAATTATTTATCCTCTATTTATAACGTTCTGTAACGGCTTTTTAAATTTTGGAAAGACATAAGCTGTTGATTTATTAATAATTAAGTATAATTTTCAGGATTCATAACGCCGGGGTCGGTGGTTCAAATCCACCTATCGCCACCAATAAAATAAGGACTTAGGCACAAACCAAGTCCTTTTTTTTGTGCCTAAAAGAAAGACTAATCACTAAATATCTTTGCAGACTTGTTCCCATGCTGGGTGTTGTTGCAAAAGCATTAATGCCGACTCCAGAAGCGCGAGGCCTGATTCGGTGCGATGCCAGGTCGACGCACCCGATGGATGCGGCAATGGGATTGCTTGCGTGTAATGACCGTAAAAAGTAACCGGGTGAATCGTACCAATCACATCGTTAAGTTTTTTAACCGGCATTAATTGACCGATTGCGAGCTTACCGACCGGCAGGATCAGATCAGGTTTAAGCAACTCGACTTCCGCTTGCAGCCAACTTGCGCAATGTTCTATTTCGGCCGAATTCGGCACACGATCGCCGCCTTTGGGATTTTTGCCGGGAAAACAGCGACAGACCGCGGCCATGTAGACGCGCTGTCTAAAATTTTCTTCATCCAGCCCAATACGCTCAAACCATTTGAACATCGTTTTACCGGCCGTCCAGGCAAAGGGTTTACCAAAGCCGCCTTCCTTATCGCCGGGCGCCTGACCAATCAGTAAAATCTTCGACAATACCGGGCTGCCGCTGACCACCGGACCGATCATCGCGGGGCATTTACGGCAATTGGCTAATGCAGCGCGGTGATCACGCATAAGTTGTTCGCGGTTAGGCATTAAACATCAAGCTCAATACCCACCGGACAATGATCCGAACCGGTAATCTCATTCAGAATAAACGCCTGTTTGATGTTACCGACCAGCGCCTGGCTGGTTAGTACATAATCAATCCGCCAACCAATATTTTTGGGCCGGGCACCGGCGCGATAACTCCACCAGCTGTAAGTGACGGTGTCCGGATGCTTATACCGGAACGTATCGACCAATCCAGCGTTAACAAACCGACTGAAACCGTCGATTTCAACCTGGGTGTAGCCAGATGATTTGTTGTAATTCGGCTTCGGACGGGCAATATCGATTTCCTGATGCGCAACATTAAAATCACCACAGGCAATCAATGGTTTCTTGCTTTGCAGTTGTTGCATATATGCCAGAAATTCGACATCCCAAGTTTGCCGATAATCCAGTCGGGCCAATGCTTCGCCAGAATTCGGCACGTACACATTGAGCAAATAAAAATGCTCGAATTCGGCAACAATCACCCGCCCTTCCTGGTCATGCTCGGCAATACCCATATCGCGGATGATTTGCAGCGGCTCCTGCCGGGACAAAATCGTCACGCCGGAATAACCCTTGCGCTCCGCGCAATTAGAATAGATGTGATAGCCGCTGATGCCTTCAAGCGCCTTATCTATCTGATCCGACTGAGCCTTGGTTTCCTGCAATAAAATGCAGTCCGCATCAAGCTGAGCGAGCGTTTCAGCAAAGCCTTTGCCTTGCACGGCACGAATACCGTTAACATTCCAGGAGATTATTTTCATGTGGGGATTTTTCCGATGTATTTTTAAGTGTGAATACAGTTAATGCTAGAAATAGCCCAATTTTCACATACCTAAGTAAATGTAAGCAGCAATCGAAGTAACTGCTATGCCGACAATTTTGATTTTATCAATCATGCTTTGCTCGCCCCAAAAATACAGCCAGCTTGATTTCTTGCGTGATCCATAGAGACGTAGACTTTTACCCCATCGCACAGCGCCGGATATTGACATTCGTCCTAGGAAAAACAAACCAACAAGCCCTGCACTCACAACTATATAAAAAACGATAACCTGGGTATCGTGAGTGTCAGTATGAAACTGATGTTCGATCAGATGATCCAGCGTAATTTCAATGAATTCGAATGCCAAATGCAAAAGGTGTAATGTGATTTCCAGAAGTTGATGCCACAAGGCCACCAACAGGGCAAAAAACTGGCCGGGCATTGCCAACACGACAAGGATTAAAGCCGCTATCGAGCCATTGACCACTAATTGTTGTTGTTTGATTTTATCGACATGACTATGCAATAACGCACTGTCCTCTTGCGTCAAGTTGACAAACTGCGCGCCAATTGAATAGGGATACTGGTTGATTTCATGAGGATTACTGGGTTTGCAATACACCACTTTGCAGCAAGTCATTACAACCGTCATGCTGGATAACAACAATATCCTGAGCAACAAATAATCACCGACCTGCAATTCTTCCTGACCAGTAAAAGCAATACCGCTGGCACTGATATTGACATTTAGTGTGTCGTTTTCCTGGCTTTGGGAATACGGCAAAGCCAGCCCGGCGAATGAATGATCAGCGGCCCGAGACTGAACATAGCCATTTAGAATGCCATCAAAATCAGGCTGAATTGTATTTAACTGACTCTGCGCAATTTTTTGGTAGAACAAATTGGCTTGTTCATAGACCCGCAATGCCACTCTGCGATTCGATGTTTTGTCGTTTACGTTGTTCATCTGCATTGTATGTCTCAACTTTCTATTTCTGTTCTATTGATCATAGCTAATGACGCCAGATCCTCAATATAAATGCCTTCAAACCCACAAGCCAATCATCAATTTTTGGCCATTATTCCAATGGTAGTTCAGATAACCTAGCCATATACTTCACATGTCAGTATTTAAGCACTAATTACTGACAATACTCTATCCACCCCAGTCAAGTGCAACAATCCAGCAGGTTTAGTTGGACGCACTTTGGGGGCGTGTAAAATAGCCCTTACCTTTCTATCCAGGAGATCAGATGTTCATTTCAAATCGTAAGAGTTTATTGCTGGTCAGTGTGTGCTGTTTACTTTTTCTGAATGCCTGTTCATTCTCTAACAGCTCGGAATCAAGTTCTGACAGTAGCGGGAGCATTTCTGATTCTTCATCTTCAGTTTCCTCTTCCGGCGGCAGCGCCAAATATGAATCTGATGTGGAGGATTATACCTACGCCTATATCAAATCAACATCGGGCGACACCGACTACTCGGGCTTTAAAAAAGGCTTAAGCGAGATAGCCGAAAAACGCGGCATCAGCGATTGGGAGTCTGATGCCCACACCTATAAGGCTATGGGCAAGGCATTAAAAAAGGCGCATATCGAAGGCGTGGGTTACGAAACTTTCCAAAAGAATTTTGCCGACGCCGATCCTAAGAAAATGAAACAAATCCAACAAGGTTACGATAGCCGAGATTAAAGTGCGTTTGAAGCCGTATTTGGCATGCTTGGTGGTGTTGTTGTCCATCAATACCGCCAACGCCGACCTTTTTCAATACATTTATATTGAAGCCAACGAAGGTAGCTCCAGCGGCGGGCATGTCGCCGTGCAATTTGGCGACGAAGTATTTCACTATCAATATCAAAACGGCTTGATTCGGCTATTCAAGCAGGATGCCGACAGCTTCCATTTTGAGTACCGCATGCTGCAAAATCGCCCCCTGCATATTGCTGATATCGAGGTTTCGGCAAGCACTTTCTCCTTATTGCAAGAGCACTTTAAGTTGCGGTTTTGGCAGCAAGACCGGCAATTCAAACAATTTTCAGCACTACAAAAAGATGGCCATTTGCTTGAGTGGTTGTTGCAATCCAATAATGCCCGCACCTCCCCTCTGCCATTGCCAGATAACTCGCTAACTTTGCCCGGCACGGGTTTGTTTTTTAACGATAGTGATTTCGATCCAGGCTCTAAATCCAAGGCCGGAACTTGCGAAGCAACACAATCATCCAGGTCAATTCTGACAATGCTACGCAGCCAGATTGAATCAGCACATAGCAATGCCTTCCTCGCCCAGCGCCGAACAGAGA
>JABFRC010000206.1 GCA_013141375.1 Methylococcaceae bacterium | reverse complement strand
AACGTAGCTGTGGGAGCGACGCCCACGTCGCGACGTAGGCGTCGCTCCCACAACTTATGTCATCCCAAATCTGACTACCCAGGCTCATCACAAGGGAGACAACCTGCATCGTGTTCCACGGCTTTAACTTTGTCGGCAAGGTTGGCTTGAGAAGTCCGGAGATGGCGCATGAGAAATTTGCCACTTCATCATGTTGGCCTTGAAATTGTCGTTCTACCCTACAATTTCGCCGAATTAAAAACGCTGATTGATCAACAGTGCCAATAACTCCACTCTGTTGGCAATCGACAACTTGTCGTAAATCTGCTGGGAATGACCGATCACCGTCCGCTCGCTTATGTTCAGTTTATCGGCAATTTGCCGATGAGTTTCGCCCAGGGAAATCGCTAATGCCACTTGAGACTCCCGTAATGACAGGTCCTGCTTGTTGACACCATAGGCCAAGCGTAGCGGTAACGGGGTCAGTCGAAAAACATTGGCTGCATAAAGTGAATCATGCTCCAGTTGTGTGGCTTCCAGCCAATAACCGCGAAATTCAAATTGGCCCCAATAGTTGCGCATGCGAATTACCGCCGGCGTTGCGTTGGCATCGCCTCGCCTTATGGCATCAAGTCTGGCCGCAAGCGTCTTCAATAAGCTGGTTAGCCATGGAGCTCGATACGGCAAGGCAAAGGTATGTCGAACTTGTGCACGTCGTTCCAGCGCATAGTCCATAATTTGTTTGGCATTGGCATCGAGATGGTGCAAGACGCCGAAGCGATCAAACATCAGTAAGCCCTGTTCAGCGTCGCACCAGTTATTACTGCTAACAACTACCGGGTGATTGATTGCCGCGCTTAGAAACGGACACAAGTTTTCTAAAACCCGAATTTCCTCAGAACTAAAACATAAATCGCCCACGGTTCGGTTAATTACTAATATCGCCATCAGTCCATTACGGTACGCCAAGCGTAAACTGAGTGCATGATGAGTTCCTGAAGGTCTTTCTATAGTTTGATAAAGATCGTGGCGCATGTATTCTCGCCGACTAACCCGTAACCACTGATCGGGTCGAGTAATAACGGGTCATTGAAGAATTTCATTACCCGAAAAAAAAACCTCCAGCATACGTTTTTTTTGATAGAACTCAGTCACCAACAAGACGTTATTTTCAGCCGATCCCGGATAATGCCAGTCCGCAAAACCATCCAATCCTTGCAAGTCTGCGTTGTACCAAGTTAACGCGGCATGGGTAAATGGCACGATTTCTCTAAGCGCTTGAATCAAGTCCGGCATCACTACTCGCCAATCCAATCCCAGGCTACAAAGCAGCCGGAGATGGTTACTGGCTTGCCGTTTCAGGTGTAATTGTCGGCGCATGATTTTTTCTGTAGTTATTGAGCTATGTGTCTGCTGGGTCGAAAGTCGTTCCAATGTGCAACTTGGCATTCACTAGGGAAGTGCTGAACAAATTGATTTCGCTCATGGTTCGACCAGCTCACCACGAACGAAATCAATAAGTTACCGTTCGTCCTGAGCCTGTCGAAGGATTTAATCAGCGCTTCCCTATCAATCCGCCTTTCAAGAAGCCAGGTAATTGAGAATTATTTTTTGCCGCTTCTCAGGCCGTATTCATCAATGCAAATTGCTAACGGTCCAATTGTGTTTTCTGGTACTGCCGTTTTGTCCGATTTCCGTAAATCTGACAAAGCTAAGAGAGGCAAAAAGACCGTTAGGGCCGAGGCAAGCCGGGTTGGACTTGAGTGCCTTATAGGCTATAAAACTAACTTTCTCCTCATTCCTAGAAGGCCAAATAAACCAGAGCCAAACAACCAAACTGCTGGTGGTACAGGGACATTGGAAGGACTAATCGAAAAATTAAGATTATCCGCATAACCGTCATTGGATACACCGGATACCCTTATGGATACAAGATTGAGAAGAATAGAGGTCGTAAGATTTGGGAGGGCGCCTGAGACAGTTTGAAAGTTCGGGTCGTTTCCGGCTATCACAATGGCACTCCATGTACCAGGGTCATTCGTTGCGGAATCAAGGGCTACCGAGCCAAGCAAGCTCCCACTGCCACCGGCACCGGAATAAAAAAAAGCAGTAAAAATTGAATGATCGTTTTGACTGGAATAACCGAATAAATCACCAGACATAGTGAAATTGATACCGGAGTTCGACAAGGTATTTAAATCCGAAGCGGTCAGTTCATAGACCTGCGAAATACTGTTGGGTGAAACTCCATTCCCCCAATAATAGCTTCCGGTATCAATTGCAGGAAATCCGGCTGACCCACCAGGTTCTGCGGTATAGATTCCGCTCCAGCCAGTAAAATTGTTATCAAAAGTGCCATTGACAACGACGTTTGCCATATTGATGCCAGGCAATAACGTTAGCGCAAGGAAAATAGTTTGTATTTTTTTCATTTGATTTCTCCTCTGCTCAAAGTATAGGGATGAAGGCAGGTGCAGAGCAGATTTAACACCTAGCGCAGAGGCAAGGCGTGCGTCGCGGACAAGCCATGACGAAGCCACTGACCGTTGATAAAAAATTGCTGCATCGACTCAGGCATACGAAGGTCTTTAGTCCATTCAGCGTAAAAGTCGATGATTGGAGACTAACGGAAGCTTGGTTACGGATAGGTAACAGAGATATTCAGTTTCTGCTCAGCTGTTGTAATTGCGCAAGAACCTTATTGGCTTCGGTCACCCGGCCTAAAGCCTTTAAATTACGCGCTATGCCCAGTAAGATGGGTTCACATTCCATCTCTGTCGCCGCCTGTCGCCAGAGGGCGAGTGAAAGTTCGAAGTGATGATTGGCTTCATGGCGGCTGGTAGCTTCGCAAAGCAGGCGTAAGTATGCGTCTTCCAGTTTGACCGGATAATAAAGATCCTGGGTGTTGTCAAAAAACTGCGTGTCCATGGCGCCTCGCCAGTTTTTTAATTGCGACACAAGACAATTTAAATCCAGCAGCTTTGCCTGATGCGCCGCCGCCTCCAGTGCCCAGGCGTCGACCCAAACCCGTGCCGGATTGAGCCGCACACGCTGATGCCCATGCAGGATGGCCTCTTTATCCTGAAAGAGTGAACGCAGGCGGCTAATGCCCGTTTTGAGTCTGGCATAGGCTTGATCATCAGCCTCCGGCCAGAGCTGATCTTGCAGGCGTTCGCTGGTGATGCCCTCAGGACCGGCAACCACCAATTTCAACAGCAGTCGATGCAGCGACGCAGGCGCTTTGCCTGCGGGTGCTGTTGCAGGATTTTGCGCAGAATGGATTTCTATGCCACCCAGAACACGCAAGTTATGGGGCCAGGGCCACAAAGACAGCATCAATCCTTCGGGGTCTGGCGGCGACAGTTCCAGTGCGTTTATCAGGGATTTGACGTAAGCAATGTCAAATTCACGATCAATTCCGATAGCCATGAGTCGGGCCAGATTTTTGCGTCTTACCCACGGCACCGAGAAATACCGCTGCCGGGCGCCGATATGCAAGGCTCGCTGCAAATAGGCGTCTGTTGCCGATAACTTGCCTTTTTGCAGCGCCAGATCAGCACCCTGCATTAAGCTCATGAACTGCATGACATCGCTATCTTGAGAGACGGCCAGGTGCCGAGTACGTGTCAGTTGTTGCAGAGCCCGTTGCCACTCCCCCTTTTCCCGCAAAATAGCCACCAGGGCGATGCCGTAATAAACCGGCGAATAGGCAAAACCACTGTTGACGGCGATCTGGTAGGCCTGACGGGCAAATTCAATCGCGTCGTCAGGGTGATTTTCCAGCCATGCCAGATAGGCGCGGAAATGATAGTGAATCGCCTGATCATGAGGGCGTGGATTCAATTGAATGCGCTCGCTTAAGGTATCCAGCCAATATCGGGCTGCTTCGAGCTGTTCCTGGGAACAGGTTTTGAACAGGACACAATTCAGCATGGGAATATCCCAATGCGGCAATGCCAGTTGTGCACTCAAGGCCAGTCCACGCTTTACCGTTTCGGCGCATTGGCTGCTGTCGACATCAAACCAGTGTTGGTGAGCCGCCTGGACGACATGGTAAATGCACCCACCCACCGGGTCGGTGAGTGACTTTCCCTGTTTGCTACGCAGCGTTTCAAATACCAAGGTGGAATGCGCCCTATTGCCTCTGCCCCAGGTGTAGTGAATCATGAGTTGCAGGCCGCGCAGCAGAAAATCGGAGGAATAAGGCTCGTTAGCCAAGGCCTCCAGGCAATGCGCTTCCCAGAAGCCTATTTCGCTATCGTTGGGGCGGCGTATCGATAAACCGGCAAAGGCTGAGCGGGAAAGTGCTTTGAGCAGATCGTACCGCCCCAGTGTGGTCAGGCGGGTTCGCACTTCGCTGAGTTGATCCAGCCATGGGTCAAGCAAGGTGCAATCAGCCCATTCCAGCCACAGGGCATCCAGTATGCCGATCAGTGCCATGCACTCGCCATCAACATCAGCTTTGGATTTGAAGTTGTGATGGGCGCTCGTCAGGCTAACTTTCGCCGATGGAAAATCGGTTTGCATCTGGCTGCGACCCAGCCAATACGCCAGCCAGGGAAAGAGACTGGAGACGCTTTTGGGCAGTTCAGCTAATAACGTCGTCAGGTTCTGATTATGAGATTCCAGCAACCATTGTTCTCCATGGGTATTCAAATGGCTTTCAAGAGCAGGCCAGTTAGCCTCATGGAAGCAGTGTGCCACCAGAACATCAAGATTTGTAGGAACGATACTCATCAATTTTCCTCATTGCCGCTCAGCTACGCTGGACCTGTGCGCTATTCAGAGTCCTGTCATGCAGGCCGGAATAAACCCGGTTGAGCGGTGGTGAAATCGGGTGTTTCCGGCAAGTCATCTTCATTAATATGATTTGCTTTCTATGCGGCAAGCTCCAGTTTACTTACTCACGGTATTTCAGATGGCACCCTATCAGATTATTCGACAAAAAAACGGTAAGTTTTTACGGTGTTTTTTTTAAGGTCTAGTTGCTATCTTCTTTCGTCATGGAAGCATCAGATATACATAATTAATCATGGTAGATCCGTTTCCAGTCTGCCTTCGAAGAGGATTACAACATTATGATCATTCAGAGCATATTCAAAGCTAAAAATCTCGTGACTGCCCTAGTTGCATGCTTCATCTTGCTTGTCGGCATCGATACCGCTAAAGCCGACCTCTGCAAGAATGTGAAATTCAAATTTACCAACAATCACAGTATGGGCCGAAAAATCAGTGTTGATAAAATCATGTACTGGGATAAAAGCGACAATATATGGCGTACAGAAGATGTTAAACCCGATACGGAGTGCGACATCAATGATACCTGCTACACGGACGAGGAAGATCTGGAACACGTTGAGAATGAAGTTATCGAAAAAGTTCGCTTCATCTACAAGGAGTTAGCCGATGGCAAATGGACCGACAATATTGAAGGCGGCAACAAACTAACCAACGACAATGGTGAATGCGTGAAAGGCAAGATTTACGATGGCTTCACGATCACAGGAAAAAGCTGAACCAGCCACAACGATTAAGTGGGTTGAGCTGAAAAATCAACCCGTTCTTTGTTTCCTTCAAATTGCTCAGGAGGCATCACGATGACATTTGGTAATAAGTACACTAGCCATTTGAACTTAACTTTGTTTTGCCTTGTTGATGCGAGTGCCGCCAGTTGCTCTATCGGCATGCTGCAAAGGCATTATTATTCAAGATTATATGTGGTCGGCGAATTTACATAGCAATTTAGCATCGATCCCAAACCCCCTATTGGGATCACAATACTGAAACTCCTGATTTCTGGCGCGGGTGTTTGAAAGCCGGAGCATGGTAACTAGAAAAATAGCGCCTGAAAATGGGCAATATCAACTTATTGGGCAGATTTGCCTGCCAGTTTGAAAGTTGCCACTTTGGGTAATAACCTGTCTTCAACAAAGGAGAGTCCAACATGTCATGCACAGCCATTCAAACCAAATTGTCTGCGTTGCGTGCCCGTCGGCGAGAGCAGGCTGAGCTCGTCGACACCATGCCCCACAACGCCGGCTATGCGCTGGCCGTTGAGACACTAGCTCAGATTGATGCCGACATCGCGTCGACCCAGGCGGAACTGGATCTGTGCCTGGCTCAGGAGGCGCAAGCCGAGAACCCTGTCGCGCAAAACATCCTTGGCACTGTCGAGAAGATCCAATGTCATGCGGCCAGCAAGGAGCTCGGAGACGACGAGCCCTACCTGCTCATCGCCTCGTTCGATATGACCAATTCCATCATCCTAGACCTCGTGGGGCTGGTACTGCCCAGCATCAATGTTGTCAAAATCGGCCCGTGGTCGGGTGTCAGACCCGGCGAGACGCGCAACGCATCGGAGCTCACTGCACAGAACCGCCCGGCGTTTTGGAATCTCAGCGGGCAGGGCAGCCCGATCACGAATCCGCAGGATGTGATCTTCCTCGTCGCCTGCATGGAGAACGACGGTTCGAGCCCCGACAACATCCGCGGTGCGGTGAGAACCGAACTGCTTGCAGCTCGGATCAACAACACGAATCTTGCGTACTCTGGCTACGTCACCAATATGATCAGCAACATGACGGGCGCTATTGAGACCAGTCGCCTCATCCCTGGACAGCCCACGCTTAATTTCGATGACCTGTTCGACGACGTGAAGCAGCTGACGCTGACCACAAAGGATCTGGCCGATCTCAACTCCCTCGTGCCGGTCACCAAGGCGCTCCGGTTCACAGTACGTAAGGCCAACGGCAAAGCGATCAACGACTACACGGTGACCTTCTCATTCACCGTGTAAGCCTTGTGTAGATAGGCTTTTCAAAATTACACTAATTTTGTTGAGCCATTTTAAGGAGTAAAAATGGCTAGGGGGTGGGAAACAAGCATATTAGACGGACTCAAGGAACCCATAATTAGCTTTTGAACCGGGTAGTCGCTGATTTTTATGCAAACCTTATGGTTACTATTCAACTCATTTGTAGGAGCGACGCCTTCGTCGCGACTTAGGCGTCGCTCCCACAACTTATCTGATCGCGCAAACAGGTATAGCCGATGTCCTGTTGTTATAGAATTTGAAGAGGGCAAATAATCGCTGTTTTTTACTTATAAATCCTGTATTTCAAATGCCCATTTAACGTTGGCAGTGACTGCAAAAAACCGTCGATCGATTAGCCAGTCTCAGTTCTTTTAAGGGTTGTCGGCAATTGATACACGCTAGGCCAGCGCGGCCGTAAACTCGTAATTGTTGCTTGAAATAGCCGGGATTTCCGGCTTCGTTAACAAAGTCTCTTAGGGTTGTCCCCCCCTGGTCAATCGAATGTTGCAACACCACGCGAATGCATTCGGCCAGTTGTTGATAGCGTGCCAGTGAGACCTTGCCCGCCTGGCGCGATGGCAATATGCCTGCCATAAACAGCGCTTCATTGGCGTAGATATTACCCACCCCCACCACAACATGGCTGTCCATGATAAACGACTTGACCGGCACTTTACGTGTTCTGGAAAGCGTATAAAGCAGGTCGCCACTGAAGTCATCCAGTAACGGTTCCGGTCCTAAATCTTTGAGCAGCGCATGTTCTTCGGCCGGTGCCTGAGTCCATAACACGGCCCCGAAACGACGAGGATCGTTAAATCGAAGAACGGTGCCGTGAGTAAAAACAAAATCAACATGATCGTGTTTGCCTGGAGGCAGGTCACGCGACACAATCCGTAGACTACCTGACATGCCCAGGTGAATTAACATCGTGCCTGCAGAGGTGCTGAAGAGCAGGTATTTGGCGCGCCTGGAGACTGACTGAATACTCAAGCCGGGCAAGGTTTGGTCGAGATTAGCGGTAATTGGCCAGCGCAGACTCGGATTGCGAATAATGACCTGTTCGACTGTGTGCCCGGTGATATGAGGAGCAATACCCCGGCAGGTGGTTTCAACTTCGGGAAGTTCTGGCATGATGGAAGTGGCCTTGAAATTCTATAGATAGCCTGGCTTTGGCAAAGGCTCTTGGGCCCGATCCAGACAATTGTTGGAGCGACGCCTACGTCGGGACGTTGGCGTCGCTCCTACAATTAGCATGACTGTTAAAGTTATCTATGTCCGTTAGGTCGCTTGTAAGACAGTACGATTAGCCTTTAATTCGATATTCAGCAGAGCGGGCATGGGCCGTCAGACTTTCGCCACGCGCCAATACCGATGCGGTTTTGCCAAGATTTGAAGCGCCTGTCTGTGAACAATTGATCAAGCTGGTGCGTTTTTGAAAATCATACACTCCAAGTGGTGATGAAAAACGGGCTGTTCCGGAAGTGGGCAGGACGTGGTTGGGACCCGCACAATAATCGCCCAGGGCTTCCGCGGTATAACGGCCCATGAAAATGGCACCGGCATGGCGAATGTTTTTCAATACGGCTTCCGGATTTTCAACGGATAATTCCAGATGCTCAGGGGCAATGCGGTTGGCAACCTCGGCGGCTTCATCAAGATTATTCACTTTAATCAGCGCACCGCGAGTGGAAAGCGAAGTGCCGATAATTTCGGCGCGCTCCATGGTGGGCAACAATGCATTAATGCTGTTTTCAACCGCCGCAAGAAAGTCCGCATCGTTGCTGATAAGAATCGACTGGGCATTTTCATCGTGCTCTGCCTGTGAAAACAAATCCATCGCAATCCAATCTGGGTTGGTAAGGCCATCGCAAATAATCAAAATTTCCGAGGGGCCGGCAATCATGTCGATGCCCACTTGGCCGAATACCAGTTTTTTGGCAGTGGCGACATAGATATTGCCGGGGCCGACAATTTTTGCCACCGCCGGGACGGTGGCGGTGCCGTAAGCCAGTGCCGCAACAGCTTGTGCGCCGCCAATGGCAAACGCTCTATCCACGCCCGCAAGATAGGCTGCAGCCAAAACCAGTTCATTGGTTTCGCCATTGGGCGTGGGGACAACCATCACCAATTCGCCGACCCCTGCAACTTTTGCCGGAACGGCATTCATCAGCACGGAAGAAGGATAAGCGGCTTTGCCACCAGGCACATAGAGTCCGACGCTGTCTAATGGCGTGACCCGCTGACCCAGGAGGGTCCCATCAGCTTCGGTGTATTGCCAGGATTCCATTAATTGATGTTCAGCATAGGCGCGAATACGCTCAGCGGCAGTTTTTAGCGCATGGGCTTGCTCGGCAGGCAGCTGTTCCCATGCGGTTTTGAGTGTGTCCTTGCCTAATTCCAGTTCGCTGGGGTGACTGAAGTTTGTGTGATCAAAACGGTTGGTGTAGTCGATAACAGCTTGATCACCTTTTTGTCTCACGTCGGCAATAATGTCGAGCACACGATGTTGAATGTCTCTGTCATCAGCCTCATTCCAGGTGATCAGATCATGGAGTTGCTGATCAAAATATGCTGAGGATCTGTCGAGTTTGGTAATCTTGATAGACGACATTGGTTTTACCTTTGCGCTAGGGTTTGTTCAAATTGTTCAAGTAATGCCGCTATTGCCTGGTGTTTCATTTTCATTGCGGCCTTGTTAACCACAAGGCGAGAGCTGATATTCATGATCAAATCACGAGCTTCCAGGCCATTGGCTTTCAGAGTGTTGCCTGTGTCAACCAGATCGACGATACAATCAGCCAGGCCCACTAATGGGGCAAGCTCCATCGATCCGTAAAGTTTAATTATTTCGGCCTGGATGCCTCTTTGGGCAAAATAACGTTGCGCGGTTTTGACGTATTTGGTGGCGACGCGAACACGCCCGACGATCTCCGGGGCATCTTTATGAGTTGCCGTCATCAGTTTGCAGCAGGCGATGTTTAAGTCCAAGGGCTCGTACAGGCTTTCTGCGCCATGTTCCAGCAGCACATCTTTTCCGGCGATGCCTAAGTCTGCGGCACCGTATTCAACAAATGTGGGCACGTCTGTTGCGCGGATGATGACCAGTTGTACATCGTCACGAGTGGTTCGTAAAATCAGTTTGCGTGACTTCTCCGGGTCATCCAGTGGAGTGATGCCTGCTTCTTGCAATAAGGGAAGCGCTTCTTCATAAATCCGGCCTTTGGAGACGGCAATAGTTAACATGATTTGACCTATTTCGGCACGCGGCGAATGGTGGCGCCCAATTGTGAAAGTTTTTCTTCGATGTGATCGTAACCACGGTCGATGTGATAAATGCGATCAACCAAAGTATCGCCCTCAGCCACCAAGGCGGCAATGACCAGGCTGGCGGATGCTCGCAAGTCTGTTGCCATGACTGGCGCACTGGTCAGTTTACTGACGCCGCTGCAAATGGCCGTATTGGATTCTAGCCGGATGTCTGCGCCCATCCGTTGTAATTCCTGAACATGCATGAAGCGATTTTCAAACACGGTTTCGGTAATGATACCTACACCGTCAGCGATGGCATTCATCGCTGTAAACTGGGCTTGCATATCGGTAGGGAAAGCCGGGTAGGGGGCTGTGCGCACTGAAACCGCCTTGGGCTTTTTGCCATGCATGTCCAACGCGACCCAATCTTCACCCGTGGTGATTTCAGCACCGGCCTCGGTTAATTTGCCGAGTACGGCATCCAGAAGATCGGGACGGGTATTTTTTAATTTTACTTTGCCGCCGGTAATGGCCGCTGCGACCAGGTAGGTGCCGGTTTCTATTCGATCAGGCAAGACATCATAGTGAACGCTTTCGGTGCCAAGTTTTTCAACACCTTCAATAGTCAAGACATCGGTCCCGATGCCGCTAATTTTAGCGCCCATTTTGTTCAGGAAATGAGCCAAGTCGCTGACTTCCGGTTCTTTGGCGGCATTTTCGATAACCGTAATACCTTCAGCCAGCGTAGCAGCCATCAGCAGGTTTTCGGTGCCGGTGACGGTAATTTGATCCAGCACCAGACGGCAACCTTTTAGGCGGGTGGCTTTGGCATGGATAAAGCCGCCTTCGACCGAAATGTCGGCGCCCAATTGAATTAAGCCATTGATATGAATGTCTACCGGGCGAGAGCCGATTGCACAGCCGCCAGGCAAAGATACATGGGCTTCACCGAAGCGGGCCAGCAATGGGCCAAGCACCAGAATGGAGGCGCGCATGGTTCTGACGAGTTCATAAGGCGCGACGTAACTTGTGATCGTGCTGGCGTCGACTTCAATATTCATTTTTTCGTCAACAATCAGATGCACACCCATGCGTCCCAACAATTCCATGGTCGTGGTGATGTCGTGCAGATGAGGAATGTTGCCGACGCTAACCGGTGAGTGCGAGAGCAATGTGGCCGCTAAAATAGGTAATGCGGCATTTTTTGCGCCGGAAATACGCAGTTCTCCTGAGAGTCTTGCGCCGCCGGTAATAATTAGTTTATCCATACGGAGTAGGTACCAGTGTGATTTTGGGGTGTTAGTGCGGCGACCTGAGTCGGTTAAGCCACGTAAGTTGCAAAGTGGCTGGATTTATCAAAGCCGCTGAGCTTGGCCAGCGTAAGCAATTGTTCTGGGATGTTCTTGAAAATAAGATGAATTCGGTTATGGCGGCAATATTTGATCCATTCGATCATTAAGGCAAGGCCAGCACTGTCTGTACTGATGACTTTGCTGAGGTCAATACTGACTTCCTTGGACGATTTAAGAAACGACAATGAGTTCACTGTGCGTTTGTCAATGCTGGCAAAAGTTAAGTCGCCATCAACGATAAAGTGACCTGAGCCTTGATCAATGATGTTTAGCTTACTCACTTTTTAGCCTGCGCTTTTTCTTCGGCTGATTTGAACAGGAATTGGCCGATGGCTTTTTCCAGGATGATCGCAGATTGGGTGATTTCAATCTTGCTGCCGTTTTTCAGAAAACTATCAGAGCCGCCAGCATCAAGGTTGACATACTGTTCACCTAACAAACCCGCTGTAAAAATGCTGGCGGTGGTGTCCTCCGGCAGATTGTTGTACTGGCTGTAAATGTTTAAGGTAACGATGGATTGATAGGTTTTTGGATCAAAATTGATGCTGCTGACTTGGCCGATTTTTACACCTGCAGCTGAAACCGGTGATTTTACCTTTAAGCCGCCGGAGTTTTCAAAGCGGGCGGTGACGGCGTAACTGTCTTGATCAACAAATGAGCTTAAGTTACTGACCTGTAACGCGAGAAAAAATAATCCGGCAATACCCGAGGCGACAAAAAGTCCGACCAGAGTGTCCTGTGTTTTGGTGTGCTGCATTAATTGTCTCCAAACATGAGTGCGGTCAAAAGAAAATCCAGACCTAAAATACTAAAAGCTGAGTTGACAACAGTACGAGTGGTGGCTCGGCTGACTCCTTCAGAAGTAGGAATCGCGTCATAACCTTCAAACAATGCTAT
This sequence comes from Methylococcaceae bacterium, assembly GCA_013141375.1. Taxonomy (GTDB): domain Bacteria; phylum Pseudomonadota; class Gammaproteobacteria; order Methylococcales; family Methylomonadaceae; genus JABFRC01. The sequence continues at coordinate 11,349 of JABFRC010000206.1, read as the reverse complement.
CCATGACGCGACAAAGCCAAAGACTAGGCTTTTTAAAATGCCATTGACAATATCGCCTTCAAAATCGATGTTGGCTTGCATTTGCGACCAGTAGGCGCCTTCGTCGACACCTAAAAGTCCTGAGCCGACTAACTGTCCGCCAATTATGCCCACGGCACTGAACAGTGCGGATAGAATCGGCATGGAAATCAGGCCGGCCAGAAACCGTGGGGAAATAATTCTTTTGATCGGGTCAACTGCCATCATTTCCATGCCGGACAATTGTTCAGTGGCTTTCATGAGTCCGATTTCCGCCGTCAGTGCAGAGCCTGCTCGTCCAGCAAATAGCAGGGCAGACACCACAGGGCCTAATTCTCTAACCAGTGATGCAGCAACCATGACGCCGAGTGTTTCTTCGGCACCAAAATCGGAAAGCGTGTAGTAGCCCTGAAGCCCTAGTACCATGCCTACAAATATGCCGGATATAACAATAATTAAAAAAGACAGTACGCCAACTGAATACAGCTGTTTAAGCAAAAGCCGGGGTCTGGGAATGACACTGGCAATGCCGGATATTATTTCTAATAAAAAGAAGGTTGCGCGACCCAGCTTTTTAAAGCTTTTTCGCGTGGCTTTACCTAGGAATTGCAGGAGCTCAATCATTATTGAAGGTTTTAATAACGTTTTCCGGATGATAACAAGTCATCAATGTAATCTTTAGCCGGGTAATGAAAATGAACTGGGCCATCAGCAGCGCCGGTCATGAATTGCTGAACCCATTCAGAAGAAGAGTCTTTAATCTGCTGCGGTGTCCCTTGACCAACGATTTTTCCGCTGGAAATCACATAAATATAGTCAGCGATGGCGGCGGTTTCTTGGACGTCATGCGACACCATTATACTGGTCAAACCTAAGGTGTTATTTAATGATTTGATCAAATGGACCAGTGCGCCTTTAGATATCGGGTCTTGTCCCGTAAAAGGCTCATCGTACATGATCATCATCGGATCAAGCGCAATCGCTCTTGCCAAAGCCACACGTCTTGCCATGCCGCCGGATAACTCGTTGGGCATAAGACTGCTTGCCCCTCTTAAACCAACCGCCTGCAATTTCATTAACACCAAGGTACGAATCATTGGTTCGGGCAAGTGCGTATGTTCTCTCAGCGGGAATGCGACATTGTCATATACATTCATATCTGTAAGCAGCGCGCCACTTTGAAAAAGCATGCCCATCCGTTTACGCAGTGTATAGAGCTCATTTTTGCGCAAGCAGTGGACATTCTGTCCGTCGACTTGGATGGTGCCGTGGTCGGGAAATAACTGCCCGCCGATAAGCTTAAGCATGGTTGTTTTGCCTGTGCCGCTGGGCCCCATTATGGCCGTGATTTTACCGCGCTCAAATTCCATTGAGATGTCGTCGAATATTTTTTTGTCGCCGCGAGCAAATGACAAATTTTTAACTGAGACCAAGCTGTCTTGAAGAGAAACGCTTTTATCCATGCAGGAGTTAACTCGAGTTGATGGCAAACTTAACGGGGTATTCTGTATGACGACTCCTAGTTTCGTCAAACTATTGTCGTCGTTGATGACTAAAGTTTTCAATAAAACTCATTGGTAAGTCGGGTTGTTTTAGGTCGGAATAAAAGCCTTGTGTAGATGGAGAATGATCAATCTTGCTGGATTTCTATCAACGGGTGCGGCATAAAAGGATAATCATGGCATAATAGGCAATTTTTAAGCCAGAGTGAATGATGAGCGCTGTGATCATTGGCAATCTATGAAACTGCATGACCAAAAGCTTCGTGACTTGGCGTTGGCTGTGATTCAGGTTGAAGCCCAGGCTGTGGTGGCGCTCGCTGAGCGCATCGATGACACATTTGTTGCTGCATGCAAGCTGATGTTCCAGTGCTCAGGACGTGTTGTTGTCACAGGCATGGGGAAGTCGGGACACATTGCTGGCAAGATTGCTGCAACGCTGGCCAGTACAGGCACCCCTGCATTTTTTGTGCATCCCGGCGAAGCCAGTCATGGTGATCTAGGGATGATCACCCGTCAGGATGTGGTGCTTGCCTTATCCAATTCAGGTGAAACGGAAGAGGTTTTGACTATCCTTCCGATTATCAAACGATTGGGTGTGCCGCTGATTGCGATGACTGGTAATCCGGATTCGACCATGGCCAAATTTGCGACTGCCCATATTAATGTTGGTGTAGAACAAGAAGCCTGTCCTCTTGGTTTGGCGCCAACCTCCAGCACGACGGCAGCATTGGTTATGGGAGATGCTCTGGCAGTATCTTTGCTTGAAGCGCGTGGCTTTACTCGCGATGATTTTGCATTATCTCATCCCGGTGGAAGCCTGGGTAAGCGCTTGCTACTACTGGTCGATGACATTATGCATACCGGCGATGCTGTGCCGATTGTCGATGAATCGGCATTGATCAGCGAGGCACTGCTGGAAATGACGCAAAAGCAACTGGGTATGACCGCGATTGTTGATGCTGAAAATCGTGTTGTGGGTGTTTTTACTGATGGTGATTTGCGACGTATGTTGGGACGTAATCTTGATATTCATACGACCTCGATTACCGAAGTGATGACCCGTCATTGTGCAGTGATTTCGACTGGGATATTGGCCGCTGAAGCCATGCAGATTATGGAACAGAAAAAAATTAATGCTCTAGTGGTTGTAGACAAAGCAAATCATGCAACAGGCGCTGTCAATATGCATGATTTAGTCAGGGCGGGCATTGTATGACGAAGGTGTTAGGCCAGTCTCAAGCGCTAATTGAAAAGGTTAAAAATCTGAAATTGCTGATTTTGGATGTCGATGGCGTGCTCACCGATGGCAAGCTGTATTTTGATAATCAGGGTAATGAATACAAATCGTTTCATGCACGTGATGGTCATGGCATTAAGCTTTTACGGCAAACAGGTGTGGAAGTCGCTGTTATTTCCGGTCGCAAATCAGCTTCGGTAGCCTTGCGAATGAAGAGCCTGGGGATTGAGTATGTGTATCAAGGTCATGAAAACAAGATTGCGGCTTTTAATGATCTCATTGAGAAAATTGCCATTGCTCCCGAACAGGCCGCCCATGTGGGTGATGATGTACTAGACTTGCCGGTCATGACTAGAGTGGGGTTGGCGATAGCAGTCAATGATGCCAATCCAGCCGTCATAGAGCGAGCCGATTGGGTGACTACTTTGCCGGGAGGGCAAGGGGCTGTTCGGGAGGTCTGTGATCTTATCATGCAATTACAAGGGAGTTACGAGACTGTCTTGGGTACTTACCTGGAATGAAACTGAGTCAAAATCATTTTCTCTATTATGCGGCTGGCGTTGCGCTGCTTAGTTGGCTTTTAGTCAAGTTGACAGGAGTGATCGAGATCAATAGGGCAGAAGCCCCTTTGCATAGTCCTGATTATTTCAGTAAAGGCTATATAAAATGGGAAATGAGTGATGTTGGTACGCTGAAAAATAAAGTCATTGCGGATGAAATGACCCATTACAGCGATGATGGCACGACACAATTAAAAAGATTATCAATGCTTTTTTATAATGGCAAAACGTCTCCTTGGGAAGTCAACTCCGAAACGGGGGTGTTGTCTTCAGGAGGAAGAGATTTATTTTTAAACGGGCAGGTCGATATTTCTCGTGCGGGTGGTTTAGGGGTTCGTGAACTTACTATAAGAACTTCGAATTTAAAGGTAAAGCCGGAAATTAGTCATGCAGAGACAACTGAATGGGCGGAATTAATTAGTCCCCCTAACAAAACGGTTGGCACAGGGATGAAGCTTGTTTTTGTTGAGCCTATACGCGTGGAATTGCTTAGCCATGTTAAAGGAAAATATGAAAAAAAATAAAAATGCCCTCATCCTTTGCATTTGCACGTTAATGTCATTGCTCTATAGTCCGAGCATGTTGGCGTTGGAAAGTGATGCGGAACAGCCGATAGTCATTGACTCGGATACTGCTACTTATGATGATGCGACGGAACTAAGTACCTATACGGGTAATGTTATTTCCGTACAAGGCAGTATTAAGGTGAACTCAGATAAATTAGTCGTTCATTTTAAAGGTGGTGAAGCTGAAAAATTAGTATTTACTGGAAATCCTGCCAAATTCAAGCAAACACCGAGTCTCGGATCAGAAGATATTACTGGCGAGGCCTTAACTGGCGAGTTTTATCCTAAAAGAAACTTGTTGGTATTAATTACAAATGCCACTGTTTGGCAAGGCAACGGTGCTTACTCAAGCAATTATATTGAATATGACATCAAGACTTCATTGGTTAAAGCAGGTGAAAAATCCTCAGATTCCAAGCGTGTTCATGTGATAATTAAGCCTAAGGCAAAATAATAATAACAAAATGAGTCGACTTGCAGCCCATCAGCTGGTTAAAACCTACAATAAACGCAACGTTGTTAATGCCGTATCTTTTCATGTCGATGCCGGCGAAGTGGTGGGTTTATTAGGTCCAAATGGGGCTGGGAAAACGACCAGTTTCTATATGATGGTTGGCTTGATAAAAGCTGAGAAAGGAAGAATTACATTGGATGATCGCGATATAACACGCGATCCAATGCATATAAGGTCTGCGCATGGTATTGGCTATTTGCCGCAGGAGCCATCGGTATTTCGCAAATTATCTGTTGCTGATAATTTGCGTGCAGTCATTCAAATTCGCGCTGATTTAACAGAAGGTCAGGCAGAGTTACTGATTGAAGAGCTGCTACAGGAATTTCATATTTATCATTTGCGTGACCAGCTGGCATTAAGCTTGTCAGGCGGTGAACGTCGCCGAGTTGAAATAGCGAGAGCCTTGGCAACCAATCCGCAATTTATTTTGCTTGATGAGCCATTTGCTGGTGTTGATCCGATATCGGTAGATGACATCAAGAAGATTATTGAACATCTCAAGGATAGAGGTATCGGTGTATTAATTACTGAACACAATGTCAGGGAAACATTAGGTATTTGTAATCGTGCGTATATACTGAACGACGGAAGAGTGATTGCTGAAGGCAATGCTGAAGCGATTGTGAGCAATGACGAAGTGCGCAAAGTGTATTTGGGCAGTAACTTTAGTCTCTAATAATAATCATAAAGATACTGAATGAAACAATCCTTACATCTTAAATTAGGTCAGCAGCTGGCCATGACGCCTCAGTTACAACAGGCGATCAGATTATTGCAGATGTCGACATTGGACTTGCAGCAAGAAATTCAACAAGCCCTTGAATCCAACATGATGTTGGAAATCAACGAAGACGAAAGTATTGGAGAGCTGAATACTCGCGATAAAAAAGCAGAAAACACCGATTTGGTAACTAGCGAAGGCTCGCAGACAGACATTCCCGATGAGTTACCGGTTGACAGTTCGTGGGATGATATTTACGACAACACCTTCGAAGCAAATTCCAGCAGTAGCAACAATGATGACGGCAACGATTATGAAGTGCTGCGCAGTAAATCCTCGACATTGCTTGATCACTTGCTTTGGCAATTGGAACTGACCTCGTTTTCCGAGCGTGATCATGCCATTGCAATGTCTATTATTGACTCCATTAATGACGATGGATACCTAATCAGTTCTCCAAAAGATATCTTTGAGGGATTGTTGAGTCAGCTGGATGATTTGGAGCTTGATGAAGTCATGGCCGTACTGCACGGGGTTCAAAACTTTGATCCGGCAGGCGTTGCAGCGATAGATCTGGCCGATTGCTTGCACATCCAGTTACAACAGCTTCCTGAGTCAACGCCTTATCGCCATGAAGCTTTAATTATTGTTTCTGAACACCTTGATATGCTCGCCAGTCATGAGCAAACCAAGTTAATGCGTAAATTGGATATTACCGAGCGTCAACTCGACGGCGTTGTTGCGTTGATCCGGACATTGGATCCCAAGCCTGGCGCTCAAATACAGGATTCGGACTCTGAATATGTAGTGCCGGACGTCTATGTTATTAAGCAAAATGGACAGTGGCAGGTCAATTTAAATCCGGATATAGCCCCCAAATTGCGAATTAATCCGTTCTATTCGGCGATGATTAAGAGGGCTGATAACAGCCAAGATAATACCTGCATGAAAGATCATTTGCAGGAGGCGAAGTGGTTTATTAAAAGTTTACATAGTCGTAACGATACTTTGCTCCGAGTGGCTCGCAGTATTATCGAAAAACAGACTGGGTTTCTTGAACATGGTTCAATTGCTATGAGACCCATGGTATTGAGAGATATTGCTGAAGAGCTCAAATTGCATGAATCGACTATCTCTCGAGTCACTACACAAAAGTTTATGCACACGCCTAACGGAATTGTTGAATTTAAGTACTTTTTCTCCAGTCATGTGTCTACTGACGGCGGTGGAGAATGCTCTTCTACAGCCATTAGAGCTTTTATTAAGGAGCTTATCGGTAATGAAAATCCGTCAAGACCGTTAAGCGATAATAAAATGGCAGACCTCTTAAAAGAAAAAGGCATTAACGTTGCCAGGAGGACAATTGCCAAATACCGGGAAGCGATGTTTATTCCCCCTTCAAATGAGAGAAAGCGCATTTTATAAAGCCTTTCCCTTGCCCATTTCCAAAACCTAACTTTAGATATTTAATTAAGGAGTTTATTCCATGCAAGTTATCGTAACAGGCCATCACCTTGAAGTAACCGACGCGTTAAAAGCAAACATTGACGCTAAATTTGAAAAACTGGCACGTCATTTTGACAATGTTACCGATGTTCACGTTATCTTATCTGTTGAAAAATTAATCAAAAAAGCGGAAGCCACTCTAAAGTTGAACGGCGCAACGTTGTTTGCAGAAGATCATCAAGAAGATATGTATGTAGCTATTGATGAAATGGTAGAAAAGCTTGAGCGTCAAATTACAAAACACAAAGAAAAGCACGCACAACATAGATAAGACTAAGGCGCAAGAATGGGTTGTGAATTATCATTGACGTTTTAATTTTTGATAATTCGTAACCCGTCTTGTGCATTCACCTGACTAGATTGAATAAAATATGAAGTTGTTAATCGTGAGCGGTCTTTCAGGTTCTGGTAAAAGTATTGCTTTAGATACGTTGGAAGATTGTGGTTTTTACTGTATCGACAACCTACCAGTTACGTTGCTTGAGGATTTCATCAATCATGTGGTCTTGTTGGATAGAAAGACTTACGCTAAATCAGCCATAGGAATCGATGCCAGAAATCAAAGCGAAAGTTTGGCAGCATTTTCAGAAATTCTGGTTGTTATTCGCAGTAAGGGTATAGATTGCGAGATTATCTTCATGCAAGCCGAAGAGTCTACCTTACTAAAACGTTACAGCGAAACCCGCAGACGCCACCCCCTTACAGATTTGAATATTCCTTTAAAAGAAGCGTTAAAGCTTGAGAAGGAAATGCTTACCCCAATTGCCAAGCATGCCAGTGTGGTGATTGACACCAGTCGTACCCATTATCATCAACTACGCGATCTTATCAGGGATCAGATTGGTGAACGCGATATAACGCATATCTCATTGCAATTTCAGTCATTTGGATTTAAGCACGGCGTGCCTTTAGATGCCGATTTTGTATTCGATGCCCGCAGCCTGCCGAATCCCTATTGGGTGCCGGATTTAAGAGGCCTAACAGGCAAAGACCAGTTGGTCGTTGATTTTTTGCAGAAGCAGGAATTAGTTGCCGAACTTTTTAAGGATATAGTCGACTTTTTACAGCGTTGGATTCCGCGGTTTGAGGCGGAGGGACGCAGCTATTTAACCGTAGCCATCGGCTGCACTGGTGGTCAACATCGTTCCGTGTATCTGGTTGATGCCTTGGCCAGGCAATTTAAAAGCCCCTCCTTAAATGTCATAGTCAGGCACAGAGAGCTAAGTTAGCTTCTGCCGGCTGTAAACAGCTTTTTTGCTTATTTCAAAGACAAAGTTTCTGTTCTGCCGATTGTTTCAATTACCAGCTTGTCTTCTTTGCTCAACCAGCCAATAGCGCGTTGAACGTCATTTTTACCTAAGCCGGTTTCAGTTGTGATTTTAGTCACGCTGGATGGGCCATTTGTTTCCAGATATTGCCAGATTTTTCCTGCTGCTGTGCCAATAATATTTGCCATTTTTATTACCTTGAGGTTGAGTTAAAAGAATTAAGTTAAGATTTTTTGAGTTGGGAATCGGGTAGAACAATATTTAATTCAAGGGTTTCTTGATTATCATCTTGTTCGAAATTTACTGAGATAGCATCCTGATCAATACTGACATATTTACGAATAACTTCAAGTAGCTCTTTTTGAAGTTGTGGTAAATAAGACGGCTGATTTCTCGATGTCCGCTCATGCGCCACCAGAATTTGCAGTCTTTCTTTGGCAAGGGACGCCGAACTGGTTTTCGACGTCCTGAAATAATCAAGTAAACTCATCACTTACCTCCGAATAGTTTTCCGAAGAGGCCCTTCTTTTCATCAATAAAACGATGCGGTCGGCTTTCACCCAGATAGCGAGCAATAACGTCAGCATAGGCTTGTCCGGCATCGCTTTTCTCGTCGAGAATGACCGGTGTGCCTGAGTTTGATGCATTTAATACGGACTTTGATTCTGGAATGACACCCAATAAATGCAACGATAAGATTTCCTGTACATCGTCAACACTTAGCATTTCACCCAGTTTTACACGCTCAGGTGAGTAGCGTGTCAGTAAGAGGTATTCCTTAATAGGCTCCTCATTTTGTTCCGCTCTGCGCGACTTGCTGGAAAGTATGCCAAGCATTCTGTCAGAGTCTCTGACTGAAGACACTTCCGGGTTGGTGACGATGAAGGCGTCATCAGCATAATACATCGCTAAAAAGGCGCCTCTTTCAATACCCGCTGGTGAATCACAGACGATGTATTTGAATTCTTTTTTGAGTTCGTCAAGAATCTTGCCGACGCCTTCCTGCGATAAGGCATCTTTATCGCGAGTCTGTGATGCGGGCAAAATGTACAGTTGATTGCAATTTTTATCGCGGATCAGTGCTTGATTGAGAGTTGCTTCACCATTGATGACATTTACAAAATCATAAACCACTCGGCGTTCGCAACCCATGATGAGGTCAAGATTACGCAAGCCTACATCAAAATCGATAACGGCTGTTTTGTGTCCTCTTTTGGCTAAGCCCATCGCGATGGCTGCGCTGGTCGTTGTTTTGCCGACGCCGCCTTTTCCTGATGTTACAACTATAATTCGAGCCACTTGTTTTCTCCGAGGTAGTGGGATTTGTTAGAGATCAATAATTGTTAATGTGTTGTTTTGCAGACTTATCTGAACAGGGTGGTTTCGGACGCTTTCTGTCAGATCTTCGCTGATTTTATAGGTGCCTGCGATAGAAATAAGTTCTGCTTGCAGGTCAGAACAAAAAATACGCGCGTCTTCGTTACCTTGAACGCCAGCCAGTGCTCGGCCTCTTAATGTGCCATAAACATGAATATTCCCTTCCGCAATAATTTCCGCGCCAGCGCTGACTTGAGCTAAAACGATTAGATCACCATGTGCATAAACGCGTTGACCGGATCGAATCGGTTGGGTGATCAATGTCGTGCTTACAGCAATATAGCTTGGCTCAGCTTCGGATGCTGTCACTTGGTGGGGTTCGGGTTGAGCTTTTGATGTTTCGATGGCGGCTTGATTTGTTCCACTATTGGCGGGTATGCCAAGCTCTATGGCTTGCTGAAGTTGTACAGTTGTTGCGCCACGAATGCCGACTGGCAAGAGTGCCAAGCTACGCAGTAATGCAATCAGTGAGCTGACATCAATGTCCAAATCTTGTTTATTTAATTCGTGTAAATCCAGAATTAAAGGAGAGTTTTTGAAAAACTCAGGGGCGAGTTGAATTTTATCTTGTAATTGGAGTTTGATATTTACAGCGTCGTTGCTGCCTAAAATCAAAACGGGCACGGAGAAGGTCGTGCTTTTAAATTCCAAGGCGTGTGGGAGTAACGTTGTGTGTTGGGGATCTGTCGGCATCCGTTAAATCAGGCTAGTCTGAATTGGCCGTGATTCTAACATTGCTGGAGTAAAAAATCATTCTATAAGCCAGTTGATTGTTTTTCGTTAGCTTTTTAAGTTATCAATACTTTGATTGGTTTTTTAGATAATTTATTGTTCTATAATGTATTTAACATTATGAAATATAAGGTAAATGTCTGGATTTGCGTGTCACTTGCGCTTGCATTCGACGTCATTATCCTTTAACGTAGCGGTCACATCCGTATAGGCTAGGGGTGCTGGTGTTGAATGATTTAATTCAACAGTTGGCTGAGAGAAACCCTTTGAACCTGAGCCCGGTTAATACCGGCGTAGGAAAGCCCCAAACTTCCCCTGCGCCCTGTTTTTTGAATTCTGGAGATAAACATGAGCGCTGTCTTGAAAGAACACACGCCTACTGACACCCTTAGTGTAAAAATTGATTCGTACCCGGCATCGGAAAAAATCTATGTTCAAGGCTCGCGTCCTGACATTAAAGTTCCTATGCGCAAAATCACCTTATCAGACACCCCCGTTCATTTTGGAGCTGAGAAGAATCCGCCTCTATACATTTATGACACTTCCGGAGTTTATACCGACCCCAATGTAGAAGTGGACCTTAAGAAAGGCTTGAGCGCGATTCGTTCGACTTGGATTGCTGAGCGCAACGATACTGAGGAGCTATCAGGCCCGAGTTCGGAATTTGGTCAACAGCGCTTAAACGATCCTGCGACTGCCAGTTTGCGTTTTGAACATATTCGCAAACCGCGTCGTGCTAAAGCGGGAAAGAATGTCTCGCAAATGCACTATGCAAGACAGGGCATTATCACGCCGGAAATGGAATATATCGCCATTCGAGAAAACCAAAAAATGGAAGAAATGCGCCATTTATGGAAAGACCAGCATCCGGGCGATTCTTTTGGCGCGTCCATTCCTGATGTGATTACCCCGGAATTTGTTCGTTCCGAAGTTGCCAGAGGCCGCGCGATTATTCCTTGCAACATCAATCACCCGGAACTGGAGCCGATGATTATCGGCCGTAACTTCCTGGTTAAAATCAACGGCAATTTGGGTAATTCGGCAGTGACTTCTTCCATTGACGAAGAAGTGGAAAAAATGCTCTGGGGCATTCGCTGGGGCGGTGACACCATCATGGATTTGTCGACCGGTAAAAATATCCACGAAACTCGGGAATGGATCTTACGTAACTCACCCGTGCCGATCGGTACCGTGCCTATCTACCAAGCGCTAGAAAAAGTAAACGGCAAAGCCGAAGACCTGACTTGGGAAATCTTTAGGGATACTCTGATCGAGCAAGCCGAGCAGGGCGTCGATTACTTTACTATCCATGCCGGGGTGCGTTTACACCATGTGCGGTTAACGGCCA
>JABFRC010000258.1 GCA_013141375.1 Methylococcaceae bacterium | reverse complement strand
GCTGAGTTAATTGTTATTTAAAGCATTATCGATGGGTGGGCTGCTTTTTAGTCCACCCAAAACTGAGGAGCATTCGCCATGCTAAACGTCAATAAAGCCGATGTGTATACCGATTTTAACGGGCTGTGCAAGCTGAAGAACGAGGCCAGAAAGGACTCGCCGGAAGACTTAAAAGAAGTTGCCAAGCAGTTTGAATCCTTATTCATCAACAACGTATTGAAAGGCATGCGCGAAGCAAAACTGGCTGATGGCATTCTGGATAACGATCAAAGCAAGTTTTATAACGATATGTACGATCAACAATTGGCCGTGCACATGGCTGGCAAACCCGGCATTGGACTGGCGGATTTAATCGTCAAACAAATGCGTAAAGACCAGCCCGAAGATAAAGCGGAAAAAATGGATAACGAAGATTTTCTCAATCGTTCCGTTACTGCGTCCAAAAGTTCGACAGAACATAAAAATGTTAATGCCAGCGCCAAACCGGTACCGCCGGTGAAAAGTTATGAAGATGGCGCAGTCACTATCAACTCTTATCCTCATGATTTGAATCCTTTAAGCCAGGAGATTACTCCGATTTCTGCGCAGGATGCCTCGACCGACGCATTGACGGCTGCCGAGCAATTTGTCAGGCAATTACAACCCTATGCGGAACAAGCCGCCAAAGAATTGGGCGTGGAACCGAAAGCCATATTGGCGCAAGCTGCTTTGGAAACCGGTTGGGGTAAATCGTTGATTAAAACGCGCGATGGCGAAAGCAGTTTTAATGTTTTCAACATCAAGGCCGATAAATCCTGGCAAGGCCCGCAAGCGAAAGTATCGACGGTAGAATTTGATCGCGGTGTGGCGAAAAAAGAGAATGCCGGGTTTAGAACTTATGGATCTTTTAAAGATAGTTTTAATGATTATGTCGACTTTATTAAAAGTAACCCGCGCTATCAGCAAGCGCTGAAGCAGGCAGGCAATACCGAGCGATATGTTAAAGAATTGCAACAAGCAGGCTATGCAACCGACCCACGATATGCCGAAAAGGTAATGAGCATCTACCAAAGCAATACCTTCGATGGCATTAAAACCGCCAGTATTGAGGGATTATCATGAGCATCATCGGCACCGCATTATCCGGTTTAATGGCTGCGCAGCGGTCATTGGAAACCGCCAGTCATAACATTGCCAATGTCAATACTGAAGGCTATAGCCGCCAACGCGCTGAATACGCCACACGTCAGGCTGAATACGGTGGTGTTGGTTTTGTGGGTCAGGGCGTTAATGTGGTCACGGTTGCGCGTAGTTATGATCAGTTTATTACCGCTCAGTTGAATGGCAGCACCTCCGGCTTTTCAGAAACCAATGGTTTTTATAAATTGGCCTCACAAGTCGACAATCTGCTCGCTAACCCCGCTACCGGCATATCCGCTACATTGAAAAGCTTTTTTAGTGCGGTCAATCAGGTCGCCAATGATCCGGCATCGATTCCGGCCAGGCAGGTGCTGCTTTCTGAAGCCGACTCGCTAACCGGACAGTTTTCAACCTTGTCATCCCAGTTTGATAACCTGCGTACGCAAACGAACAATCAAATGCAGGCGGTAACCACAGAAATCAATAGTTACTCTAAAAGTATCGCCGAGTTGAATGCCAAAATTATGAGTCAAACCGGCCTGTCTGCCAATGAGCGCTTGCCGAACGATTTATATGATCAACGCGACGCACTGGTGTCGAAAATTGCCGAAAAAATCAATGTGTCCACGATTGCTCAAGCAGATGGATCAATGAGTATCTTTGTTGGCAACGGTCAGTCTTTAGTGCTGGGCGTTACCGCAGCCCAGATGTCTTTGGGCAACTTGTCGACCGATTATGCGCAAAAAACCGTATTAATTGATAATCAGGACATTACCTCTCAAGTCACCGGTGGTGAGTTGGCTGGCACGCTTAAGTTCAGGGATGATGTACTGGATCAGGCGCAAAACTACATTGGTTTGGTCGCGGCGGGCGTGTCTTCGGAATTTAATGCCTTGCAAAGCCTGGGTTTCGATTTAAGCGGTAATCCCGGCGCGGCATTATTTACTGATTATGCCAGCCAAGCGATTCCGGTCCATGCGGGTGCCAACAATCCGGGCGGCGCGGGTTCAACGGTCACCGCCAGCTTTGATCCGCCGCCCCCGGCTATTCCAACCGCAAACTTGGTTGCCAGCGATTATTCGTTAACTTATGACGGCAGCAATTATTATCTGAAGCAATTAAGCGACAATACCGTCAGTATCTTTACCTCCGGGCCGATAACCGGTTCTGGCTTCACGCTTGATCCCATCGGGACAGTGGCTGGTGACAGTTTTTTGATTCGGCCCACGTTTGAAGCGGCAAGAAATATCAAGACACAAATTACTGATCCCCGAGCTATTGCTGCTGCGGGAAGCACTCCAGTTGGCCCTGGCGATAACACCAATGCGCTGGAAATGGCGAAGTTGGAAAATAAAACTGCCATGCTGGGTGGAAAATCAACATTTTCCAATGTGTATGGGCAATTGATTACCAAAGTCGGCAATTTGACGCATGCTGCCGGTGTCAGCAGTGCGGCGCAAGAAGTGGTACTCAATCAGGCGAAAACAACCCGTGAAAATCTATCGGGTGTTAATTTGGACGAAGAGGCCGCCAATCTGATCAAGTTTCAAAATGCTTATCAGGCATCGGCGCAGTCAATTTCTATCATTAATTCATTATTTGATAGCTTGCTTGGCGCAGTGCGCTAGGAGATGTTATGCGAGTATCAACATCGTGGTATCAACAAACCGGCGTCAATTCACTCCTGGATCAACAAGCCAGGATGAACAAAACCCAGATGCAGTTGTCGACCAACAAAAAGAACTTGTCACCAGCTGATGATCCACTGGCAGCCACTCGTGGCGTTGACTTACATCAAACAATTGATCAAACCGAGCAGTATCAAAAAAATATCAATACTGCCAGGCAGAGACTTTCTATGTCTGACGGTGTGTTGCAAAACGCCGTGAAATTGCTGGCTAAAGCCCAGGATTTAGGCGTTCAGGGATTGAATGACACCAACAGCACCAGCGACCGCGTTGCCATTGCCACAGAGATGCGCTCAATCGCGGAAAATTTAAAGGGCTTGGCAAATACCCAGAATGCCAATGGCGAATTTTTGTTTTCCGGCTTTAATAGTGATCAGCCGACGTTTACCGAAACACCGCCAGGTTCAGGCTCGTATAGTTATGGCGGAAGCACAACAACGCCGCGTGTGATTCAAATCAGTACAGATCGACAATTGGCGGATGGCGATTTGGGTACGACAGTATTTGGCACGCCGGGCACGGACAATGTACTTGAAGCTATCAACAAGTTTGCCACCGACATGCAAAACAACGCGCCCAATCCTGCTTCGTTGGGTGATCTAAAAGCCTCTCTCGACAAAATATTGACTGCGCAATCTTCTGTGGGAATCCGGCTGAATGCCTTGGACAGACAGGAAGAAAGCCATCGAGATTATTCGCTGGAAATGACCAAGGTCTTGTCTGATACCGAAGATTTGGATTACGCCTCGGCCATCAGTAAATTCAATCTGCAAAACATTTCACTGGAAGCTGCCCAACAGTCGTTTGCCAAAGTGCAAAAGCTGTCGTTGTTTAATTACCTGTAGCCATGGCTATGCGTCGTTACGCAATTGTACTGAGGCTGCTGAGTTTGTTGAGCATGCAGGCTCAAGCTAGCGACTTGAAGCGGGAAACCGAGGTAAGCGATGCCATCGCAATTACGCTTAACTTTGGCAAAATTGAATGGCTTCAAGCGGGATCGACCAAGTTTTTGAGCCTTTATGCCGAAACCGAAAAAACCAGCTCTAAAGGTGTGGTGATCTTGCTTCACGACATAGCCGGTCATCCTGATCAACAACCACTTATTTATCAGCTAAGACGCCAACTGCCGGCGCATCAATGGGCCACACTGTCACTGCAATTGCCTTTACGTGAATTGGGCGCGGGCGCTGAAGATTATTACGCTTTGTTCCCGGAAGCTTTGGCGCGCATTCAAACCGGAATTAAATACGCCAAAGACAGCGGGGCCAAAAATATCGTTTTAGTGGGTTATGGTCTGGGGGCTTTGCAGGCGCTGTACACTCAAAGCCAACAGTCTCTGGATATCAAGGCCCTTGTCGGAATCAGTCTGCCAGTGCCTGCAAGCACTAACAGCACAGTGCAAACCCTGGCAATGCTCAAGACCATCAAGTTACCGATACTGGATGTTTATGGCTCGCTGGATGTGCCGGAAGTCGTTCAAACTGCCAGGGACAGACGATTGGCGACCAAAGAAAACAGCGCCTATCGCCAATTGGTCATCGACGATGAAGGCCATCAATTCCTGCATGACGAAGGCCTGCTGGGCAAGCGTATCGTCAGCTGGTTAGCGAGGGTTGCAGGTGGGTAAAATTTTTTTAAAGCCGATATGTAGTTGATGGTTCCCGCTCAAACTTCGGCTAGCTCAGCACGAGCGGGAAATTTTGGATTAACCAGTAGGACAGGCTGTTTTGGCTTTCTTCCATTGCAATTTATAGGCGGCAGTATCTTTTGCTGTGAATTGCCCGTCGGCATTCAAATCGCATTCCCAGTAGGCCGTGTCGTTTTTACAAGCATTTGTAAAAAGCGTGGCGTCGACGCTACTGAATTTGCCGTCGGCATTCAGGTCGCAGGTTTCATCCACTGCTAATTCGGATTTCCACGCATCGTCCAGCTTCCAAACGTTATTGACAGCGCTGGTGTCATTATCTTCAAGCGTGCCGCTGATGACATAAATAGCCTCGTTAGCGACGACTGCCGCGCCAAATAATGAAGTTTGCGGTAAGGCTGGGCCGATTTGCCAGGTGTTGGACAGCGGGTCATAAATTTCCACTTTTGTGGATCCGATCAGGTGCGGGCTGGGCTTTTTTGTAGGTATAGCGCCACCAATTAAATAAATTTTGCCATTAAGCACGGGCGCGGCATGACCATAAGTAAATACTCGTGGTGTAGGTAAGGCAGTCAGTCCTGTTTTTATCCATATTTGGGACTTAAAATCATAAGCGGAAACGTTGTTATTGGCTTTCATCGTGCTTTGTAAGCCGCCGCCGATTATGTATGCCTTATCGTTTACAACGGCTACCGAGAATGCTTGCCGAAGCTGGGGCAAGGTCATGCCGGGCACCTTACGCCAGGTGTCGGTGTCCGGGTTATAAGCTTCAACTATTTTGTAATTGGTTTCTTTGTTAGTGACAGGATGGAAATAATCGCCGCCAAACAGGTAGATTTCATTTTCATAAGCCACTGAGATAGCGGCGGAACGCACGGTTGGCATCGATGCTTTGGAACTCCAGGTATCGCTGGCCGGATCATATTCCTGAACAAAATTGAATACGCCATAGGGATTGCCGCCACCATAGCCGCCAAATACATAAAATTTGCCATTCAAGCCGGCTCCGGTAACTTCTTCAACACCACCACCATCGACACAAGTAGAGCCGCCGAAGCAATTATTGTTGTTGTCGGCCAGATTGGACCAGGTCGATGGATCGTTTAAATCCAGAGCTTCAAGGGATTTAAGATTGCTTTCATTCGGGCCATTGCCGCCGAAAATATAAATGTTGTTATCTGTTGCTCCGGCAGCAAATTGGAAACGTGGGGTGTTTATTGGTGCAACGGCTTCCCAAGTGGGGCCAATGCCGAAAGCTTGCGTATTGCCTATTAACCCCGCACCGAGCAGAAAAATGGCAGCGCGAATGGATTTATGTTCGATTAAAACAGGATTAATCATAATGTCCTTTTATTTGGAAGTAGTGGGTAAGCAGGCCACTAAGCGTAGTTCAATTTTTTCGCTGGAGATTTGCTTGGCAATCCAGCTTGGTCCTGTCGTTATTTAAATGGCTGACGCCTTCGTCGCTCCCACAATAGCTAAGGCTTTATAATCTTGATAGTCGCAACGGCATTTGAAGTGCCGCCATGATCATCATTAACGGTGTAAGTGATCCGATCGGTGCCGGTAACAAGTCCTGCTTCATAGATCAGTGAAGTGCCATTGATGGTCGCCGTGCCTTTTTTACCTGAGTAGGATGTTGAAGAAATGCTCAAGGTATCGCCATCAATATCTGTGTCATTGCTGAGCAGCTCGGGTTGAATATCTCTTGATTGTCCGATGACAATCTTAATGACGTCGCTTTTCGCTTTCGGGGGATCATTAACTGGCAGCACGTCGATTGTGACGCTTGCCGTTGCGCTGCCGCCATGTTTGTTGGCGACGACGTAGGTAAAAGTATCCGGACCGTTATAGTTTTTCTTAGGCTTATACTGCAATCCGCCCTGTTTCCGGGTGACTTTGCCGTTAACGCCTTGGGTGTAGCGGGCTATGGTCAATTTGTCGCCGTAGGAGTCGATGTCATTGCCAAGTACATTCAGAATAATGTAGCTGTCTTCATTGGCACTGGCATTTTCGTTGATTGCTACTGGTGTGCTGGTAACTACCGAGGCTTCATCAGATAAGCCTGTTTCATTGCCAAGGCTATCTCGCGCTTTAACGGCAAAACGATAGAGGCCCGTTCCCAGGTTGGTTAGCACATAAGTCGGGCTGCTTTGCCAGTCGCTATTGATACAGCCGATGCCGCCGTAGGTACATAAAAAACGATATTGCACTGCGCTAGCGTTGTCGGTGGCCGTTGCGGCTGTCATGGTTATGCTGTTGGGTGAGAGCAAGCTAGGCGGATTGGCCCATGACATTGGATTGGGGCTGGGCGGAAGACTGTCCGGTTTGGGCATGACGACTGTGGATTCAGAAGATACAGCGGTTTCGTTACCCGAGGCATCACGGGCTTTAACAACAAATCCAAAAGCGCCGGCACCCAGATTGGAAACGACGAAAGTCGGGCTGCTTTGCCAGAAGCTGTTGGCGCAGCCGGTGCCGCCGAAGGTGCATAAAAAACGATATTGCACGGCACTGACTTTGTCGGTGGCAGTGGATGCTGTCATCGAAATACTGGTGGCTGAAAGCAGGCTGGGCAGGTTGGCCCAGGTCATTGGATTGGGGCTGGGGGGCGTGATATCGGGGTTGGTGATACTGCCGGAAATAAAATATTCCCCCATGCTGTTGTAATCTGAATAAGGCGTGATGTCATTGCCTACACCTTCCACTGACAGATAATAACGACCGG
This sequence comes from Methylococcaceae bacterium, assembly GCA_013141375.1. Taxonomy (GTDB): domain Bacteria; phylum Pseudomonadota; class Gammaproteobacteria; order Methylococcales; family Methylomonadaceae; genus JABFRC01. The sequence continues at coordinate 16,838 of JABFRC010000258.1, read as the reverse complement.
CAGTAAGCGTGGTATTAATCAGTGCTTTGGTTTCGTTATTGGGGTTATCCGTTTTGATCATTGTGCCGCCGGCATTGTACAAAACGGCCTGTATATCCAGATTGGCGCCGCGCTGCTCATTGCGATAAAAAGCGGTCCAGGCCGGTTCAAGCAAAATAGTCACCGAGCCACCATTGGTGTCGAAATAAAACATATCAACATCGGCGCGGGTTTCGATGACGCCTTTGTTATCCGGTTCTATATTGCCGGGGTCGGTTTCCGGCGTAGTAACTGATATTTTGCCGTCACTATCCAACAGTAGCGGGCTGGCATTGTTAATAGTATTGCCGTGATCATCGGGTCTAAGCCCTAATTGTCCGCCAATGATGGCGACATCGTCTTCTTTGTTATTGGCGTTGGTGTATTCGCCTTTGCTCCATTGGGTGACATGGCTGTCATAGCCAACACCCATTATCGGTGCCCAGGAGACAAAACCGCTGCCCATGCCGTGAAAGTATCCGGTGTCGAGTGTGCCGTCATGGGATAGACCGAAGTTATGCCCAAATTCGTGCGCACCAGCTTCGGCCATGGAATTAGGTTCGCCATCGGCCAGGTTGTTGTAGTAAACAAATGCAGGAGAATAGTCGCTGACATAGCTTGTCAGCCCCCACACGTCAGCAAAAGCAACACCACCGGATGTACTAGCAGGCATAGATATGCCGTTTGCATCTTTGCTACGGGTGAATAAGACCCTGCCGGTGGTGCGAGTGAATTGGTCCGGCTCTTCAGTGGTGATATCAATATCAAAGGGTGCGTAATCCTCGGCAATACGGTGCCAGATTTCGGCGATGGCTTTGCGTTCTATTGTGTTGAAATTAGTCGGATTATTGTCCAGATCAAAGGGCTTAGCTTGCAAAGTCGGTTTGAGAAGATCCATGTTCCATGAGCTTCCAGTGATAGTCATACCGTCAAAATCCAAAAACACCCGGTTATTTGAATTGGGACGGCTGTGCAAACGAAATACATCAATCGCAGGTAGTGCTTCCAAACTCAGTGGAGCCGACTGCATCATCAGTAATTGCGGAGCGGCTTCCAATTTGGGTTCGGGTGCCGGATCACTATAAAACACATGACCGTCAGCGGTGACATTCAGGTGTTGAGCATCACTTTCCGGAAAGTTGAATTGATGCAGACGTTTAAGGGCTTGTTGCCTTGCATTTTCGGGCAACCATTCCAGCTGATTTCGTAATCGACTAGCAACGGGTAAATCATTGGTATTGAACGGCGCATGTTTACCGAACATTCTCGGCGTACCATGGGCGGCGGCATTCAACGGCTGAATAATCAACAAAGCAGGCAACCAGGCCAGACTTAGCACAAGTTTACGGGTGGCTGACGCGATGGATTGATTGGTATTGTGTGACAGCATGTAGACTTACGGTGAGTGGCGATGAAGTTTTCTCGGCAAGTATCCATTGTTACCGATTCCGGTACAAATATAGTTCTAAAGTCCGGCCTTTGGGAGAAACGGGGTAAATAGCGGGCAAAAAGAAGGGGCACCGCCTTTATCGAGTTGCCCCCGATTTGAAAATAAAACTACGATCTAGTTTTTATGCCAGGTTTTGATTAGCGAATTCCCAGTTCAACAGCTTGTCAACGACATCAGTAACATGTGTTTTACGGGCGTTTTTATAGACCAGATAATAAGCATGTTCCCAGACATCAATCGTCAAAATGGGTGTTAAGTGCTTATAAATTAATGGTGAATCGGCATCGCCAGTGCTGATGATTTTCAAGTTTTGCTTTTTATCCACAACAACCCAAGCCCAGCCTGTGCCGAATTGGGCCACTGCTGCATCGATCAATTGGGCTTTAAATTTCGCGTAATCGCCAAAATTACTGGTGATCAATTCGGCAATCTTGCCTGTCGGTTGATTACCACCGGTGGGCGATAAGCTCTTCCAGTAAAAGTTGTGGTTATAAACCTGAGAGGCATTACGGTAGATGGCAGTAGCGGTTGGATGCCTTTTCGCATAAGTCGCTACGATGATTTCTTCAAGAGACTTGCCTTGTAACTTGTCAGTAATTTTTTTAACTTGCGGATCGGTACTGGCTAACAAGGTATTGAGATTAGTGAGATAACCTTTGTGATGTTTACCGTAATGATAGGAAAGTGTTTCGCTTGTGATAGTGGGCTCCAGTGCGGTATCAGCCCACGGTAATGGCGCTAATTCTGCAGTTACCTCTGTAGATGAAGGAAGGCTTCCTTTGCCATTGCGATCTGAAGCGGCTGCATTAGATGCAAAGCCTATTTCTCCCAAGGTTGCTATGGCTGCGCCGGCGGCGGTAATGCCTAAGAATTTGCGTCTGTTGATACCGTCAGCGTGTTGATTGTTGTTAGCTTGCTCGGTAGTGTCGTAAGTTTTTGACATGATAATACCTGTAAATTATTGAAAATGAATGAAATTGGGCAAGAATAACTGCCACGAACTCATGGTATGTCAAAAAACCGGCATTACCTAGCGTTTAAGTTCAGTTTTGTGAATTGGCTCAAAGTGTGAACCAATTCCCTTTTGGTCAAAATGGCGTTTTGGATTCAAGAATAAATGCAGGCTGATTTGATAACGGGGCAACGGTTTAAATTCGTTGCCCCTGATTTGGAGTTAAGAAAGACTTAGGCGAGATTGTGATTTGCAAATTCCCAGTTCAACAGCTTTTCTACCAATGCGGTGACATAGACTTTGCGACCGTTTTGATAGTCCAGGTAATAGGCATGTTCCCAAACATCAACTGTCAGCAGCGGCGTAAGGCCTTTTAAGGTCAGTGGCGTGTCAGCATCACCGGTGGCGATGATTTGCAGTTTTTTGCTGTCATCCAACACGACCCAAGCCCAGCCCGTACCAAATTGGCCCACTGCCGTATCAATCAATTTTGTTTTAAAAGTAGCGAAGTCGCCGAACGAGGCATTAATAAGTTCTGCAATCTTGCCGGTTGGCGCATTGCCGCCAGTCGGTGACAAACTTTTCCAGTAAAAGTTGTGGTTGTAGACCTGCGCTGCGTTGCGATAGATTGAAACCGCTGCAGGATCAGTATTGTCGAATGTTGCACGGATAATGTCTTCCAGTGATTTGCCCTGGAGTTTTTCCGCAATCGGTTTGATTTTTGCATCGGTACTGGCCAATGAAGCATTCAGATTAGTCAAATAACCTTGATGATGTTTGCCGTAATGAAAGCTAATTGTTTTTTGGGTAATGGTAGGTTCCAGCGCGGTATCGGCCCAAGGTAACGGCGCCAATTCAGCGGTGACTGGTGTTGTTGAGCCAGTGGTAGCACTTGCAGTTTCTGCAGCAGCTTTGCCAACAAAACCGACTTCACCTAGCGCCGCAACCACTGCGCCTGCGGCAGTCAGACCCAAAAATGAGCGTCTGTTGATGCCGCTTTGTAATTCTTCATTCTCTGGAGCTTGGATATTTTCGTTAGAGATGTTTGTCATGGTCATTACCTGTGATTGGAATTTTGAGACTGTAAGTTGTTTTGGGTAGACATCATTTACATGTCCGGATGGATAGTAAAACAAAATAGTCTGTTTACCTAGCGTTCCGGTCAGGTATTTTAGTAAATTTTTTAACCCGAGCGAAACCCGGTTTTCTTTAAAATTTTGGTGCTGAATAACACATCTGAACCCAAGTTACAGTCACCAAGAATCCCGGCAATGATTTGAATTTGATGATCAACATCGTTTTGGCTTTTTCCATGCACCATCGCAAACAAATTGTAAGGCCACGCCGGAAGATGCCGTGGACGATGATAACAATGGCTGACAAAATCCAACGCCCCAACTTTTTGGCCCAATGTATCGATATGTTCATCAGGCACGTTCCAAACTGTCATGCCGTTAAAGCGATAGCCCAGTTTGTAATGATTGGGTACGGCGCCGATACGGCGAATGATGCCGTCTTCCATCATCCGTTGCATGCGCGCCATGACATCAGCGCTGGTTAAACCCAGTTGGGTGGCCAGTGCTTGATAAGGCTCAGGCGTGAGTGGCAATCCTGACTGGCTGGCGCGCATGATGGCGAGGTCTGTGTCATCCATGCGTGACATCAGGCCTCCAGCTTCAGGCCGACGAAATATTCGTTGATTTTGGGCATATTAAAAACGCTCAATCCCGTTTGTTGTTCAATGGCTGTGATGGTGTTTTGCAGTTGCTCGGCGGTTTCAGTGGCAAGTACAAACCACATATTCAATTCGTGATTACGCGCATAGTTATGCGCGACTTCCGGAAAGGCGTTGATAATCTCGGTGACTTCTTCAAAGCGCGCATCGGGCACTTTAACCGCGGCCAGGCTTAACGCACCGCCCATTTGTTCGGCATGATAAAGCGGTCCAAAGCGGCTCAATGTGCCGTTATCCAATAAGGCTTGTAAGCGTTGAAGCAAATCCTGCTCGCTTAAACCCAGCGCAGTGGCGGCTTGCAAGTAAGGCCGGTTGCACACCGGAAAGCCATTTTGCAACGAGTTGATGATGAGCCTATCAATATCATCCATGCACGGGTTCCGGTTTGGGTTGACTGTAAATGGCGCCGCGCTGTTTAAAGCAGCGTTTGCTGAACAAGATTTGCCGTGGAAATGCGCTGGTATGACAGGCAAGCTCCAATAGTGCGAGTTGTTGCAGGACAGTGTCTTTGGACTTGCCATGAATCATGCAAAACAGATTATAAGGCCAGTCGCTGCCTTGTCGCGGTCGTCGATAGCACAGATTGACGAAGTCGAGTTGGCTGATTTGCTGGCCGATTTGTTGTACCAGATCATCCGGAATATCCCAAACCACCATGGCATTAGCCAAGTAACCCAGCTGTCGATGTTTGACGATAACACCCAAGCGCTTGATCAATCCGGATTGTTTTAAGTTGGTCAATTGGGCAATGACCTCACCCTCGGAAAGCCCGAGTTGCGCGCCAAGTTCGGCATAAGGTCGGGGCGATAGTGGCAAGCCTTGCTGAATGGCCGACAACAAGCGCGGGTCGATGTCAGTCATTTTGCAAGTCCAACTTGAAGCTCAAATCGATGAAGTAATCGTCGAGTAAGGGCAAGGACATCACCGGGTAGCCGGTTTGTAGTTCAATATCTGCCAGCACTTGCGCGAGGTGTTGCGTATTGGCGGCGATCACCACAAACCATAAATTGAAATGGTGCTCACGCTCATAATTATGGTTGACTTCCGGGTAGCCGCTGATGATTTGGGCAACGGCTTCCAGTTCGGTGTCCAGCACGGCAATCGCAGCCAGGGTGCTGGCACCGATGCGGTTCGGAGGTATCACCGGACCGATGCGGGTGATCACATCTTTAGCTTTAAGCTCTGACAATGCGGCCAGTACCTCGGATTCCGACACCCCCAGCTCAAGCGCGATGTCTTGATAGGGAGTGGGCGATAACGGAAAGTCGCGCTGGTAATCATTCAGCAAACGCTTGTGTAACGGCGTCAGCATGACTTATAGACCGATCCTGTGCGCGCGTGAGCTGAAAAATATGCCGTTTGGTGTGAGTGCCGGTAAGCGGGTGATTTCTTTCAGTGAGTCGGTATCAAACACAACAACCTGGTTGTCATCTCTTAAGGCTACCCAAACTTCTTCGCCTCTTGGAGAGAATTCCATGTGCAAGACGGCTTTGCCAGGGGTAATGGTTTTCTTTATCGCAAGGTCTTTGATGTCGATAATTTGCAGCTGATTATTATCCGGATAAGCAAAATTAACCCAGGCTTGACGGCCATCCGGTCTGCCCATTACAAACACCGGCTGTCCGGCTACCGGGATGGCTTTCACCAGCTTCCAGCTGCGCTTGTCGATGACCAGAACTTCGTGTTTACCAATTGCCGGCGCCAGCAAGTAGTCACCAGCATCCGCCCAGCCTTCAAGATGGGGCATTTTATAAACGGGTAGTTTTTCATCGTCTTTCACATAGTCCGGCAGAATGCGTTTGATGCCTTGTTCAGGATTCCATAAATCCAGCAAGGCCAGGCCGCTAGAGCCGAACAATCCGGCAATGTAATAACGTCCATCAGGTGAGGTCAAGGCATCGTAAGGTTGCTTGCCGACATCCTTGAATTTTGTAATGTCCGGTTTCTTGGGGTTTTTTAAATCAAGCACCCAGATTTGGTCGGCATCGAACAAGCTGAACGCAAATCTTTGGCCGGGTACATCGACCAAACCGACTACTTTGGACAATTTGCCGTCACCCGCGTCGGCTGGAATATCAGCAACCAAGTCTAATGTTTCTGAAGAAAATACTTTGACGCCGCCGGGTGTGTAATTGGACACCGCGATTAATTTGCCGTCCTGGGAAATCGCACCGCCGATGCTGTTGCCGGCCTGAACAACGCGTTTGACCAGTTTGTCTTGCAGTAGATCAATTTTGCTCAAGCCGCCGTCGCGTCCGAACACATAGGCATAGCGTTGATCGCGCGAGAACACCACTGAAGCGTGGGATAAATCGCCCAACTGCTCAATTTTTGCCAGTTGTTTATATTGGCTGGTATTAAAAATCAAAGCGCTGCTATGTTCGCGTTCGATGACTACGGCTAAATCGCCAGTGGCGCGCAGTTCGGCAAAAGCGTTAAACGTAATGAACAATGCAAGAATGGGCAGTAGTTTGGTCATGGTTAATATAAATAATGTAGGTTAGCGCAGCGAAACCCAACGGTAACGCAAACGGGTTTAGCTGTGGGTTGGATACATTCCAAGGTCGCAAAAGAGTAGCGGCATCATCAGCTTTATTGCGCTCTTAATCGTTTGGGTGGCGGCGGACTGTACCGATTATCCAGATCACCATCAATTTTGTCGGCCAGGCTTTCAACACCCTTTAGGGTAAGCTTGTGATCACCGCCTTTGGTTTCGGAAATGTAGTTGCCAATCAACTGGCCGTCTTTGACTCGAATCAAATGTCCGATCAGATAGGCGAATAGAAAACTCGGTTTATGCAAGCGGCCGACCAGCACATAATCCGCGTCCGCCTTTTTAGCCAGATCAGCTGCGACGTCGTGGTGATCGTATAAATAGCCAAAGCCGCTGTTGGCATAAGTCTGATCAGCTAAAGGTATCGAGATAATTTGATAGCTAGCACCTTTCAATTCGTTTTCCAGCATGGGTTTAATGCTAGCTGTGCGTTCAATTTCAGCCGGAATGCCGGGTGCCATTGTCAGATCATTCAGCTCAAAATCCAGAATGGCAATGCGCGTGTCAGCAAAAGCTTGAGACATTGGTAATACCAAAAAGAACAAAATCAATAATGACTTCATAGGTTAGCTAGGTTTACGAAGCGTTCCTATCAACCATAACGCATCATCGGCATTCATAAACTTACGCCAGGGTGGCATGGCCGTGCCTTTACGGCCATCCAAAATAGTGGCGATCAGAAATTCATCCGTTTTGCCTTTTAGATTTTCGGGCAACAATGCCGGGCCAAGTCCGCCCTTTAATGTTAAACCATGGCAAGCACCGCAATCGTGTTTAAGCAGGTTGCGGAGCGTTTCCTGTCTCTCAGATGACGGATCACCGGCATAGACACAGGCTGAGAATAACATTAAGGGCAGTATTTTTTTCATGCTCGGCTAGGGTTTGAGGCCGGAATAATAAGCAGCCACATTTTCAATATCTTGGTCGCTTAAGGAGCCGGCGATATTGTTCATGATGTCTGATTTACGCGTTTTATCACGATATTGCTTTAATGCCGATTCCAAATAAGCCGCATCTCTGCCTGCCAAGGGAGGAAAAGGCGCATCTGCCGATGGCATTCTGATGCCATGACATTGCGAGCATACAACCTCGGCCCTATGTTCTCCTGCATAAACGCTGGCTGCTTGCTGAGCGCTGACATTGAAAGACACCAGTCCAGCAGTCATCATGCTGGTAAAAATGATCGCTTTCATTTTTTAGCCCCTTTCAAATCACCGTCGCGTTGTGCTAATTCATCAGGTGACAGACCGCGTGTCATGTAGCGGACACGACCATGGGAAAATATACCGGCCGGGCTTTCCATTGGAATAGTCGCCACTTTTTCCAGCGAGAAGGAATCATACACGACGACTTGATCACCGCTATAACCAGCGCTTATGTACAGAAACTTGCCGTCGGCACTGTATTCAGGGAAGTAAGCGTGACCACCAACATCCAGGGTTTTGACCACTTCCAGCGATTTTTTGTCGATCAGTTGAACGGTACGTGCGCGACGGTCCTTAGAAATGATGTCCACGGCAACATAAGGTGCATTGGCATGGGCTGCCGGCGATTCAGTGCCGCCATCGACAGGGATTTGTTTAACCACTTCCATTTTGTCCAGATCCCAAACGCTGACGACAGTTTTGTCGCAATCGCCAAAGTTGGTGCCGAAACCCAAGGTACGGCCGTCGACTACAACGGCAGAACCACCGCCGACATGCGGTACGCAGCCAGCTTCCAGTTTTTTGATGATTTTGCGGTCTTTCAAATCGATTGCAGCAACAATGCTGTCATCATAAGAAGCGATCATCAATTTGCGGCCGCCGTGAGTCAGGAAGGCATCATGCAAGTGGCGGCCAACATTGGTAATACGCGTGACCGGGAAGCCTTCTTTTAAATCGATAACCCAGACTTGTCCGGCGTTTTCCAATGCAATGGCGAAGATATCGTCAAACGGCGTACCAATGATCATGCCGGAATCTGAAGACACTTGTTTACCGTCCGGATCAATGCCTTCCAATTCAAAGGTTTTAATCGGCTCTAAGGTATCGGCATTTAAAAGTACCGCATTATGAGGAACGAATGAGCCTGCCAAGATGTACTTGCCATCACGAGAGACGCCAATGCCGGGACCGTTAAAACCGGTTTTTACGCTGCGCACTGCTTGCATGGAATATAAATCGACTTTGAAAATCTCTGCCGTGTCGGTTTTGACATAAGCCCAGCGTGGGTTGGCAGGATTGTATTCAATGATGTGCGCGGCAGTGCCGGTTGGTACTTCACCGATTTTTTGATGGGTCTTGCTATTAATGAATATGGCTCGCGAGCCTTCGCCGCGTCCGTACTTGCCGCGTGCTGCTACGCCGATGATGTCGTCGATGTCATCAATTTTAAAAGTAGGTTTTGCCGGTAAAGTACTTTCATCTTTGACATAAACCTTGATGGATTTTTTGATGTCATCAATGGTCCAGGCAGGATTATCGAGCTTGGGCGTAAGTTTCAAATGACTGACCAAGCCGCGGATATTGTCATCCGACAACTTGCCATAAAACGGGGGCATCAAGGTATCAAAGCTGCCCGCCATAATAATGGTGCGTAAAGCGGTTGGGCTGCGGCCTTTGAGGGTTTCAGCATTCAAAGCTGGAGCCAGGTATCCACCGTGATCAGAGCCATGGCAGCTGGCGCAATTGTCTTCAAATAATTGATGATATTTATGTTCATCATCCGATGCGGCTTGTAAGGCTAAAGGCAAGCAAAGTGCCGCCAATCCTGTAACAACAGCTTGGCTTAATCGTTTTTTTGTTATTTTCATTGATTTTTCTCCTGGTAGTGTTGAATCAATAGTATCTTGTTTAAATTGATATCTCAAGAGGGATAGTTTGCAGTGGAACTTTGGCAATATTACGCTTCGATTTCTGGGGTTTTGGCATTTGTAATACAATGCGCAGGTTTTATTCCTCATCGATTCGTTCCATTTGTGTTCTGGCCGACGAGTTAAACATATCGCTGTGAAGTTATCGTCAACACGGCTAATAAAAAATCGGTTTTCGGCCTTTTCCAAAAAGGGCGTTGCTGGCACCGTATTTTCATAATTATAAAGAGGAGAGTTGTTTTATGTGTTGGAGTGGAGAAGCGTCCGGCGTTTTAGCCGTTGCCGGCCTGAGTACCGCGGCTTATGTCGCTATCAAGCAGGGGGAATCAAAAGAGCTGTGGATACCGTTAACCTATTTTGCATTGATGGAATTATTGCAGGCAGTGACATATGTGTATATCGACCAATGCGGTACACCGAATAACCAGATACTGACGATGCTGGGTTATCTACATGTCGCCTTTCAGCCGTTTTTCATCAATATGGTGGCAATGTATTTCATTCCGGAAAGCGTCAAATTAAAAATTCGTACTACCGTTTATACGCTGTGTGCCATCGGCTCAATTTTCATGCTGATCAAAATGTATCCGTTTGATTGGGCAGGAAAATGCAATATCGGTGTGGAAGGATTTTGCGGTCCGGCGGTGTGTTCGACGTCCGGTGCATGGCACATCGCCTGGCAAATGCCTTTGAATGGATTGATGTCAGACCCCGTTGCCTGGCTGTTTGATTTCAAATGGGGCCTCCACGTGTTCTCTTACATATTGGTAGGATTTTATCTGCCGGTAATGTACGGATCATGGCGTTTTGTGGCTTTCCATTATCTGATTGGGCCATTAATTTCAGATATCACTACCGATGACCCAAATGAATATGCCGCTGTTTGGTGCTTGTTCTCCATCGCTTTGTGCGTATCGGTAATCAAGTCACCAATCAGGAAATATCTGCATGTTAAAACCTGGCCGTTCTATAACAAGACTGTTGGGGATGAGTTGTAGGAAAAGCTTATAACGACAAGAGCAATCATTTGGTTGCTCTTGTTACTCAAGGAAAAGAAACCGGCTTTTTGCAAAAAATATTTGCTTATGCTTCCAGAAGGGTAAGTGATTTTTTACGAAGATGTAATTTTCTGATGCAATACCGACTCTACCCAGCCAAAACTAATTCTTTCCTGTTCAAGACGCAGATTCTTGCGTATCCGGTTTTCTCGCAAATCATCGTAGAGAGCACTTTCCTCAGCGCTCAACCTGGGTAATTCCCATAGCGTCTGTTTGTCTTCTTCACCCCAGAACGTTTTAAATTCAAACAATGTGTATAGGTCCATCAAGAAGGACTCTACATGCGCGAACTGGCTACGAAGCTGGTCAAGGATTGCAAAGCCATGAGTATCGATATCGCCCTAATAGTGAATATTGATAACACCCAGGATCATGCACCTTGAAAAGGAGATATTATATCCTTCCAAGTGACTAGGCCGTTTTGTTAAAACCAGTCGAAAATTGATTATTTTGGGCTTGGTAGAGAAATAAAAAACATTCTTTTAAGTCCAACTTCCAATGGAGTTTAGTGATGGTCAAGCGTTGCTGGCAGTTTTCATATAAAATGCGCGACAGCGTTTAGCATTTGTCGGTACTTTTAAATATCAAATTCCAGGATCACAGCAATAACGCCCCATGCAGGAGATAATTGCATAGAGCCCAGGGTCATAAATTTCAGCCCGTAGCATCCCACTTTTCTGCCGCGCAAAACCTCACCCCATTTATCAACACAGCATTTCGTCAAAACTTTGCCGCACACATCGCCCGCACTGTTTTTACCGCACTAATCATTTACCCAAAGCGGCTTGGCCGCATTTCAAAGAGAAAATTCATGCCTTTTACCACTCTCGGTTTATCCGATCCCCTGCTGCGTGCTATTGCTGACGCAGGTTACAACACACCTTCGCCTATCCAGGCCCAAGCCATTCCTGCTGTATTAAATGGTCATGACGTCCTGGCCGCAGCTCAAACCGGCACTGGTAAAACCGCCGGATTTACGCTGCCTATATTGCATCGGCTATCGCAAAAATCTTACGACAAGAATCGTCCCGTTCGATGCTTGATTTTGACGCCAACCCGAGAACTTGCTGCCCAGATAGGCGAGTCAGTCTCTAAATATGGGGCACATTTACACCCACGTTTAAAATCCGAAGTGGTTTTTGGCGGTGTGAAAATCAATCCGCAAATGATGCGCCTGCGCGGCGGTGTCGATATTTTAGTTGCCACACCCGGACGTTTGCTGGATTTAGTCAGCCAAAACGCCGTAAAACTGGACACTGTTGAAACGCTGATTCTTGATGAAGCCGATCGCATGCTGGACATGGGCTTTATTCGCGACATTCGTAAGATCATCGCGTTTCTTCCCAGAAAACGTCAAAACCTATTGTTCTCTGCCACGTTTTCCGAAGACATCCGCAAACTGACCACAGGACTTCTGGTCAACCCAATCAAAATAGAAGTGGCGCCCCGAAACACAGCCGCTGAGTTGGTTGATCAATTGGCTTATCTGACCAACAAAGTCAGCAAAACCGCACTGCTTTGCCATTTGATAAAAACCAACAACTGGCAGCAAGTATTGGTATTTACAACCACCAAGCACGGTGCAAATCGACTCACTGAAAAACTCAATGCGACCGACATTAAAGCGGCGGCGATCCATGGCAATAAAAGCCAGGGCGCTCGTACCAGTGCCTTGGCCGGGTTTAAATCAAATGAAATTCGTGTCTTGGTTGCAACTGACGTGGCTGCTCGCGGCATCGATATCGCCTTATTACCGCATGTGATCAATTTTGAGCTGCCCAAAGTCCCTGAAGATTATGTGCATCGTATTGGCCGAACCGGTCGTGCCGGCGAAGAAGGCCAAGCGATTTCCTTGGTTTCGCATGATGAATACAACGCCTTGCGCCAAGTGGAAAAACTGATTGGCAAAACCATTAAACGCGAACAAATTGTCGGTTTTGAAGCCTCCGAAATAGCGCCGCCGATGCCTCCGGAACCACCCCGCGGCCCGCGGCCAAGCCGATCCAGCCAGCCACGACGCCCAGCCCCCCAACGGGCGAGAAGCTAATACCAAGACGCTATTCAGCGTACTCATATTCTGATACATTTCGAAGCGGTTACAATCCTGAATAGTTCCAGGGCTGTCACCGCTTTTTTATTGGCGGGCTTATTTGATATCACCAGCACCCCGCTTCATTCGTGTTGTTGAAGTGAATTAACCAGCAGCCAACGCCGTCTACTTTTCGTGTTTTCTAACTTTGGAGTTAACTCAATGATTACTCTTTACGGTTTTGCTATCAGCAATTATTACAACAAGATCAAGTTTGCCTTGATGGAAAAGAACATCGCGTTCTTAGAAGAATTTACAGCCCCCAGCCAAAGCGATGAACTGCTGGCGAAATCTCCGCTTGGGAAAATTCCTTTTATCAAGACTGACGATGGCTATTTGTCTGAGTCGCAAGCCATTCTTGAATACCTGGAAGATAATTTCCCCGCGCACCCTTTATATCCTGCCGATGCCTATCAGCGCGCTAAAACCAGAGAGTTTATCCAGCATATCGAATTGAATGTTGAGCTGATCGCCCGTCGTTTGTATGGAGAAGTGCTTTTTAATAATCCCGCCTCTGATGAAACCAAGACTGAAGTCAAAGCTAAACTTGATACCGGTCTGAAAGGCCTGGCTAAATTACTGAAATTGGCTCCCTTCGCTTTGGGCAGTGAATTTACCGCTGCCGATATTGTTGCTTGGCCGCATTTGCAACTGGTCGGTTTCGTCACTGAAAAAATCTATGGCGCCAATTTGGTCGTGCAACATATTCCAGGCATTGAAGACTATATCAAATTGATTGAAAGCCGACCGCAAGCACAGCAGGTAAGTAACGATCGTGCGACTGCATTAGCTGCGTTTTTCAGCAAGAAATAAGCCTTAAATTCAGGTCTTGTCGGCACCTAAGCCAAGACCTGACTATCTCCGCTATTCAACAATCGCAAGACGAACGCCCGCCAAGATAAACGCCACCCCGGCCAATCGATTTATCACCAGATAAAATTTTTGCCTGGAGGCTTTGGCTATCCCCAGCCCCATAACGCTGTAAAACGAATAGGCCATCAGATCGAAAACGATGGTCAATAAGCAATAAATTAGCAGTTGCGGCACTAATGGTTGAGCAGGATTGATGAATTGCGGCAACAACGCGCCAAAATACAGCAGTGCTTTAGGGTTGGATGCCTCGACAAAAAAACCTTTAAAAAAAGTACGCATGCGTTTGGCTGTCTGCTGATTGTGTTTGGCAACCTGTAAGCGTTGCATTGCTCTCGACACCAGCAACTGCAGGCCAAGCCAGATTAAATAAGCCGCACCAAGCCAGCGAAACCATTGAAACAAGACCGGTGAAGCAGCAAGCAAACCGGCAATGCCCAATGCCGATAGCCCAAAAAAGGCGATATTGGCTAAGCAAATACCCAATATTGCAAAAGGAATATGACTTTTGCCATAAGAAGCCGCCGTCGAAGCGACAAAAAGCGCAGCCGGGCCGGGGCTAAAACAAACCAACACGGTGGTAACTGAAAACACAATCAAGGCTTCGTAACTAAGCACCGCTCACTCCTGTTATTGAGGTTGCGAATTTGACGTTATACAGAAATTGCCGCTTTTATCGGCTCGTGGGAACGGTAATCGACGATTTCAAAGTCTTCGTAGCAATATTCAAACAGCGATTCCGGCTTCCGCTTTATCTTTAACGTTGGCAACGCATAAGGCGCTCGGCTTAATTGCAACTTGGCTTGCTCTTGATGGTTGAGATACAGATGCACATCACCACCGGTCCAGATAAATTCGCCCACATCCAAATCACACTGCTGAGCCACCATGTGCGTCAATAGTGCATAACTGGCAATGTTGAACGGCACGCCCAAAAACGTATCACAACTGCGCTGATAAAGCTGGCAAGACAATTTGCCATCGGCCACATAAAACTGAAATAACGCATGACACGGGGCCAGTGCCATTTTGCCTTGGGCGACATTTTCCTGCGGGCTGATGCTTTCATCCGGTAAATCAGCAACATTCCAGGCAGAAACAATCAAGCGGCGGCTATTCGGTGTTTTTTTAAGTTGCTCGACCACTTGCTGAATCTGATCGATATGACGACCATCAGCTGTCGGCCAAGAGCGCCATTGGTAGCCATACACAGGCCCCAATTCACCCTCGGCATCGGCCCATTCATCCCAAATACTGACCTTGTGCTCGTGCAGATAAGCCAGATTGGTATCACCCTTTAAGAACCACAGCAATTCATGAATGATGGATTTGACGTGGATCTTTTTGGTGGTCACCAGCGGAAAACCCTGCTGCAAATCGAAGCGCAGTTGATGGCCGAAAATCGACAACGTGCCGCTACCAGTCCTGTCACCTTTTAAACTGCCTTCCTGCAGAATTTTATCCAGCAATTGTAAATACGCTTTCATGCGACTTTTTCATTTTTATAGGCAAAATAAAACAGCAATGCGCCAACAACAATCATCGGTGTCGACAATATCTGGCCCATGGTGACCCAGTCCAGCGCCAGATAACCCAAATGAGCATCGGGCATCCTAAAAAATTCTACAAAGAACCGGAAACAGCCGTATAAAAACAACGCCAAACCAGTCGCAGCCATCGTCGGTCTGGGTTTGCTGGAATAAATCCAAAGAATGGTAAACATCACCACACCTTCTAAAAAGGCTTCATACAATTGTGATGGATGCCTGGCCAGTGGGCCGCCATTGGGAAACACCATCGCCCAAGGCACATCGGTCGGCCGCCCCCATAATTCTGCGTTAATAAAATTACCCAGACGGCCGGCACCTAAACCGATCGGTGCCAGCGGCGCGATAATATCGGTCAATTGCAGCATCGAGCAGTTCTGCTTTTTGGCAAACAGCCACATGGCTACAAACACCCCCAACATGCCGCCGTGAAAAGACATACCGCCTTGCCATATTTTGAACAGGATGAGCGGATTTTCCAGAAACACATCACAGTTATAGAACAGGATATAACCGATTCGGCCGCCCAAAATAACGCCCAAGGCGCCATAAGTAACCAAGTCTTCAATGGCTTCAGGCTTAATCGGTGACCACGGCGATGCAGCGCGTTTTTGCCCTAAGAAATACACGGCGGCGAAACCGATCAAGTACATCAGGCCGTACCAGTGAATTTTTACCGGGCCTAGAGCAATCGCGATGGGGTCAATATTGGGATAGGTCAGCATGATGAATGTCAGAGTTGTAAGTAGGATATTGATTTTAAATGTGCCGTATTCTAACCAATTATGCGTTCTAACATATTGATTGTTGAACATGAAACCGCAAGCAGCGATAACGTTTTATCGTCCGGAAAGGTGATTGCATATCGGACCACTAGCAATCGATTTCTAATAAAATTGACGGGGTAATCCGCTGACACCAGCTTCGAAACTAACTAAAATACGGCAAACTTAACCCTTCATAGCAAACGGGCCAGACTGAAAATAAGTTGTCCCACAGATTCTGCCTTGCTCATTTTTTGTTTGTAGATACTTAGAAAACGCTAATGAACCACGAAACATTTGCCGCCCGTTTAGAAAATATAGCCATGGCCACAGGCATCATCGCTGGTCTTTCAGCCGCCGCCGCAACCATCTCCACACCCACCGGATTATCCGCGTTCGGCGTATGGCTGGGTTTGATGGATGAACCTCTGATTGTCACAGCCGCCCCGATTCTCGACAACTTAGCCACAGTAAGCGGCACAATCTCCGGCATGTCGTACTTCTATGTCATGCGGAAAAAACGCAAAACTCAAAAACAGTCAGAGCCGGACAATTCAGAACAGTCGGATTGATAAATGCACTGAAAACAAAGATATATAGAAACTGTATAGCATCCGTTAACGTTAAATAGTCTGTTGGACGCTTCTCCGCGATAGCGGCTTCGTCCAACATGGCGCGCCAGTTTGCAATAAATATATGTCCTACCAGTTCCATTAATCTATCCAAATAACTCGCACTTAAAAATTCAAACAACCCAATTCTAAGAAACATCACTCTCACTGCGGCAAAAAAGACAATGTATGTAATTGGGCATTGGCTTGTAACGGCGCAGCAATGCCATCCTGCCAGAGTATCTGTTGATCGCGATAATGCTGGGACAAGGGATGGCCGGATTGGCCGCCGGGCATATGAAAGATAGCGTTTTCAGGATGTGCCGGCGATAGCAC
>JABFRC010000004.1 GCA_013141375.1 Methylococcaceae bacterium | reverse complement strand
GAAAGCAGGTGCGGATGTCATCAACGTTGCCGGAAATACCGGCGGCACGGGCGCAGCCGCAGTCACCAGCTTGAAAAACAGTGGCCGTTCACCAGAAATTGGCATTGCCGAAGTCCATCAAGCCCTGGCCGTCAACGGTTTACGCGACAAAGTCGTATTGCGTTGCAGCGGCGCGCATCAAAGCGGCACCGACGTGGTTAAGTCGGCCATTTTGGGTGCAGACTCATTTGAATTCGGCACCACGGCATTGATGATGTTGCGCTGTGTAATGGCGAAAAACTGCAACATCAAATGCCCTGCCGGTTTGACCACTGCGCACGAAGAATTCAAAGGCGACCCGCGCGTCCTGGCTCAATATTTCATGAACCTGGCGCATGAAGTCAGAGAAATTCTGGCTTCACTCGGTTACAAGAGCTTACGCGACATCCGCGGTAAAACCGATTTGCTGCATTTGATCAATCATCCGACCATGGTCGGCCAACTTGATCTGACTAAAATGCTGGCTCAGGTTAACGAAGTCAAGATTGCCAAGCCTATTTACCTGGAAGCTAATTTCAATGTCGACAACCAAGTCATTGAACAAGTCAAAGCGGGCCTGCTGGCCGGTAAACGACAAATTGTCATTGAAGGTGAAGGCTTTAAGTTGAGCAATTGCGCTAAAACCGTAGGCGGCCAAACCGCTATCGATATTGAGCGCTTGCTGGCTTATCAGCTCAGCGAACAAGAACTGGCCAAGTCGCCCATCATCTACACCAATCAACATGGTCGCCGCTATCTGGCGCCGGACAGCGTGGTGATTCGTACCACAGGCTCAGCCGGACAAAGTTATGCTGCATTCCTGAATGACGGCATGCGACTGGAACATCTGGGCACCTGTAATGACGGCGTCGGCAAATCAGCCTGCGGCGGCACCTTGGTGGTCGAATCTCCGGGGGGCGGCATCAAAACGCCCGGCAACAATGTATTGATCGGTAACTTTGCGCTATTTGGCGCGACCGGCGGCAAAGCCTTCATTAATGGTGAAGCCGGTGACCGTTTTGCCGTAAGAAATTCGGGCGCAATGGCGGTTGTGGAAGGCGTCGGTGATTTTGCCTGTGAGTACATGACCAACGGCGCGGTGTTAAATATCGGTGGCTTTGGTAAAGGTTTTTGCAACGGCATGTCCGGTGGCAATGCTTACCAATATGACCCGGAAAATCGCCTAGAAGATCTTTATGATAAAACTTCAGTCGAGCTGCACAGCCTGGCGGAAGACACCGACACGGCCCGAGCTCACGAGCAATTTATTTTGTACATGTTGGAGCAACACGCCGAACACGCGAACTCCAGCAAAGCCAGAAATTTGATTAATAACTGGGCTAATGAGCGTCAACATTTCAAGTTTGCATTACCGCTATGGCTCTATAAAACGCAAACCGCGAAATACCTGCAACAATCGCTTGATCGCAAAGAAATCATCGAGGAATTGTCGGTAGAACTGGCGCGCCAACAAATCGAACAAGTAAAACAAGCTTACAAAACTGCGGAACCGCTGTTCAATGGCGCCATTCCGGGCTATGGCACAGTAGATACCAAGCTAACGTATAAGCTGGTAAACAGTTACGCCGTACTAGAAAAAGCGCAACAAGTTGCCCGCGATATGCTTAAAACGCTTCCGGAAGCCGAACGCACGACTGCACATATCGAAGCAGCCGCTCGCAAATTGATTATTGAGCGTCCACGTAAAGTGCAGGAAGCCTTGGTTAAAAATACGCGTGAAGCTTACAGTAATTACAGCGACGATCATCTCGCCATCCTGCTGGCAGATAAACGTTTGAATGATTACAAAACTGCGTTAATCAATCGTTCTGTGCAAAGCATTTATTCTATCGGTTCAACCGCCTGGATCATTGAGCAAGACAACATTAACCGCAACGCGCTTTCCGGCATACCGGGTATTGAAGAATACTTGGCCGGTCTGGTTGGGCTGGATATAGCCCAAAGCATGATCAGCAGCGTCGCGTAATCACCCTCTACACTCACTGCTGTCCTCACTGCATGCGCAGATAAGAGGCGCAGTGAGGACCTCGATTTGGATTAGTCATTACCATGAAAACACCTCAGCTCCCACTCGATGCTCCCTATAGTGAAACCCAACGAGCCTGGCTAGGCGGCTTTTTTGCCGGCCTGCATACGCATTTGGTACAAAGCGCGGGCAGCGTCAACCAAACCAATGCAAGAGTCATCAACATTCTTTACGGTAGCCAAACCGGTAATGCAGAATCCGTAGCCAATGATGCCGCAGCCATTGCCAAAGCCCACGGTTTAAAGCCCGTTGTTAAAGGCATGGATGAGATCGAAGTTGATGCTTTCACCAGTTTCGAATATCTGCTGATCATCACCAGCACTTACGGCGAAGGCGAAATGCCTGATAACGCTCAGCTGCTTTGGGATGCAATCAGCGCTGAATCGGCACCAAAACTGGATAAACTTAAATTTTCGGTATTAGCGCTCGGCGATACCAGCTATGACTTGTTCTGTAAGGCCGGTATCGATTGGGATGATCGACTGGCTGAATTAGGGGCAATCCGCGTGCTTGATCGAGTCGATTGCGATACCGCGTTTGAAGAACCCGCTGAAATCTGGATTAAAGAAGTTATTCCGCACATGACTGACGGCGCATCCAGTACTGTCGTCGTTGAATCTGACTCAGCAACTGCTGAAAAATCCCAATACAATCGCAAAAACCCCTTCCCGGCCAAACTGAACGTCAATCGTCTTCTGACTGCGGCCTCTTCATCCAAAGAAACCCGTCATTACGAAATATCCATTGCCGGATCCGGATTAAGCTACGAAGCAGGCGATGCCTTATGTGTAGTCCCAACCAACTGCCCGCAATTGGTCGACGACATCATTAAAGCGTTGGCTTGCAATGGTGATGAGATTGAACCCATCAATGGCGAACAACTTTCGTTTCGCGACGCCTTGCGCACGCATTTTGAAATCAAACTCCCTAGCAAGGAGTTACTGGAAGAAATCGCAACGCGCTCAGGTGATCAAGAACTCAATGGCTTACTGACAGCGGGCGACAAAGAAAAGCTGTCGAGTTATCTATGGGGCCGCGACATATTAGATTTGCTGCTACAATTTCCTGCCTGTGAATTCGCTGCCGCTGAATTTATTGCCTTTCTGAAACCCTTGCAGCATCGCGCTTACTCGATCTCCTCCAGCGGCAAAAAGCACCCGGACACCGTGCATTTAACCGTTGCCAGCGTTCGTTACGACAGCCATGGCCGTCAACATAAAGGCGTCTGCTCAACCTTTTTGGCTGATCTGGTCAGCTCCGATACCCCGGTACGTTGCTTCTTTACGCCCAACAAAGTCTTTAGAGTCCCCGAAGACAACAGTCTGCCAATGATCATGGTCGGCCCCGGCACCGGTATTGCCCCGTTCCGAGCCTTCCTGCAAGAACGTGAAACCCGCAAGGCATCAGGCAAAAACTGGCTGTTCTTCGGCGACCGTAACGCTGAAACTGATTTTATTTATCGTGATGAAATCGAGGCTATGCAAGCAAGCGGCTTATTGAGTCGCCTGGATCTGGCGTTTTCAAGAGACCAAGAAGAGAAGATTTATGTGCAGGATCGCATGATTGAAAATGGCGCCGAACTCTTTGCCTGGCTGGAACAAGGCGGCTATTTCTTCGTTTGCGGCGATGCTTACCGTATGGCTAAAGACGTTGATAAGGCCTTGCACGAAGTTATTGCCACCCACGGCAAATTGTCTGAACAGCAAGCGATTGACTACGTTAATCAGCTGAAAAAAGACAAGCGTTACGTCCGTGACGTTTATTAAGCTTTATCAAAATAGAGTACTGGTTACCAAGCTCCGGCTTGGTAACCCAATTCCACGCCAGTCAATGCGCCGTATTTTTTAACTTTCCGCAGCGTTTACATTTATAGACCGTGATCAGCTTGCCTTCGATCACGTCAAATTGCTGGTTTTTTACAATCACCCATTTGTGAAAACCACTTCGACACAAGGTATTGCCTTTAAACTTTTCTGCCGTCGTGGGTCGTTTAAAAGGAATCACATCACCCATCTATTTCTCCTTACCCAAAGGGCGTTGTTTTCTTCCAAAAACCTGTGCCTAACATTCAAAGGCCATCACGCTTGGTATTGTAACCAATGCACATGGCATTATTGGACGTTATTCATCTTCGTCTGCCCGATCCATTTTGACCAATCGCTTTGAGCCCAAATCTATGATCAGCCTGATAAATGCATTTTTTCTGAAAAACCTAACCGCGATTGAAATGATAGGCGTCATGATGCGCATTTTCAGCTTTTCCTTAGTCAGTTGGATGGGTGCCGAAAGTCCTTTTCTGTTTGTTTGGGCCTTTAACACTACCGATGCAGTTTTGCTGTCTTGGTGTTCATTGCTGAAAAAAGACAAAGCCTACTCCTTGCTTAATGGCTTTTGGATTATCGTTGGCGTCGTCGGCATGATGAGAGCCAGTGAAATATCGATGCTTGATTTCCAAGCCTCTGCTATGCAAGTGTTAGAACAAATCAAGGCCTTAAAACACTAAAGTGCCAAGTAAAGGCACTATTTCCAACAATAAAGGTTGGTATAATCAACCCACTTAAAAATATCGCTATCAAGCGTTTATGTTACTGGAGAAACAGGTTTTGACTGAAGTACAGGATATTACCAGTCCGATGACAGCATCGGAAAAACGCGCCACATGGTCGCTGGCAAGCATCTACGCTCTGCGTATGTTGGGATTGTTTTTGATTCTACCGGTGCTGTCTTTATTTGCAGAACAACTGGAAGGTTCCACACCTTTTTTGATGGGCTTGGCTGTCAGCATCTACGGATTAACGCAAGTTTTGCTGCAAATTCCTTTTGGCATATTGTCCGATCGCTATGGCCGCAAACACATCATTGTGATTGGCATGCTGTTGTTTCTGGTCGGTAGTGTCGTCGCAGCGACTTCAACCACAATTTACGGCGTCCTTGCCGGCCGGGCCATCCAGGGCTCTGGTGCCATCGCAGCCACAGTTATGGCTTTGGTCGCCGATCTTACTCAAGAAGTCCATCGTACAAAAGCCATGGCATTAATCGGCGCCAGCATCGGTGTATCCTTTGGTGTTGCCATCATTGCCGGACCGATAGTTGCCGGTTTCATCGGCGTATCCGGTTTGTTCTGGCTGATCGCAGGCTTAAGCATATTGGCCATTCTAGTAGTTATTTTTGTCGTCCCGAATCCGGATAAATCCAAAGTACATCGCGACGCTGAACTGGTGCCCAGCCAATTATCCAATGTGATCAAAGACCCTGAATTATTACGCCTTGACTATGGCATTTTTGTCTTACATCTAATTCTGACCGCCAGTTTTGTAGTCGTGCCGTTGCTAATGCGTGATGCCGGATTATTACCGGAAAAGCATTGGATGGTGTACTTGCCGGTATTTGTCATTTCAATGGCCGCAATGATCCCCTTTATCATCATTGCCGAGAAAAAACGCAAGATGAAGAGCGTATTCATCGGCGCCATTGCCACGATTGTTATTGCCGACTTGGGCTTAATGGGCCTGCATGACAACTTATTTGGCATCGTCGGGTTTCTCTTCGTGTTTTTTACCGGCTTTAATTTACTCGAAGCCAGCTTGCCATCGCTTATTTCCAAAACCGTGCCCGGCGATTTAAAAGGCACCGCGATGGGCATTTATTCCAGCGCCCAGTTTTTAGGCGCTGGTGTTGGTGGTGCTGCCGGTGGTTGGTGCTACGGCCAATATGGTGCGCCGGCGGTTTTCTTATTCTGCGCAGCATTGGCGCTGAGCTGGTTGCTGTTGTCCTTCAGCATGAAGCCGCCGCGGTATTGGGCGAATTTATTAATCTCACTCACCAATCTTAACGAGCAACAAGCCGATCAATTTGCGACCGAATTATTGAAAATTACCGGCATCGAGGAAGTGACATTACGTTATGAAGATGGTGTTGCCTATCTTAAAGTCGATAACAAAATCTTAAATTCCGAGCAATTGCAAAACCTGATAAACCAACATACTCAGTCAAACAACAGGAGTTCAGATGCTCAATAAAGTAACGTTAATTGGCAACCTGGGCGCAGACCCGGAGGTGCGTTACTTGCCGACTGGCGGCGCGGTAACGACCATCAGACTGGCCACGACAATGCGCTGGAAAGATAAACAAAGCGGCGAAAGAAAAGACGCCACCGAATGGCATCGCGTAGTGTTTTTCAATCGTCTGGCCGAGGTGGCAGGCGAATATCTGAAAAAAGGCAGCCAGGTTTACGTGGAAGGACGCTTACAGACCCGCAAATGGCAGGGCCAGGATGGACTAGATCGTTACAGTACTGAAATCATTGCGTCAGAAATGCACATGCTGGGAAGTCGTAGCGGCGGCACTGCCCAGTTTGGCAGCGATACCCCAGAAGCAGGCCATAGCGAACAGCAATCAAGGCCCGCTCCTTCACGTCCGCAACCGGCTCAGCAAGGTCCCTCATCAATGCCACCGCCACCACCTGATTACGATGATTTTGATGACGACATTCCGTTTTGATTTCAGCTTTTAAGCAAAGACAATATTCCTGCGATAACATATTCACCGGCCAAGTGGTGATAGTTTATTTAAGCAGCATGTGGCCTAAATTATTGTCGTTTGAATTTTTAAAATTGCATTTTAAAGGAATTAGCCATGATAAAAACAATCCTCGTCACAGCCATCGTTATGGTCGTAAGTGTCAATTCAAGCACGGCAGGAACTATTACTAAAAGTGCCTGGGCACCCAGCAACTGCGGTGCAGAGCCTGTTGCTCCGGTGATTGATACTAGAGATGAAGTCGCTTATAACGCCAGTATAAAAGCGATTAACGAGTGGCAGGTGCTGACCAACACCTTCAACACTTGCTTAGTCAATGAAGCCAACGCCGATAGCGGGTTGATTGCCAAATCTGCCAATGAGATTCAAGGCAGATTCAAGGCGGCGGTTGAAAAAATAAAATCTGAAATTGACGAAGGCAAGGCAAGGCTGGAAAAACAATAACGGGGGTTTGAGCGTTAAAACCTAAATCCGGATAAAACGAATGGGCGATATTTCGCCCATTCTTACTAACATCTCAAGCGATTATTCTTTCTCTTCGCTGACAACCACACGATTTACAAAAACAATATTCGTGAAAGTGCGATCCAGCACTTTGCTGTGGAAGTCTTTCATCACCAGGCCATCTTCAAATCGAACGATGTCGCCTTTTTTAACTTCAGCCGTTGGTGCTGCTATCCAAGTGGACTTGCCTTCTTGTGACACTTCCAGATAAGTGTATTGAGGCACGTTGATCACATCGAGCACTTTGCCTTTTTGCGGCAATTGAGCTGCGCTGGCTCCGGTGTTTTCAGCATTTACGGGCGGATGTCCAGGTGGCAATTTTTCTGCAGCGGAACATATTGATGCGGTAGCAAATAACAATAATAAAATTAGCGATTTCATGAATACTCTAAATAGTGAGGTGGATAAAAGGCGGGTAAATATGACCTGTTGTTGATGGCCTTATTGCGGCTGTCAGTTGGTATCCGGTCGACGAGCAAGATAAGTTTGATCCATTGCAGAGTCAAGCCCTAGTTATGGGAATGAGTCATTTTCTATAGAAAGTTCTATAGAAAGACAACCATTCTTCAATCGCTACGTTTTTCACACTTTGTTTACCAAATATAAACTCAGCCAGTGCTAAACTTCAGGGAGACCTTTAAAAATTGCCCCGACACACTCTTCGGACAGACACATCCCAATCGGAAAACCACTTAATAAAACCTCACCCTTCGAACAGAACTGCAAGCTCGTCGCACAGTCGAAGTTCGATTTTAAAGATTACTTTCAACGTTATATAGCATCAGGAAACGCCATGGGCCCCCATTATTTAAATCGATTTTTTACCCCGAAATCAGTCGCCATTGTTGGCGCGTCAGCGCGAGCTGAAAGCGTAGGTTATCGTTTATTGTTGAATATGCAGGAAGCGGGATTTTCCGGCGGACTGTACCCGATCAATCCTAAGCATGAGCAACTTCTCGGCCTGAAAGCTTATCCGGATCTGGTGTCATTGCCGGAAACACCCGACTTGGTGGTGATTGCCACGCCTGCAGCCACCGTCCCTACTGTCGTCCGCGAGAGCGGTGAAAAGGGCGTGAAATCCATCGTTATTATCAGTGCCGGTTTCGCCGAACTCGGCGCACCCGGCATCAGCTTGCAGCAGGAAGTATTGCAAATTGCCGGCCGCTTTGGCATTCGCATTGTCGGCCCTAATTGTCTGGGTATCATTCGCCCCAACGGCCAGTTGAATGCCACTTTTGGCGATGGCACCGTTAAGGACGGCAACCTTGCGCTACTGTCGCAATCCGGCGCAATTTGCACTGCCATTTTGGACTGGGCGAAAGCGCAGGATATTGGTTTTTCAACCGTGGTATCCATGGGTGGCGCTGCTGATATCGATTTTGGCGAAGTTCTGGATTATCTGGCGACGGACAGCAAAACGACCGGCATTTTGATGTATGTCGAAGGCATTCGCGATGCTCGACGCTTTTTAAGCGGCTTAAAAGCTGCGGCTCGCTTAAAACCGGTCATATTAATTAAATCCGGTCGGCACGAAGCCGGCAGCCTGGCCGCCATGTCGCATACCGGCGCGATGGTGGGTGGCGATTCGGTATTTGATGCCGCCATCGAGCGAGCCGGCGTAGTCAGGGTATACAGCATCAACGAATTATTTTCCGCTGCACGGGTATTGGCCAATAACTACGTTGTCACCGGTGACAGACTGGCGATTATTACCAATGCCGGCGGTCCCGGTGTAATGAGTACCGATCGCGCTGAAGATGTCGGCATTCAACTCGCTGAACTCAGTCAGAATAGTTTGGAGTTATTAAACGAAGTCTTGCCAACCCATTGGTCTCACGCCAATCCGGTCGATATTCTGGGTGATGCCACGTCTGATCGCTATCAAAAAGCCCTGAACATTTGTCTGGCCGATAAAAACATTGATGGTGTTTTAACCATACTCACGCCACAGGCCATGACAGATCCTACCATGGTCGCGCATTGCATTATCGAAACGGCGCAAACCAGTAAGAAACCGGTGCTGGCTTCCTGGACTGGGGGTGCGAAAGTACAAGAAGGTCGTCAGCTGTTTGCTGATAGCCGGGTGGCACACTTCTCCACACCGGAAATGGCTGTCGACGCGTTTTCATTTTTAACGCAATACAATCAAAACCAGGTATTGCTCAAGCAAATTCCTTTACCGGGCAATGAACCTTTAAAACCGGATATTGAAGGTGCCCGCCTAATCATTGAACAAGTGCTGGCCGAGGGTCGACAAGGATTAACCGCTCAAGAAGCCAAAGCGGTTTTGACGGCGTTTAATATCCCCGTCACCCCCACCATTAAAGTCCACAACGCCAAAGAAGCCATGTTGGCTGCCAGAACCTTAGGCTTTCCGGTTGTTCTTAAAATCGATATGCCGGAATTTAGTCATAAGTCCGATATCGGCGGCGTTAAGCTCAACATTGGCAGTGTGCAGGAAGTGTCCAGTCATTTCACCGATATGGAATCTGCCCTGACACAAGCTTTTCCTGAACTTAAAAACATCGCGATGACCGTAGAGCCGATGTTCAAATCCGCCAACGGTCGCGAGTTGATCATCGGTGTGGTCAGAGATCCTGTGTTCGGCCCTGCCATCAGCTTCGGCCTGGGCGGCACCTTGGTGGAAATTCTTAAAGACAATGCCGTCGCCTTGCCACCATTGAATGCTTATATGATTGAGCGATTGATTGCCAAAACAAAAGCCGCAAAATACCTGAAAGCCTTCCGTCAAATGCCGCCAGCGAAAGTGTCTGCGCTTATAGAAGTATTATTAAATGTATCGACACTGGTCAGCGAACTCCCCGAAATTCTTGAGCTGGATATCAATCCGCTGATCGTCGATGATCACGGCGCCATTGCGGTAGACGCGCGCATCAAAGCGCAAAGTTCCAATCAGCTGGTGCCCTATCAACACATGGCAATCCATCCATATCCGCACGAATTGACCGAACGCTATCTGACTACGAATGGTGTTTACATCACTATTCGCCCGATTCGTCCGGAAGATGCAGTCATGGAAAAGGATTTTGTCCATCGTTTATCAAAACACACCAAATATTTCCGCTTTATGCAAGCATTGCAGGAGCTTACCCCGGAAATGGTGGTGCGCTTTACCCAAATTGATTACGACCGGGAAATGGCCTTTGTGGCGGTCTCAGATCATGAAAGCCTGCCTAAGGAATTAGGTGTGGGGCGTTATTTGATGAATCCGGATGGCCAATCGGTAGAATTTGCTCTGGTAGTATCAGATGACTGCCAACGCATGGGCATCGGTACCCGAATCATGAAGGCACTGATGCACTCGGCAAAATCCAAGGGGGTGTCATTCTTTGAAGGCGAAGTCTTAGCAATCAACGGCCCGATGTTGGCACTGACCAAGAAATCGGGCTTTACAACTTCAGCCATTGCCGACGATATTGAAGTTGTTCGCGTCGTTAAGGATTTAAGGCAGCTGTAAAAATAATCAGCTAAATCAACAAACTCATCTAATTTCGCTCATAAGCTTTACTTAAGTTTGTCCGGTTACAGTCGGTCTCCCACAGATAACCCCTTGGGGGGCTGACGATGACTAAACAAAGCAAACTTAACATTCAAACTGCCCAGCGCATTGCTAGGCGTGGATTTTTTGGCTTGACGATGTTAACTACTTTTTTGCTGATCAGCTGTGCATCAGCACCCGTTTACGGCCCAACTTCCGGCAGTGCGCCGCTGGCCACCAATGAAATTCCTGTTGTTACCTCAACACCTATAATTGCAGAAGCAGATAACGACACAAACACTAAACCCTATAACCAACCCTATCGGGTCAGGGGCAAACACTATATCCCCATCACATCCGCCACTGAATATAATGAGCAAGGCACCGCATCCTGGTACGGACAAGAATCCGGGGATACCACTTCAACCGGCGCTCGCTTTCGACCGCAAGGCTTAACCGCCGCCCATAAAACCTTGCCATTGCCTTCCAGAGTACGCGTTACCAATCTCAGTAATGGCCGTTCGATTGAGGTGATTGTGAATGACCGCGGACCGTTTAGGGATGACAGGCTGATTGATTTGTCTCAAGGCGCCGCGAAGAAAATCGGCTTGAAAGGTCTTGCAACAGTAAAAATTGAAATGCTTGAAGCGCCAGTCAAAGGCAACAGCTCACGGTCCAGCTGAGAATCTTTAGCTGTTACAGCGGGCAAAAAAAAGGCTGGATATTCTCCAGCCTTTTTTATTGCTACTTGTTTTTATTTCAACAAGCCTTCTAACAGGCCATTAAGTTTATGTACAAACGCGGCCGGATCTTCAAGATGCCCACCTTCGCTCAAGATAGCTTGGTCGAATAAAATATGGGTAAGATCAGCAAATCGGCTGTCATCCTGCTCTTCTTTCAATCGGACTACCAAGGCGTGCGTCGGATTGATTTCGAAGATGGGTTTTCTACCCATGCCCATAAACTGGCCGGCTTCCTTCATGATTCTTTCCATGTTGGCAGTCATACCATAAACATCTGATACCAAACAGACCGGTGATTCGGTCAAGCGGTGACTTATTTTGACATCGCTGACTTTTTCGCCCAGCACATCTTTAATTTGCTTAATCAGCGACTCAAAATCTTTGCTGATTTCTTCTTGCTGTTTTTTGGCATCTTCGTCATCCAACTCACCCAAGTCCAAATCGCCTTTGGTCACTGATTGCAAATGTTTACCGTCAAACTCATCCAGACTGCCGACCAGCCATTCATCGATACGATCTGACAACAACAATACTTCAATGTCTTTTTTACGGAAAATTTCCAGATGCGGGCTGTTTTTGGCGGCCGTGTAGCTATCTGCGGTCACATAATAAATCTTATCCTGACCTTCTTTCATGCGGCTAACATAGTCTTCCAGCGATACCGTTTGCTTGTCTGAACCGCCATGGGTTGACGCGAAACGCAGTAATTTAGCAATCCGATCCTTGTTGCCGTGATCTTCAACCGGACCTTCTTTGATGACGTTACCGAACTGCGACCAGAATGTTTGGTATTTTTCCGCGTCGGTTTTAGCCAAATCTTCCAGCATTCCCAGCACTTTTTTAACTGCTCCAGATTTGATGGAGCTGATTTGTTTACTTTGTTGCAGAATTTCTCGGGAAACGTTCAACGGCAAGGACGTCGCATCAATAATACCGCGAACAAATCGCAGATAACGCGGCATCAGTTGCTCGGCATCATCGGTAATAAAGACTTTGCGTATGTAGAGTTTGACGCCGTGTTTGGCATCTCTGTCCCATAAATCGAATGGCGCACGCGATGGCGCATACAGCAACAAGGTGTATTCGTTGGAGCCTTCAACCTTGCTGTGGACGTGCGTTAATGGCTCTTGGAAATCATGGGCAACGTGCTTGTAAAACTCGCTGTAATCTTCTTCAGAAATTTCATGACGGGCTTTAGTCCACAGAGCAGACGCGCTGTTGATAGTTTCCTCAACGATTTCCGCCGGCTTAGGCTCTTCACCTTCTTCAACCGGCGTGGTGATTTCTTTGTCCATGACGATGGGCAAGGAAATATGATCAGAGAATTTTCTGACGATGGCACGAATGCGATAATCGTCCAAGAACTCAGTTTCATCTTCCTTCAAATGCAGCACAATTTCAGTACCGCGGCCTTCCTTTTCAACGGTTTCAATGGAGTAATCGCCCTCACCGGCTGACTCCCAGCGCACCGCTTCAGATTTATCTGCACCCGCTTTGCGCGTGGTTAAGGTGACCTTGTCGGCAACGATAAACGCTGAATAAAACCCAACACCAAATTGACCGATCAATTCGCTGTCTTTGGCTTGATCGCCGGTTAAGGCTTCAAAAAACTGCTTAGTGCCGGACTTGGCGATGGTGCCGATATGCTCCTGCACTTCGGCGCGGGTCATACCAATACCGTTATCGATGATAGAAATGGTGCGTTTGTCGGTATCGAATTCGATGCGGATTTTTAAATCGCTATCGCCTTGATACAGGCTTTCGTTGGATAATGCTTCAAACCTAAGTTTATCGGCAGCATCAGAAGCGTTGGAAATCAATTCGCGCAAGAAAATCTCTTTATTGCTATATAACGAATGGATCATCAAATGCAGTAGATGTTTTACTTCAGTTTGAAAGCCCAAGGTTTCTTTTTTAGTTTCAGCAGTCATTGTGGGTTTTTTCCTCTACAGTTATAAAAATTCAAGTCCTGACTTATTTGGGGCGAATCATTATTTTTTCAAGTCCAAGCAAACAGCAATTACGATGTCCTTCTGCTTTAAACAATAAATGTTGAACCTAAGCCCTCAAAAAATTCTGATAGTAGAAGATCAGGCGGTCATGCGCGAAACGCTCAAACATATTCTGTATGGCATGAACGCAAAGCAAATCATTGAGGCTGAAAACGGCAACAATGCCATTGCGGCCATGATCAAAACACGCTTTGACATTGTGCTGTGTGATTACAATCTTGGCGCAGGTAAAAATGGCCAACAAGTCTTGGAAGAAGCCAGGCACCTTAAATTATTGCCGTTCAGCGCACTATTTTTGTTGGTCACCAGTGAACAAAATCCCGCTATGGTGCTCAGTGCCGTGGGCAATAAACCTGACGACTATCTGATCAAACCTTTTAACGGACAGCAGTTATTAAATCGCCTGGAACGCTGTTTTATCCGTAAAAGTGCATTAGCTGATGTCGAAAGTGAGCTTGATAAAGGCAATCTATATCAAGCCATCACCAATTGCGAAACGCTATTGGCCCAGCATGATAAAAAAATACGCATGCAGTTGCTGAAAATACGCGCCGAATTGGCTCTTAAAATCAGTGATTTTAAAACCGCCAAAGCCGTTTATCTCGACGTCTTGCTGGAAAGAGATCTACCTTGGGCAAGACTGGGTCTGGCCATCGTTGCCTATTCTGAAGGTGATTATTTCGACGCCATTGAAAGTTTGCATGAACTTACCGAGCAATTTCCCATGTTGCTGGAGGCCTATGACTGGCTAGCAAAGGCGTATGAAGCCACCAAAAACGTTGACGGCGCAATCAGCGCAATAACCCAAGCTATTGAACTCTCACCGCATACCATATTGCGCCAACAGCAATTGGCACTGCTGGCCGATAGTGTCAACAGCCTAGATCTTGCCAATAAAGCCTATAAAGCAGCCATCAAACTGGGAAGAAATTCGGTCCATAAATCATCCAGCGATTTTTCCGGACTCGCCAAAAATTTATTAAAAACCAAAGCCAATAGCACTGTACTCAATCTGGTCAGCGAGTTGCTTGAGCAATTCCCCGATGACCCGGAAGCCAGATTGCGAGCAGCCGCGCTGGAAACCGAAATTTATCGCACGCTGGGCAAAAACGAACTCGCTCAAAAATCCTATGAAAAAACCGTCAAATTAAACAAGCAATTTGGCAGTGAGGCTTCACGAGAACTGCGGTTGGAAATTGCCCAAACCTGCTTTCAGCGCGGGAATACCGAGATTTTCGATCAGATTATGCAGGAGTTGATAAAAACCAATATTGATGACAAAAAGTTTCTGGAATCTATTACCCGCATCTGCACCGAAATGATGAATGAAAATTATGCCGAAAGCTTAATTCATCGGGTCAAGCAGGAGTTGGTCGACATCAATAATCGCGGCGTCAGCTTATTTAAAGAAGGAAAAATCAAGGAGGCACTGGCCGTCTTTGAACAAGCCATCAGCAACTTGCCGAACAATCAAACCATTGTGTTGAACATCAGCAAAATCATGGTGCATGATTTGAAAACTTCAGGCGGTGATAGCGAAAAAATACAAAAAGCCCAAGCCTATATCAACAAAGCCATTCAATTGGGCATACCTCATGACAAAATAGGCGGACTGCAAGCCGAACTGGCGCGCATTACCCATCATCAACACCATTCGCGCTAAAGCCAATGTCAGACTCAACTACTACTGCAGTTCACTTCCCAGCCATTTTGGCATCATCTGTTCATGACATGAAGAACTCGCTGAGCAATCTGCGTGCGCTGATTAGTCAACTGGAGAGCCGATATCCTGACAATAAACCGCCCGAATTCAAGCTGTTGGAATTTGAATCCAATCGTTTGAACAACAGCCTGATGCAGCTTTTAACGCTTTATAAAATCGAGGCTTCTCAATTTAATGTCAGTATTGATGAATACAGCGTAAGAGACATCCTGGATGAAATTGTCGCCCAACAATCAAGCCTGCTAGCCTTAAGCAAGATTGAACTGGTGGCTGAATGTAATGACGACTTGTACTGCTTTTGCGACAGCACAATGATTAGTAATGCGATCAGCACCCTGGTGAACAATGCCCAGCGTTACTGTCGAAGTAAAATCCTGCTGTCAGCTAAACAAGAAGAGGATTAT
This sequence comes from Methylococcaceae bacterium, assembly GCA_013141375.1. GTDB lineage: Bacteria > Pseudomonadota > Gammaproteobacteria > Methylococcales > Methylomonadaceae > JABFRC01. The sequence continues at coordinate 8,654 of JABFRC010000004.1, read as the reverse complement.
GTGGTGTTTTATATTGAAGATGATGGGGCAGGCTACCCGCAACACTTTTTAGCCGATACACAAAAGTATTACGGAATTGATCTTGCAACCGGCAATACTGGCTTGGGTTTATTTTTTGTGGCCACCATTGCCAAGATGCATCGTAACGGCGACAAACTCGGATTTATCAAAACCGATAACGACAGCCACTTGGGTGGCGCCAGATTCAGCCTATATTTGCCATAACGTTTACCGACGCAAACAATAAGCAAATCTCCAAAATCGTCTCCCAAGCATTGCCCGATTGCCGCCCTTTGATTTGCCGATCGGCTTTAGCGCTTAATATCAGAATTTGATTGAGATCGCTGGGCTTCAGCCTGGCAAGCGCACTCTCCACGAGTGATTGGCGCTTATCCCATATTTGATTATTCTTGAATGCCAGCGTTCTATTCTGGCCTTGAGCAATAGCCTGCTGCACCTTTACCAATACTCTGGCTTCCCGTGTGAGCGCCCACAGTGCAATCGGCTCGGCTACGCCTTCAGCCTGCAAACCGGCAAGCACTTTGAAAATTCGCTTAACGTTTGCCGATAACGCGGCATCCAGGAGTTTATAGACATCGTAGCGGGAACTGTCGGCCACAGCATCCAGAATCTGCTGCTGCGTCAATTTGACTTGACCATACAAGACATAAAGTTTTTCAATTTCTTGAACTGCCGCCAGCAAGTTGCCTTCGGTTCTTGACGCTAAAATCTTTACCCCTTCTGGCTCGACAATCAAGCCTCGTTGCTGCAGGCGCTGTTGCAGCCAGCTCAACAAATCCTGGCCTTCCAGCGGCCATACCTGAACCACGCAGCCAGCTGCATCCAGAGCCGTAAACCACTTGGATTTCGTGGCATCCTTGCCCAATTTTGGCATGGTTATCAATAACAGCGTGTCATCATTGGTGTGAGCACAATAATGAATCAGCGCTTTTGATCCCTCGGTGCCTAACGCCGCATTGGTAAGTCGCAACTCAATAATCTGCTTGTCGGCAAAAATTGACATGGAGTCGGCAGAAAGCGCCAGACTGTTCCAGTCAAATCCGGTATCTACAGACAACACTTCTCGATTGGTGAACCCGGATTTTCTGGCTGCTTTTCTGATTTCGTCGGCAACTTCACCTTGCTGTAAAGGCTCATCACCTGTAACCAAATAAACCGGCAGCAAGCCCTTCTGCAAAACAGTGCTTATTTGCTTCGGGGCGCTACGCATTTATTTGGTTTTAGCTTCTAAGACAACCCGAGCCCGATTGACAATGCCGCGCACCGCTTGCTCGTACATTTCCTTGCGAATCACCGACTCTTCGTTATCCTTCGCCATGATGTCTTGCTGGTCATTGAAATATTCGCGCTTGATTTCCAACGGAATACGCTCAGTTAAGGCGACATTTTTGTCGTTGGCCAACTCGTATTCCAGATGATAAAGCAACTCGAATTCGTTGGATTTACCACGGGAACTTAACGACAATGCCCGCCGACGAAAATCTTCGCCGGAAACCTTAACCACAATGCCGGCGCCAGCGGGTGCTGCAAGCAGTTCACCGGACGATGCTTTCATAATCTGCTTGAATTGATCACGCAGTTGCCCCGAGCCTCCCGCTAAGTACACTTTTTTTAATTCACCTGGTAAGGCATAAGCCCCACGCAGGTGATAGCCACAGCCACTCAGCAGAAATACTGCCAGCAAGATAAGCATTTTTTTAGTCACAGGGACCTCTTAAACCACAATATTGACCAGTTTACCTGGCACCACGATCACTTTTTTAACCGGCTTGTCTTCTATAAAACGTTGGGTTTGCTCATCGTTTAAGGCCAGTTTTTCAATTTCATCTTTGCCGGCATTTACCGAAACCGACAGCTTGCTACGCAGTTTGCCATTCACCTGAATAACCAACTCGATGACATTTTGCGCCAACGCAGCATCGTCAACTTTGGGCCAGCTTTCACTGACTACCGGTTGTTGATGGCCTAAATCCTGCCATAACTGATGTGCGATGTGAGGCACAATCGGCGACAACAACAACACGATGGCTTCCAATGCTTCTTGTCGAACCGCACGACCATTGTCAGAGTCATCGGTAAATTTTGACAGGTTATTTACCAACTCCATGTTGGCGGCAATAGCCGTGTTAAAGGTTAAGCGACGGCCAAAATCATCAGTCACTTTTTGAATGGTTAAATGCACTTGGCGGCGCAAAGCTTGCTGATCTTCAGTCAAGGCTTGCTTGTCCAAAGCTTTCAACTCACCTGCTTCGACATGTTGGTAGACCAGTTTCCACAAGCGTTTAAGGAATCTAAATCCGCCTTCCACACCGCTATCGGACCATTCCAGTGATTGCTCCGGCGGCGCAGCAAACATGATGAACAAACGCACTGTGTCAGCACCGTATTGGTCAATCAAGGCTTGCGGATCAACGGTATTGCCTTTGGACTTCGACATTTTAGTGCCGTCTTTGAGCACCATGCCTTGGGTCAATAGCTTTTTAAATGGCTCATCGCAAACCACCAAGCCCTCATCACGCAACAGTTTGGTATAAAAACGCGCATACAATAAATGCAGAATCGCGTGCTCGATACCGCCGATATATTGATCGACCGGCAACCAGTAATTGGCGCTGGCATCAAGCATGCTGTCAGCTTTGCTGCTGGCGTAACGGGCAAAATACCAGGACGATTCCATAAAGGTGTCAAAGGTATCGGTTTCCCGGCGAGAAGCTTTACCGCATTTAGGGCAATCGACATGCGAAAAGGTCGGATGTGCCACTAAAGGCGACTGCGAACCGTCCAACACGACATCTCTGGGCAATTCAACCGGCAAATCGACTTCGGGAACCGGCACTGTGCCGCAATCGTCACAATAAATGACCGGAATCGGAGCACCCCAATAACGCTGACGAGAAACTCCCCAATCGCGCAGACGGAAATTGGTTTTGCGCTGACCTTTGCCTTGTTGTTCAAGTGTTTCTGCGATTTTTACAAACGCCTGCTGAGAACTTAAGCCATCGAACGCGCCGGAATTATTTAAAATGCCTTTGACGGTAAAAGCCTGAGTTGAGCAATCATCGTCCCCTTCATCTTTGGCAAAAATAACCTGTTTGATCGCAATGCCGTATTTTTGAGCAAATTCAAAATCACGCTGATCATGTGCAGGCACCGACATCACCGCGCCAGTGCCGTAACTCATCAATACAAAGTTGGCTATCCATACCGGCACTTCTTCGCCAGTGAGCGGATGAATCGCTTTGATGCCGGAATCCACACCGCGCTTTTCCATGGTTTCCATGGCCGCTTCGGAAGTTTCCATCAACTTGCATTCGGCAATAAACGCAGCAATTTCGGAATTGGTTTCGGCAGCTTTCAAAGCCAGCGGATGTTCAGCGGCGACAGCGACATAAGTCACGCCCATTAGAGTATCCGGGCGCGTGGTATAAACTCTGACTGGTTGTTCAGAGCCGGACACTGCAAAATCCAGCTCCACACCTTCAGAACGACCTATCCAGTTAGCCTGCATGGTTTTGACCTGTTCCGGCCAGCCGTCTAAGGTCTCTAATGAAGTAAGCAACTCATCGGCGTAATCGGTAATCTTTAAGAACCATTGCGCGATTTCTTTGCGCTCAACCTGGGTATCGCAGCGCCAGCAGCAACCATCAATCACCTGCTCATTAGCCAGCACGGTCATATCGTTCGGGCACCAGTTGACCGGCGCAGTCTTCTTATAAACCAGGCCTTTTTCCAGTAGTTTCAGGAAGAACCATTGCTCCCACTTATAATAAGACGGATCGCAAGTCGCTAACTCCCTGTCCCAATCATAAGCAAAACCCAGCTGTTTAAGCTGGTTGCGCATGTAATCGATGTTCTCGTAAGTCCAGTCAGCCGGATGCACGCCATGCTTCATTGCAGCATTTTCGGCAGGCAAACCAAACGCATCCCAGCCCATCGGCTGCATCACGTTTTTACCCAGCATGCGCTGATAACGGCTAATCACATCACCAATGGTGTAATTGCGCACATGACCCATGTGCAATTTGCCGCTAGGATAAGGAAACATGGCCAAGCAGTAATACTTGTCCTGTGAGGGCGACTCGGAAACATTAAACACACCCGAGGTTTCCCAGGCATTCTGTGCGTCTTGTTCAATGGTCAGCGGTTGATAATTTTCTTGCATCCTTCTCGTCTTTTACCGGTCAAAAGCGGTAGAATACCGTACAGTCGCTTAAATCTAAAGGGCCATTTTCAGGAGCCATCATGAATAAAAATAAACTAATTGCTGCCTATTCCGAGTTTGTGACCCATCTTCATGAAACCATGGAAGACACTTTGCACTCGTTTGCAGAAGCCCTGGAAATTTCAAAAGATAAAATCGGTAAAAGCAGCTCTTTATCAAAAGAGGATATCGACAAGGTTTCCGCTTATGTCCAACGTGACGTTGAGCAAACTGCCCAACACTTTTCCGGCGAAACCGATGCAGCCGCCCTATCAGAGTGGTTCAAATTTGATGTTGAGTTGATTGAAAACTTCGCACTGGATGCATTTTTAAGTGTGGCCGATAAAACCCGTGTGGAACTGGCAAAACTTGAACAACTGGCACAAAGACATACATATCATAGCGGCGACATTACTGGCCCTGGCAGTTTTATTTGCGATACTTGCGGCAAGGAAATCGGCTTCAAAACCCCCAGCGAAATTCCCGAATGCCCGGCTTGTCACGGCAAAGTCTTTGTCCGCATTTGATATTGCGCCACTTAACCTTATAATCCAAACTTCATCTATTTGATTTCACGAGGAATAATATGCGCAGAGTCATTTTCAATCAGAAAGGCGGCGTTGGTAAATCCACCATCACCTGTAATTTGGCCGCCATCAGTGCTGTTGAAGGTAAGCGCACCCTGGTGATCGATCTGGATGTACAAGGTAATTCCAGTCAGTACCTGTTGGGCCACAAAGTAACGGATAGCGACAAAACCATCGCACATTTCTTCAAAGACTGCTTAAGCCTGTCATTGTTCGGCAACAATGCGCCTTTCAATCTTGACAGTGTGATACACGAAACGCCGTTCCCGAATCTGTTCGTCATTCCTTCGCATCCTGAACTGGAACCGCTGCAAGGCCGATTGGAATCGCGTATGAAGATTTTCAAGTTGAAAGAAGCCTTGGAAAAACTCGAAGGCTTCGACCAAATTTACATGGACACACCACCCATTCTGAATTTCTACAGCCAGTCTGCATTGATTGCCGCGGAAAAATGTCTGATTCCTTTCGATTGCGACACCTTTGCTCGTGAAGCACTTTACTCGTTAATGCAAGTCGTTACCGAAGTCAAAGCCGATCATAACCAAGGTTTGGAAATCGAAGGCATCATCGTCAATCAGTATCAAAAACAAGCCAACTTGCCTCGGCAACTGGTTGAAGAGCTCATTGCCGAAGGCCTGCCGGTATTGGCATCAATGATTTCTCCTTCGGTAAAGGTAAGAGAATCTCATAGCGAATCTCAACCCTTGGTGCATTACGTTCCACACCATAAACTGACTGACGAATATCGCGCCTTACATAACGAAATCCACCGATAATGCGCACATTGCACAAGGGTAAAACCGCCCTTGTGCGCCCTCCCCAAGATTTAATCAAGCCTTACCCCCCATCATGAATAAGCCACGACCAAACCAGCTGACGCGCTGGCTGCCACCCGTTTTGTCCGGCCTTTTTATCGGCACCAGCTATATTCCTTTCCCACCCTGGGCTTCACTGTTTTGCTTTGTGCCGCTGTGGCTATTCTGGAGCCAACAGACGCGATTCAAAGACGTACTCATCGGCGGCATGATCACCGCCTTTATATTCACGCTGATCGGTTTTAACTGGGTAACTTACCTGCTCCATGAATTTGCCCACCTAGACTGGCCGATCGCCGTCATCGGCATGATCGTATATGGACTGATTGCCCATTTGTATGTGCCCTTGGCTGGGATACTCTGGTTTTGGGGGCGACAAAAATTCAATTGGTCCAAGCGTTTGTCTTTATGGTTGATGGCGCTGATTACCGTATTATCTGAAGCCTACTCGCTGACATTATTCGACTGGAACTTCGGTTATACCTGGTTCGGCTCAAACATCCCGGTTTACCATTGGGCCGAAATCATTGGCTTCAGCGGACTCAGTGCAGCCACCTTGTTATGTAATCTCCCATTTTTTATTGCGTGGGAAAAGCGTAAACAAACCGCCGGAAAAGTCATTTTAGCCTCTGTCCTTGCCGGTTTTGTGCTGCTCAATCTGGGCGGCTTATGGCTAAAAAACAGACTGCCGCAACCTGATGCCTCTTTCAGAACCTTGTTGGTTCAGGCCTATATCGGCAATGCTGAAAAACTGGCTGCAGAACTCGGCAAAGGTTTTGGCAAGGAAATCCTGCATCGCTATTTAACCCTGACCGAAACTGCCCTGAAGACTCATCAAGGCCCACCAATCGATTTCGCACTCTGGCCGGAAACCGCATTCCCCGCCTTGCTTGGCGAACAGTTTAAATACGATGAACTACCCCAGACTTTGGGTAATTTCCTGCAAGCCAAACAACTGGCATTAATTACCGGTGCTTACAGCGTCGACCAACAACAAAAATTACTGACCAACTCGCTGTTTGTCCTCAATAAAGACGGTGACATCGTGCCGCCGCATTACAGCAAAACCGTATTGCTGGCTTTTGGTGAATACATCCCCGGCGAAATATGGTTTCCCGAGATTCGTAATTACCTACCGGCAACCGGTCATTTTGCCCGTGGTCCTGGCCCGACGACTTTATTGAACTGGAATGGCTACCAAATGGGGCCGCAAATTTGTTACGAAAGTTTGTTTCCCAAATTCTCGCGTGATTTATCCGATTTGGGCGCGCAATTCATTGTCAATGTCACCAACGATTCCTGGTATGGCACCTGGCAAGAACCTTATCAGCACATGTACATGACGCTGGCCCGTGGCGTTGAATTTCGCAGACCGGTCTTAAGAGTGACCAACACCGGCATTTCCACAGTATCGCTGGCATCAGGTGAAATTCTGGAACGCTCGCCCATCCACGAACCCTGGACCGGCATCTATGAAGTGCCCTATCTTAAAAATCCGCCCGCCACGTTCTACCAGCACTGGTTTTGGCTAGTGCCCATCCTGCTATGGTCAAGCTTGTTGATATTACTTGGCATCGGGGCGCGTAAACACTCATAACTGCGCAATGGACATTCTGTATCAAGATGAACACTTGGTCGCCGTTAATAAACCGGCAGGATTATTGGTGCATCGCTCCGAAATTGACCGGCATGAAACGCAATTTGCGGTGCAGTTATTACGCGACCAGTTGGGGCAAAAAGTATTTCCAGTCCACCGATTAGACAAACCAACGGCGGGCGTTTTATTGTTTGCCCTCAACCCCACGATGGCGAGACAAATGATGGATATTTTTGTCGGAACGGGTATCAACAAAACCTACCTGGCAATAGTCAGAGGCCATACGCTTGAGCAAGACGTGATCGACTATCCACTTAAAGAGCAGCTGGATAAAATGACTGATGCCAGGGCTGACACAAATAAAGCCGCGCAACCTGCAGTCACTTATTACCAGCGCTTGGCAACAACCGAACTCCCCTTCCCCGTTGGCCGTTATCCGACCAGCCGCTATTCATTATTGCAACTGTCCCCGAAAACCGGTCGCAAGCATCAATTGCGACGCCACCTGAAGCATATTTTTCATCCGATTATCGGCGATACCAGCCACGGTGATGGTGTGCAAAATACCTTCTTTAGACAGCACTTTGACTGCCATCAACTGCTGCTGGTGGCTAATCAACTGTCTTTTACTCACCCTAACACTGGCCAACTCGTAACCATCTCCGCACCACTGGATACCGTGTTTAGTCGCATCATTGACGAACTCGGCTGGAAAGAATGCCTTCTCCATCAATTAGCAAATTGACAATTTTTGAATAACGCGTAAACAATAAGGCTGTCCAGCGTAGCTCGGTATACGCCCCGGACAATTACCAAATTAATGATCGCTAATAATTAAAATAAGGAGTTACGATGAGCAGCATATTAAATGAAGTTCTAACAGCTAACCAAGAATACGCAGAGAACTTTGACAAAGGTGATTTACCGATGCCTCCAGGTCGTCATTTTGCCATCTTGACCTGTATGGATGCGCGCCTTGACCCCGCCAAATATGCCGGTCTTTCTGAAGGCGATGCCCATGTCATCCGTAACGCAGGCGGCAGAGCCAGTGATGATGCGATACGCTCGCTTGTTATCTCTTACAAATTACTCGGTACTCGGGAATGGTTTGTCATTCATCATACTGATTGCGGCATGGAAACCTTCACCAATGAAATCATCACCGACTTGTTAGCCAGCAGTCTAAAAACAGCGTCTGTCGATGCAAGCGGCTGGCATGATTCCGGTAACGGCCCAGGTTCTACAGAGGGAAAATATATCAACTGGTTGACCATCAAGGATCAAGCTCAAAGTGTTCGGGAAGATATCGCGCGCATCAAATCACATCCTTTAGTACCTTCTGACATCCCTGTTTATGGATATATTTATGATGTTAAGTCCGGTCGTTTAATTGCAGTGCCCGCCGCAATCTGAAACATTTTATAGATATTGGG
>JABFRC010000262.1 GCA_013141375.1 Methylococcaceae bacterium | reverse complement strand
GCGTACTGCGTTTTGAAGAACTTTCCGACGGTGAACAAATGGTCCTGAGCCGCATGGCTTTGTTCCATTTGCTGGAAGGTCAACAAGATGCGCTGCTATTGCTGGATGAACCGGAGACGCATTTTAACGACAAATGGAAACGAGAAATCGTCGACATCATTGATGGCGCTATTGGCAAAACAGCCAACGATGTGCTGATTTCCACTCATTCCGCCATAGTGCTCAGCGATGTGTTTAATGATGAAATCGTGATGGTGCAAAAGACGGCTGAAGGTTCCGAGGCGCGCACGGTCTCCGAACAAACCTTCGCTACCGACCCCAGCGCTTTGATGATGACCGTGTTTGAAGCCGACGACAGCATCGGTAAGCGCGCACAAGAATTCATTGAAGATAAATTACGCAAAGCAACCGGCACGGCAGCGGACATCCAGCAACTGGAGCAATTAATTGCCAGGATGGGCTCAGGTTTCTATCGTAGCGAGTTGCGTACGTTGTTGAACAAATGGAAGGATTTAGGCAATGCTTAAGCCGATCAATCATGTTTCTTGCTCACCAGCACTCCGAGCTTGCCGCCGCCTGCAAGAGCATTTGGTGGCTTGGCTTTGCGACGTGAATGTTGGTTCGGCGGACATCAATCAAGTAAATCTGGTTCCGCCTTGTGTTCCCACGCAAACCGAGGCGGACTGGCTTTGGGCATTTTTGCAAAAAATCGATGCCGGTAAATCATTGCTGGTACGAGCACAAATTCTGGCGGACAGGCCTATTACGGAGAAGGAACTTCTACGCGACTGGGTCGATTCAGTCAGCAACCTGAGTAGCCAGTTTCAGCCTACGCCGCCGACATGGCCAGTAACACCCCCGACCATTTCCGCTATGGCTTGGCAGGCGTTCAAAGAATTGATGGAAGCGTTCTACGAAAAGGGCTTGCGTGCTGGCTTGCCTTACGCGACGGACGGTTCACCAGTGACTGGCGGGGGTGTGAGCTACGCCCAGTTCGTCCAAGAATTTCGTGAGTCGCATCGGCTCAATCCTAACCTTGGGGCTTACGAGGTCTGTGTCTTGTGTGGTGGACCGCTTGAGGCAGTTGAAGTTGATCATTGGATTGCTAAAAGTGTTTACCCACTGCTGAGCGTCTGTCCTGATAACTTGTTGCCCATTTGCGCCCAGTGTAATTCTACGGACAATAAGGGTTCCAAGGCTGTTCATAGCAATGGCAGTTTTGCCGATTGGTTTCATCCTTATTGGTTCCACGCCAATGGCGGCATTCAACTGAATTATGACCTGCAAACTCGATCCATCAAAAGTTTGGCCGCAAGCCCTGCCGATGCGGCGAAAGTTGCTAATCTCGATAATCTGCTTAATTTAAGCAAACGCTGGACACGCAAGTTCAAGGCTGAATATATTAGTCAGCAAGACGAGCTGCGCCGACGCGAACAACTGCGGAAGCGTCAAAATTTATCAGAGTACACGCAAGCAGAGATCGTCTTACATATTCAAACGGAGCAAGCCGTTCTATCTCCTACTAAGCCGCATTACGAAGTGAATTGCGTTGTGTTTGCTGCGATGCTGGATCAAGCGCGGTTAGATGCTTGGCAAACTGAATTGGGATTGGTGTCATGACTTTATCCGACCAAAATTCGAACTTAACGCAACCCACTGGCGAATTCCTCCTCTACGAAACCGAGGATGGGCGCACTCGTGTTGAATGCCGCTTTGTAGATGAAACCCTATGGCTGACGCAGAGTGGCATGGCCGAGCTATATCAGACTACCAAGCAAAACGTTGCCAAGCATTTGAAAGCTATCTTTGCCGATGGCGAGCTATCGCAGGAGGCAGTTGTCAACCAATGGTTGACAACTGCCGTCGACGGCAAGCGCTATCAGGTCGGTTTTTATAATCTCGACGCCATTTTAGCCGTAGGCTACCGGGTTCGTTCCACCCGAGGTACCCAGTTCCGGCGCTGGGTCACGGAGAGGCTGCGCGAGTATTTGGTGAAGGGCTTTACCATGGATGACGAGCGGTTGAAGAACCCGCCGGTTGCAGGCTCCGGCGTACCTGATCACTTTGATGAGTTGCTCGATCGCATTCGTGATATTCGCGCCAGTGAGCGGCGGATGTATCTTCGGGTGCGGGAGATTTTTGCAATGGCGTCTGATTATTCGCCGACTCTGGCCGAGACGACGCAGTTTTTTAAGGTAATTCAGAACAAACTGCATTTTGCGGTGATCGGCAAAACGGCTGCGGAGTTGATCCATGAGCGAGCCGATAGTTCGCGTCCGAATATGGGGCTGACAACGTCGAAATCGGGCCGCGTGCAAAAAACCGACGTGACCATCGCCAAGAATTATCTGTTCGAGTCTGAAATCATTGAACTTAACCGCATCGTGGTGATGTGGCTGGACTTTGCGGAAGACCAAGCCCGTCGGCGCAAGGACATCTTTCTTAAGGATTGGGAAGAAAAGCTAAATGCCTTTCTTGAATTTAATGACCGGAATGTGCTTCCCAACGCAGGGAGTCTATCCAAGAAACAAGCGGATGTTCATGCCGAAGCAGAATATACAAAGTTTACAGACCAGCGCCGGGCAATGCTGGAAGCAGAGGGCGAGGAGCAGAATTTGAAAATGCTGGAGAAAGCCGCAGAGGCGTTGTCGTCGCGAATTAGAAAAAAGAAGCCTGAGAATGAGTCGTAAGCCAAACCCATATTAGATTTTTCAGTAATTGTGGGTATCAATTTACCCAAGGATTCAGCAAGCGTACTGGAAACACTTCAAAGTCTTTGGTGTTGCGTGTTACCAACGTCAGGTTATGCCGAATGGCGGTTGCCGCAATCAGGGCGTCTACGACAGGAGCGGGTTTGCCAATCTTACGGGCATTTCCCATCAATTCGCCCCATTCAAGCGCTATTTCGGAATCAATGGCGAGGATTCGCCCTTCAAACCGTGCTCTTAAGCCTTCATCTAACCAAGCCTGCAAACTACGCTGCTTATGGCCTTCAGCCAAACTGGCAATACCTTGTTGAATTTCGCCGATGACGATTGCGGATAGAAAAAGTCTTGATTCCGACATTTGCTCCAGCCACGTGATCAATTCTTCAGCTGCATCGGGTTTACGAGCTTCAGAGAGAACGCAGGTATCAAGGAGATAATTCACAGGTCTATCGTCCGACCAAGATCTTTGCTACGAACGATAGGGATTTCTTCATCCGACCAAGGTGAAGTGCGCAGAAAATCCACCAACGAGCCTGTATTTCCCAACAATTTTTGATAGGCCTCAAATGACAGAACGACTGCCGTTTCTTTCCCCCGTACGGTGATAATTTGTGGTCCTGTCGTATTTGCTTCCTGTACGACCAGGCTCAATTTGTTTTTTGCTTCTTGTAATTGCCAACCCATAACCCACCTCTTCTAGCTAGACTGTCTAGGTAATTGTCCGATTTATAGTCTGTCTTATCAACATATGACGTTAGGGCATGCATCCATGTGCCGAAATTTGAATATTGTCTACTCAGGATTGGCACTACCCAGTTCATCAGCAATCCAGGCTTCAAGGAGGGTGTAAGTGACGGCGAGTACGACCGGGCCGATAAAAATGCCGATTAATCCAAAACTGAGCATGCCGCCGATGACGCCGGAAAAAATAAGCAACAGCGGCAAGTCGGCGCCTTTCTTTATAAGTACGGGGCGCAGGAAATTATCCAGGGTGGCGACGAATATGCTCCACACCAGCAAAAAAGATCCCCAGCCTGATTCTCCCATCCAGAACAGCCAGGCGACTGAAGGAAATAGAATCAGTGACGGCCCGAGTTGGGCAATGCAGAACATCAGCATCAATGCCGAGAACAGTGACGCAAAAGGCACTCCGGCAATAGCCAGGCCAATGCCGCCGAGAAATGTCTGCACAATTGCCGTCAAGCCTACGCCTAAGGCAACCCCGCGAATCGCCTGGCCGGCCAGGATAATGGAAGTTTCGCCGCGTTCACCCGCCAGTCTTCGACCAAAGCGTAAGACTTTACTGGCACCGGCTTCACCCTGAGCGTACAGAATTGCGGATAACAGAACAATGAGCAGAAAATGCACCAGCATGAAGCCCAGGTCGCCGATATTGCCAAGGATCCATGTGCCGGTCTGGACAGTATAAGGAGCCACTTTTGTCATCAAGCCTTGAGAGCCGGCATCGGCCAGTTGCACCCATAACGTGGATAATTTTTTCCCTACCAGCGGCAATCCCGCAACCCACTGGGGTGGTTGCGGCAATCCGGAAGTAGCGAGATTTCTTACCAATTCGGTTATTTGGTCGGCATTTTCAGCAATCGTACTGATTGCCAACCAAAGCGGTATCACCAATAACAAAAGCATGGCGGTTGACATGATGGCGACGGCAAGCGTACTGCGTTCACCTAGTCGATGTTCTAGTGATTTCAACAGCGGCCAGGTGGCGACCACGATCATGGTCGCCCAGACGGCAGCCGCCAGAAATGGACGTAATACCCAAAATGAGGCGGCAAGCAAAATCAGAATGCAGAGAATTGCCAGGGTGGTTCGGGTTAAATCGCGTTGAAATGGCACCATGGACTTTTAGTGATGGTTATTGAGCTGAGTTGACTGAGACGGAAGTGTTTTGAGCGGTATTTTTGGCGGCCTGTTTTTGCTGCTCCGATAAGTAAGTGCCGCCGACAATGAATGACAATATCAATAAATAAATGGCAGATGTGATGCGTCGGGCTTTTTTGGTTTGAGTGTATTGGTTCATCGTTAGTTCCTACAAGATTAAAGAATGCTTATATCAGAAGCCGCCAGTTAGGCATTAGCCGTCTGAATATCAAACAGCTTGAAATATTCACTTTCTGCAAATATGTCGCTGTTGATTTCGACCCGATCCAGATAGACCTTGCCAAGCAGGTGGTCATATTCATGTTGAAAAACTCTGGCGATAAAGCCGTCCAGATTAAGAGCAATCGGAAGGCCTTGCTCGTCAAGATAGTGTATTGCAATACGGCTATATCTGGGAACCAAAGCGCGTATGCCTGGAATGCTCAAACAGCCTTCCCAGTCTTTGTCTTTTTCTTCCGATCGTTGCGTGAAAGAAGGGTTGATCATCACTGTGGGTGCCATCAGTGGCGCATTTGGGTAGCGCTGGGTGGGTCTGGAAGCGACGATGATGACTTGTTTGGATACACCAATCTGAGGCGCAGCAAGGCCAACGCCCTGAGATGTAGCCAGGGTGTTGTGCATATCTTCAATCAGTTGCCTAATTTCGCCCGTATTTACGTCATTCACCGGGCTCGCGGTTTGCCGGAGCACTCCTGCACCCAGTTGAGCAATATCATGTACCATTTGTCAGCCCTGTAATTCTTGTAAAAGCACGCTTTGAGCTCTGATGACGGGTTCGTCGTCGGTTCTTGTCGCTTGGTGGTAACCGCCGTCGGAATTTAAGATCCACGCTTGCGAGTTGTCATTTAAATACACCTCAAGATCTTGCAAGATGCGGTTGTGCAGTTTTTTATTTTCTATCGGGAAACAAATTTCCACTCGCCGGAACATATTGCGATTCATCAAGTCGGCGCTTGAGGCAAACACCTCCCAGTTGCCGCCGTTGGCGAAGGCATAAACGCGGGCATGTTCCAAAAACCGGCCGATAATGGAACGCACTTCAATGTTTTCGGAAACGCCCGGAATACCTGGGCGCAAACAACAAATGCCCCTGACGATTAATTTGATTTCCACGCCGGCTTGTGAAGCACGATACAGGCTGCGTATCGCCACTTCTTCAACGACAGCGTTGACTTTAATAATGATTTTTGCCGGTTTACCTTGCTGGGCATTGTGGATTTCGCGTTCAATTTTTTCGAGCAGGCCGCTATGGAGTGTAAAGGGTGCCTGTAAGAGTTTGTTCAAGCGGGTGACTTTGCCCAGGCTGGTCAGTTGGGCGAAGACACGACGGACATCTTCGCCAAGTTCTTTGTCGGATGAAAAAAGCCCGTAGTCGGTATAAAACTGGGCCGTTTTGGGGTGGTAGTTGCCGGTGCCCAAGTGGACATAATTACGCAGCTCTTTGCCTTCGCGTTTTAGTACCAGGCACATTTTGGCATGGGTTTTATAGCCAACAACGCCATAGACGACATGTACGGCAGCTTCTTGCAGCTTTGCGGCTAAATCGATGTTGGCTTTTTCATCAAAGCGGGCGCGCAATTCGATAACAACGGTGACTTCTTTGCCGGCCCTGGCGGCTTTAATCAGGGCAGCAACAATCGGTGAATCAGCACCGGTTCGATACAAGGTTTGTTTGATTGCCAGCACATCAGGTGCAACAGCAGCTTGGCGTAAAAATTCCACAACCGGTGAGAATGATTCATACGGATGTTGCAGCAAAATATCATTGCGTTTGATGGCAGCAAAAAAATCTTTGTTACGACCCAGGGTCGCTGGGACAGAGGGCTTGAAGGGAATAAATTTGAGATCAGGCCGATCCAGCAGGCTGTTGATTTCTTGCATGCGATTTAGGTTGACGGGGCCGTCGACCAAAAACAGGCGGTCACGAGTCATGTCAAAGCGCCCGAGTAAAAAATCCACGGTTTCATCCGGGCAATTGGCATCAATTTCCAGCCGAACTTCATCGCCATAGTTACGCATGGCCAGTTCACCTTCTACGGCCAACAGCAAGTCGTCAATGGCATCGTCATCCACAAAAAAATCGCTATTTCTGGTGACGCGGAACTGGTAGCAACCTTTGACAGTCATGCCGTTAAATAGTTGCTCAACAAAGGCATGAATAACGGATGATAGAAAAACAAAGTCGGCAGAGCCGCTATCTGTTTCACCGGCAGGCAATTTAATGATGCGTGGCAATGCACGCGGTGCTTGTAAAATTGCTCGGCCACTATTTCTGCCGAAAGCATCCTTGCCGGTCAAAGAAATAATAAAGTTTAAACTTTTGTTGAGAATGCGCGGAAACGGATGGGCAGAATCCAAGCCGACGGGCGTGAGGATAGGCATTAGCTCATTGTTAAAATAGGCTTCAAGCCATTTGTGTTGAGCTTCAGTCCATTCTTTGCGGCGAATAAATCGTATGTGTTGATCGTTTAGCTTGGGAATGAGGATTTCATTGAGAACGCGGTACTGTTCATCGACCAGTTCGTGGGCATGGATGGCGATTTGTTCCAGTTGCTCATGCGGTGTCAATCCGTCTGAACCTAATGCTTTTGGGTCAATGCTTGCCATTTGAATGACACTGGCTACTCGAACCTCGTAGAACTCATCCAGATTGGAGCAGGAAATGCACAGGTAATTGAGACGCTCAAGTAGAGGTACTGTTTCGTTTTTGGCTTGAGCCAACACGCGCTTATTGAATTCTAATAAGCTGAATTCCCGGTTGAGGTAGAGATCGTGTTTTTGGAGATCGATGGCATCATTGGGGATGCTGTTTTCTGACATTTTGCACCAGCCTTGTTGTTCGCAAGTGTTCAAGATGCTTGCAATTTATCATAGATCAGGCCTTCAGCATCAGTCTTTGAAATCACTATAAGTGTTGTTGTTCACAGTTAATATCAATTTTAGGCACATATGCTTCGCTCAGAAGTTATCCGCTAAAGGCCTTGGTTGTTTGTCTAAGGTATTGATTATTGAGGTAGGAGGTTGGTATTTACCGTGTGTGGTAGTCTGCCTTGAAGGTCGCTGCAGAGTTGAGTGGGCAGGGTTTTTGTGATGTAATACCAACGCTTTACGTCTTAATGTACCTCTTGTTTTGCTGTTGATATGAGGGGAAGGTTTCGCCGCAACTTGTTTGGAGAGCAGGCTATTAACTATGCAATTTACTATTAAAAAAGGTTTGGACTTACCCATAACAGGTGAGCCCAAACAAGTGATTGAGGAAGGTAATTCCGTTAATTCGGTTGCTATTCTTGGGCTGGATTTTGTAGGCATGAAGCCTACCATGGCGGTTAGTGAAGGGGATAAGGTCAAGCTTGGCCAAGTTCTGTTCAGTGACAAGAAAAATCCAGGAGTTAACTTTACATCGCCTGGTGCTGGGGTTGTTAAGTCAATAAATCGGGGTGACAAGAGGGCTTTACAATCTATCGTCATCGAACTCAGTGGCAAAGCGGAAGAGGTCTTTAATAGATACAACGCCACTGAATTAAGTAATTTATCAGCAGAACAAGTCAAAGAGAATTTGCTTGCATCCGGCCTTTGGGCAAGTCTGCGGACCCGTCCTTACGGCAAAATTCCTTCTGTCGATAGCAAAGCAAATTCAATATTTGTGACTGCAATTGATACCAATCCGTTAGCAGCAAATCCTGCCGTTGTCATAAAAGACAGAGCGGATGACTTTGCAAATGGATTGATTGTTGTTTCTAAACTGACACAAGGTAAGACCTACCTTTGTAAAGCGGCTGGTTCCGATATCGCAGCTGCTGGTAATGCGATCGAAACCGCTGAGTTTGCCGGTCCTCATCCTGCCGGGTTGCCTAGTACCCATATTCACTTAATCGATCCTGTCAATATAGATAAATTCGTCTGGCATCTTGATTATCAAGCGGTTATTGCCATTGGCGCCTTGTTTACCACAGGCAAGCTGAATGTTGAGCGAGTCGTTTCTTTAGCCGGACCAACGGTTAAAAATCCGCGATTGGTTCGCACTCGCGTGGGTGCAAATACCAATGAATTAGTAACCGGCGAATTACAAGATGACGTAGAAAGTCGAGTGATCTCGGGTTCTATTTTGTATGGTCGTCAAGCATCAGACTGGGCTTCATTTTTGGGCTTTTACAGCAACCAGATTACCGCGTTGAAAGAAGGTCGTGAGCGCGAGCTGTTTGGCTGGATCGTACCAGGCAAAAACAAGTATTCAGCGTTAAATGTCTACACCTCAAGCATTGATCGTAAGTTCGATCGTAAATTTCCTTTAACAACCAGCAAAAACGGTAGTAACAGAGCGATTGTTCCCGTTGGCATTTACGAAAATGTCATGCCGTTGGATATTCTGCCAACACCATTGTTGAAAGCATTGGTAGTGGGAGACTCCGATCAAGCGCAATTACTTGGCTGTTTGGAACTGGATGAAGAGGATTTGTCCCTGTTTACGTTTGTAGATCCAGGCAAGCATGACTTCGGTCCTGTCCTGAGAGCGAATTTAACTAAAATTGAGAAGGAAGGATAATGTCGGCTAGAGATATTTTAGATAGCATAGAGCCGCATTTTACAAAAGGCGGTCGACTTGAAAAGTATTACGGTCTCTACGAGATGGTGGATACTTTCATATATACACCTGCTGATGTAACTCGCGGTACAACCCATGTGCGTGATGGCAACGATCTCAAACGCACCATGACGTTTGTGGTAATCGCTACGTTTTTCTGCATACTGATGGCTTTGTACAACACAGGCTATCAGGCAAACGTTGCGATAGAAGCGTTGGGCTTGGATAAAGCTCAAGGCTGGCGCAGTATTCCAATGGTTCTGTTTGGTTATAGCACCTACAATCCGTTGTCTTGCCTAGTTCATGGCGCACTGTATTTCTTCCCGATCTATCTGGTAACCCTAGCGATTGGTGGTATCTGGGAAGTTTTATTTGCAACTGTGCGTGGACATGAAGTTAACGAAGGCTTTTTAGTATCTTCAATGCTCTATACCTTGATCATGCCGCCCGATATGCCTTTATGGCAGGTTGCTTTGGGTATTTCCTTCGGTATTGTGATCGGCAAAGAAGTCTTTGGCGGTACCGGCAAAAACTTTCTTAATCCGGCATTAACGGGAAGAGCATTTTTGTATTTTGCCTATCCAGCTTCTATTTCCGGCGATTCAGTTTGGGTAGCTGTTGATGGTTATACAGCGGCAACGCCATTAGGTTTAGCTGCTAACGGTGGTCTTGAAGCTGTTTATGCAGCCAATTACAGCTGGGCACAAACATTTTTTGGTTTTGAGCCGGGTTGTTTGGGCGAAACTTCTACATTAGCCATTTTAATTGGCGCAGCATTCTTGCTTTATACCCGCGTTGCTTCTTATCGCATCATGGGTGGCGTATTTTTGGGCATGCTTGCTACTTCATTGCTGTTCAATTCCATAGGCAGCGATACCAACCCAATGTTTGCATTTCCTTGGTACTGGCATTTGACTGTTGGTGGCTTTGCCTTCGGTATGGTTTACATGGCAACAGACCCTGTCAGTGCGGCAATGACCAACACAGGTCGCTGGGTATTTGGAGCATTGGTTGGCGTTATGACAGTGTTAATTAGAGTCGTTAATCCTGCATTCCCTGAAGGCATAATGTTGGCGATTTTGTTTTCCAATATGTTTGCACCAACTATCGATTATTTCGTCATTCAGGCCAATATTAGAAGAAGGGTGAAACGTCATGCCTAGTGAAAAAAAGCAATGTGAGCATTACGCGAAATTTTGTGCTGCCCTAGAAAAAAATGAGAATTTTCAAAAATTTAAAGCCTATGCTGAGAAAATTCTTGGTCTTGGTAATAACAGTTTAGAAAAAACCATTGCGATTGCTGTCGCGCTTTGTTTGGTTTGTGCGGTGTTGGTTTCATTTGCTGCCGTTGCGTTGAAGCCACTGCAAGTCAACAACAAAGAATTGGATATGAAGAAAAATATCCTAGATGTTGCAGGCCTGCTCGAAGCTGGCAGTGATATCGATGCCGCTTTTGCAGACAAAATTGAAAGCAAAATTGTTGATTTGGAAACTGGCGATTATGTCGACAGTATTAATGCGGCAAGTTACGATCAACGCAAAGCGGCAAAAGATCCTGCGCAAAGCGTTGCTATTCCAAAGGATAAAGATATAGCTCACATCAGAGTCAAAGCTAAATACGCCAAGGTGTTTTTAGTTAAAGAAGCGGGTGCTATTAAATCAATTATTCTGCCAATCAACGGCTATGGTCTGTGGTCAACTTTATACGGCTTTTTATCGGTTGATGCCGATGGTCAAACTGTACAAAGTATTAACTTTTATGACCAAGCAGAAACTCCGGGGTTGGGTGGTGAAGTTGTTAATCCCAACTGGCGTGCGCTTTGGAAAGGTAAAAAGATATACGCAGAAACCGATCAGCCATCTTTGGAAAAAGGCTTGATTACAGAAGCAGATATTGGTGAGCCAGCATTGAGTTTGATTAAAGGCGTGGTGGATAGCAGCAAGCCGGGTTCTCAATATCAAGTAGATGGACTGGCAGGAGCAACCTTAACCAGTACAGGTGTAACAAACCTGGTCAGATACTGGACAAGCAAAGAAGGTTTTGCGCCTTATTTGAGAAAAGTAAGATCCGTTAAAGGAGCCAAATCATGAGTGCAGTAGTTGAGACTTCAATTATTAATGATGAAACAAAAAAAGTATTGGTCGAGCCATTAGTCACCAATAACCCAATTACTTTGCAAGTATTGGGTATTTGTTCGGCGTTGGCTGTTACATCACAAATGTCTACGTCGCTGATTATGGCTTTGGCATTAACGCTGGTTACTGCTTTTTCAAGTGCCGCCATTAGTGCTATTCGTAATCATATCCCAAGCAGTATCCGGATTATCGTTCAGATGACCATTATTGCTTCGTTGGTAATTGTGGTTGATCAAATCTTGAAAGCGTTTGCCTATGATGTCAGTAAACAACTGTCAGTGTTTGTTGGCTTGATCATTACCAACTGTATCGTAATGGGGCGCGCCGAAGGTTATGCGATGAAAAATCCACCGTTGGAAAGTTTCATTGATGGTATTGGTAACGGCTTGGGTTACAGTTTGATTTTGATCATAGTGGCTTTTTTTAGAGAAACATTGGGTTCAGGAAAGCTGTTGGGTATCGAAATCTTCAAACTGACTAAAGACGGTGGTTGGTATGATCCAAACGGCTTGATGTTATTGCCACCTAGTGCGTTTTTTATTATTGGTTTGATTATTTGGGGCGTTCGTCAGTGGAAACCCAACCAAGTAGAAAAGGCGGACTTCAAAATACTGTCAATTAGCCACGGTGAAGGAGGGCATCACTAATGGAAGCCTATATCAGTTTATTTGTAAAAGCGGTCTTTATTGAAAACTTGGCACTTTCCTTCTTTTTAGGAATGTGTACTTTTATCGCTGTTTCTAAAAAGATTTCGACTGCGATAGGTCTGGGTGTTGCGGTTATGGTGGTACAAACCATAACTGTGCCGGCTAACAACCTTGTTTATCACACTTTACTCAAAGAAGATGCATTGTCCTGGTTGGGAATTACCGGCGTTGACTTGAGCTTTTTGGCATTGTTGAGCTGTATCGGCATGATTGCCGCCTTAGTTCAAATTCTGGAGATGATTTTAGATAAGTTTTTTCCAGCCCTTTACCACGCCTTAGGTGTGTTTCTTCCTTTAATCACTGTTAACTGCGCCATTCTTGGTGGCAGTTTATTCATGATCGAACGGGATTATAACTTTGGCGAAAGCGTTACCTATGGTGTAGGTAGTGGTTTAGGCTGGGCATTGGCTATTACCGTAATGGCGGGTGTCAGAGAAAAACTTAAATACAGTGATATACCAGCCGGTTTACAGGGTTTGGGTATTACCTTTATTACTGCTGGCCTGATGTCTCTTGGCTTCATGGCTTTCTCCGGAATCCAACTTTAAGAAGGTAACGTAATGCTGGAAATTTTATTAGGGATTATCATTTTTACAGCCTTTGTATTGGCGCTGGTGTTTGTCATTATTGGCGCTAAGAGCAAGCTGGTTGCTGAAGGTGATGTCGAAATCCTAATCAATCATGAAAAGAAAATTCATGTACCCGTTGGTTCAAAACTGCTGACTGCATTAGCTGATAATGGTTTATTCGTCTCATCAGCTTGCGGCGGTGGCGGTACTTGTGCGCAATGTAAGGTAAAAGTGCATTCAGGTGGCGGCGAAATTCTTCCTACTGAATTAAGCCATATCACCAAACGTGAAGCTGCTGAAGGTGAGCGTCTTGCTTGTCAAGTCTCTGTAAAACATAACATGGACATCGAAGTTGAAGACTCTGTTTTTGGAGTAAAAAAATGGGAATGTACTGTTAAATCAAATAACAATGTTGCTACGTTCATTAAGGAGCTTGTTCTTGATTTGCCAGCGGGCGAAGAAATTAAATATCGTGCGGGTGGATACATACAAATCGAATGTCCTCAACACGTTGTTAAATACAGTGATTTTGCAATTGAAGAAAGATTCCACGAAGATTGGGATAAATACAACTTGTGGCGTTATGTTTCCGATGTGAAAGAACCTGCTTTGCGAGCTTACTCAATGGCAAGTTATCCGGAAGAAAAAGAGATTATGCTGAACGTTCGTATTGCGACACCACCTCCAGGTGCTCCCGATAGTGTTCCTCCAGGCATTATGTCGTCATTTATCTTTGGATTAAAACCAGGCGACAAGTGTATAGTTTCCGGCCCTTATGGTGAGTTCTACGCCAAAGAGACCGAGGCAGAAATGGTGTTTGTTGGTGGTGGTGCAGGTATGGCCCCAATGCGATCACATATCTTTGATCTACTCCGTAGGCTAAAATCTAAACGTAAGATCACCTTCTGGTACGGAGCTCGCAGTAAGCGCGAAATGTTTTATGTAGAAGATTTCGATATGCTTGCTAGAGAAAACGATAACTTTGAGTGGCATGTTGCCTTGTCAGACCCTTTACCTGAAGATAACTGGGATGGTTACACCGGCTTTATTCATAATGTTCTTTATGAAGAGTTCATTAAAAAGCACCCTGCTCCTGAAGATTGTGAGTTTTACATGTGCGGTCCTCCAATCATGAACACGTCAGTAATCAAAATGCTTTTGGATAATGGTGTTGAATCTGAAAACATTGCCCTTGATGACTTTGGCGGCTAATTAAACAAAACCCCTTCTGGAGTGATTCAGAAGGGGTTTTTTTATGTACGGACCAAACTGAGTGAATGGTTACTAGCCCATTTCCCCATTGTTTGATTTATTAAAATTCAATAAGATACTTTTTGAGACTTAGAGTGAAATATTCATTGTTATTTTTGCTTACCTTATTTATTTGGGGATCATCTCCAGCCTTCGCTTTGCGATGCGGAGACAAGCTGTTATCTCTTGGTGACAGTAAAGAGGAGGTGGTTGAATTGTGTGGTGAGCCTGAATCTATGGAAACTCATATTGAAAGAAGAGGGAGTAGCTACTTTGGGAGTGGCTCGCAGTATCAACAAGGATCTGGATCAACTATTGGGCAGCAGCAATATGTTGAGGTGGAAGTAGTGGTAGATGAATGGATTTACGATTTTGGGCGTAGGCGATTGCAACAATATCTGCGCTTTGAAAATGGAAGATTGCGGGAAATAAGATCTTTAAAGCAAGGCAGGTAAAACAAGTTTCCTAGCTGATTTTCCCCGCCTTGTTTCTAATAGAAATAATTAGGAGTCTTATTGAGGTACCACTGCCACAGATAAGAAACTAATGACAAAATTCTCAAGCCTGGTGCGTTGTAGTTTTAAACGACGCAGAAAGAAATTGTAAGCTAAGACTGCCGGCACAGCGACAGCTATACCAATAGCAGTAGCGACTAAGGCATCCCCGATTGGTCCCGCAACAACACTCAAGCTAGTTGATCCGCTTGACGTGATTTCATGCATCGCATGCATAATTCCTAATACCGTACCAAATAAACCTACAAATGGCGCAGTGCTTCCTATGCTTGCCATGACAGACAAGCCATTTTCTAAAGATTGAACTTCCTGTTGCAATTGCACACGTAATGTTTGCTCTAATAATTCTGTTGAATTCCCAGAATGTTTGAGTATTTTTCCAGCCGATTGTTGGTGTTCTTCAAGCCATGTTAAGCCTTCAAAAGCCAAGCGTGATTGGGAGCCTTTAAATAAGTCAGTGGGTAGGGTCTTAAGCTGACTTAATTGCGGTAAAAGCCAAAATGCCTTTTCAAACCGGTCATTACAGTGACTGTTATATTGAAATTGCCAGAGTTTAAATAAGATTAATGTCCAGGTAGATACTGAGAAAAGTAACAGGATATAAAGTGTCGCATCAATGATAAATTCAGGGTTGATGTGCATGGGCATTAAGGTTTCTCCAGAAAACAGTAGTTGTGTTGGTGGTTGATTATTCGAGTTTGAATTGCAGGGTTTGCATTGCGCGCTGTGTAACAGCAACGCCATTGATTTGTTTTTCTTTGAATTTCCATTTACTGATGGCGGTTAATGCTGCGTCGTCAAAGATCCCCTCGGGTTCAGCGCTTACGACAATGGGGGCGTCTACTGAGCCATCAATTTGAATAGTAAATTCAATCTTGACCCAGCCTTCGATATGACGAGTCGCCGCACGCGCAGGATATTTTGGGGGGACGCGAACAAGGGGAACAATACCTGTAACGACAGTTTTGGATTCCTGGATATTCGCTTTTACGTTATTAGCAGAATTATTAGCGCTAACATTATTTGACGGGTTTGCGCTGGCTAGGATTGGTTCTGGTTGAGCAATGGATGGAGCTGGAGCAACAATCGGATCGGGTGCGTTAACTTTGGGCTCACTGATTTTAGTTTGAGGAATAGGTTTTACTGCTGGTTTGTTAACTATTGGTTTGACTATTGGTTTCGGTTTTACAGGTTCAACCTTTGGTTGGGGGGGGGTTGGTTGCGCAACCGGTTCAGGTTTGACTGCTTTAGGCTGTTCGATTAAAACAACATCCATGATTTCAGGTTTTTTTTGCTCTGTATTTGACGGAGTAAGTAAGTAAAGAGCCAACGCCAGATGGGCCATCACAACCATAATCAGCAGCACGCCACCAACATATTGCGCTTGTTTGCGTTGATCTATGGAACTTAGCTTCGAAGCATCTAAGTAATAAGTTTGAGTTGGGGTCATGAAGCCAATTTAGAATTAGAAGTTTTTAGATAAAGAAAAAATATTGGTATCTATTCAGCGCGAAGCGCAAAATCCCTCTCCTGCTGGAGAAGGTAGGGTGAGGAGAACTAGAATAATGTATTTTAGCATTTTTAAATCTCCTCACCCCCGCCCTCTCCAGCAGGAGAGGGAGTAAAACACCTGTATTTGAAAAGACGCTGAATAGTTACAAATGTTGGAATTATTCTGTTACTCGTTGGGCCATTGAGTTTGATGGTTTCAGAATCAACTTACTCAGTGCGGGAAGAATTACAAAGGTACAGGTCATTATCCAAAATATACCAATTGTAATAATTAGTCCCATGCTGGCGATGCCTTGATGAGGTGAGAATGCCAGGCCTGCAAAACTGGATGCTGTAGTTAATGCCCCATAAAACATAGCGCGAGCGGTGCTGGATTGGTAAATATTTTGTTCTTCAGAAAGTGAATGATGAAGTTTTTCTACCATGTGGATGCCATTGTCAACGCCTAAACCAAGCAATAATGGTAGTGCGATTATGTTGGCGAAATTGATAGGGGTGCCGGTAATTACTGCGCTAGCCATAGTAAATAAGCCAGCCAGAATCAGCGGAGTCATCACTAATAGCGTGTCTGTAATATTACGTCGTATAAGGAATAACAGTAAGGCAATTGTTATTAGCGCGATAATAATCGCTTGTTGAAAGGCAGCGATGACTTCCTTCATCGATTCCCAGTACATAACGGGCAAGTCGGTAGTTTCCGGCGCAACTGTTTGTACTTCAGTTATAAATGTTTGCAGGTTGGCTAAGTCGTTCAAGTCGTGCTTGGGAAATATTTGAATTCGGTAAATACCTTCTTTACTTACCCATCGTTCACGCAATTCTAATGGAAGATCAGCCAATGTGATTTCTTTGGCATTTAAGCTGGCAAGTAATTCATTGATTGCATTGGGAAGCGTCCCTAGTAACGCAGTTTGAATATTTTCAATAAAGAGCCGTCTATTGGGTTGCAGTCTAGTTTCAAGCTCAATTAATACGCCTTGTAGTTCATTTCTAAAATTGGTTAAAGCAGATATTTCATGTGAATCTGTTTTGCCGGGAAGCACTTTATTGATGGTGTTGATAACTCTTTTAATCGCGTTTGTCGGATCAACATCGTATCGCAAGGGAGGAAATCCTTGCGCTTGCGAGCCAAGAAGCAGAGACATTTCTTCGATGATCGCTAATTTATCTTCTTGGCTTGACGGGATAAAGTCAAACAAGCTGATGGTTTTATCAACAGAGCTTAAAGTTTCTATTTTTTGTTGAAGCGCTTTGGCTTGTTGCTCATTTTCGGCTAAAACCGTTAGCGTCATGGGTGAAGTGTCAGGGTCTTTGAGCAGGTTTTTAAAGGCTATAACTGATTCGGTATTGGGGTCACGTAAATTAATGGGGTTGAAATCGGTTTTAACATTAAACACCAATACAATTGAAACTATCGCCAGAAGGCTGGTTACTATAGTAATTGGCTTTGCATAATGTAAAGTTAAGTTAGCCATTTTTTCGGATAACTTCTGCAAGAGTGGCTGAGTCTTGTTAGTTGCCGGAGCTTTGATTGTTTGTGGCAATACTTTCAGTAGAACGGGAAGTAAAACCAACGTTACCAACAAGCATATAAATAAGCTGGTTCCAGCGAGAAGGCCTAGCTCTGAGACACCTTTGTAATCAGTGGGAATAAAAGCATAAAGTCCGATCGCTGTAGTTCCTGCACACAGAAATAAGGAGGGGGCTGTCGATGAAAGCGTACTTTTGATTGCTCTTTCTTTATTGACATGATGACTCAGGTTATCCCGATAGCGCAAACAGAAATGAATGGCATACTCGACACCTAATCCCATGTTTGATACTGCAAAAGCAACAGAAATTAAATTGAGTTCTTTCACTGAAAAAGCAGCAAACGCGCCACAAAACACCATGCCAAAAGCCAGAGTAATGAAGGTGGCAGTTGTTAATAGAATTGAATTGTAAGCAATAAGTAAAATTGCACAAACTAACACGATGGAAAAAATACTGGCGGTAAATGTGCCTTCACTCATTCCTGAAAGTTCGTCATCTTCTAGCCCAACTTCTCCAGTTATCCAAACTTTAACTTCTGGTAAATTTGGTTCTTGAATGTCGGTGACGGCTTTGCGTATATCACCTATGGCTTTCTCCGCAGGACGAATTTGACTGAAGTCAAACTTGGGTGAGGCTAGAATAAAGCCTTTGTCGGGTCTTTTCTCGGTTAATTTCTTTTCGGAAATTAAAGTTTCCCATGACATTAATCCTGCATTGGAATTAATGCTTTTGTGTAAAGTAGCTGAAACCTTGTCAATTAATGCCGGCATGTCTACAGGTAGTTCCTGTGTCTTGTCGGTAGATCCAAGGGCATCTTCAAAAATGGAAAAAAACCCATTTAAATCGGGTTCCTGGGAAATTCTGCCAATGAAGGGCTGCGCTTGAGAAAGGCTGTTGGATACGGTTTGCAGATCGTTTGAATCCAGATAAAGCAATCCATTTTGATGGAAAAATTCGGTGTCGTTCGGCGCATAAACTGTATTAAATGATTCTTTATTTGCCCTTAATAAGCGTTCTAGGCGCTTGGTAGCCGCTTTGGTTAATTCCGGTGTTTCGGACTCAACTACCAGCAGCAAGGTATGCATATCCTGAGCAAATAGCTTTTCAAATTTACGACGGTTTTGTTGGAAAGGCGCATCAGGGGCAATCAACTCGGCAGTGTCGGTATTTATACTTAAATTGTTGCCTGTGTATTGCAATGCGGCAGTTGAAATAAGAATAATCAAAGCCAATAGGGTAAATGGACGGCCAAGAGACCAACTGCCCCACATTGACAATAGGGTGCTTATCTTCATTTTTAACGACATATACTTGATTTGCTTAGAGCATTTAGTGAAGGGTAATTGTGTCCATAGCATTAAGAGCGGCGCTTTTAGACTCTATAAGATCGTTGTCTATTTGTTCTATAAATAAGGCTGAAATATTTGCGGAGTTTGCCGCTTTTATGCCATCTCGTTGTCCAAGGCAAAGTAGAGCGGTTGACCATGCATCTGCAAGCGTGGGATTGCTGTTAAATACTGTAACCGATACTAAATTATGCGTGACCGGACGGCCGGTTCGAGCATCAAGTATATGGCTATAACGTTGGCCGTGATCATCAAAGTAATGACGATATGTTCCTGATGTCATGACTGCTAGAGGTTGCTGTTTGGGCATGGTTATAATTTTGTGCATGACATTTTGATTCGGCAGTGGTCGTTCTATTGCTATTCGCCATGCGCTGGAGTCCGGCTTAGCACCTTGTGTTTTTAATTCGCCACCGATTTCTACCATGTAATTCTGGACACCTTTTTGCTCCAATATCGTGCTTATTTTTTCTACACTATAGCCTTGGGCAATTGATGATAAATCGATTTTAAGCTGTGATTGTTGTTTGCGGAGGGTGATATTATCAATGATGTCAAGCTTATCTAGGCCAACATTTTTTAGATGACTGAGAATTTCAATATCTGTCGGAATAGTTAAGGAGGCACCTCTAAATCCCCATAAATCGAATAATGGTTTTATTGTCAGGTCATAACAACCTTGACTTGCTGTATAGACCGATTTGGCAATCTGTATTAACGATACAATTTCAGGATTTACTATCTGAGGGTTGGTGGTTTCCACACTATTAAGTGCTTCAATTTCTGAATCAGGGCGATAGTTCGAAAGGGCTTTATCAATGGTTAAAAATTCGCTTTCAATGCTGGATTTTATATCAATTAGATCGATTTGCGTCGGTGACCAGAAGCTTATGTGATAGGTGGTGCCTTGAGCGCTACCTTCAAGTTTTTCGATTGCATTGTCCGAACCTTTCTCCGTACAGGATGTCATTAGGACGGTAATAAGTGTTAGCCCGATAATATAAGAGAATTGCATGGTCGTTCGTCGTTTACAGGTGATCGGCTTGAAGTTAAGAGAGACAGTCCCATAAGGACTTCAGATCATTATAATCGGATCGCTGTGATTCTTAGTAAAAATTGAAATTGATCTTGTTTATACAGCTGGGGTCAAACCAGATACTTATTGGCCAGTGTATAGTGTTCTGGGTTTTATGAAGCCACATCATTTGGCTGAGGGAGGGGGGGTGAACTTGCATAGTTGGCAGAAATTGACAAATATGCAAGTCAATAAAACTCACCATATTTGCCGGGATTTCTTCTTGGTATTTTGTTACGAACTATGCAACTACTGGCTTCAGCATGGAAGTTTTACCCACCATGACATCTACCGCTTTTCTTAGGCGTTTAAACACCGATTGCTGGCAGTAGGGAATATTATGCTTTTGGCACAATGCCTTTACTTGTGGCTGCAAGGCTTGATATTGGCTTAGTGGCAAATTTGGCCACAAATGATGTTCGATTTGATAGTTCAACCAGCCATAGAAAAAATCGTTTAAGTTCGATCCTGTTGGGTAATTGACGGACCCCAATATTTGCCGTAAATAAAATTCGCCTTTACCTTTGGCTTTTTCATCAAACATCATGACATCATCTCCAGCATGATTTGGAATCATCACCAGAAAGCTGTGCATGTTTGTGAAAATTTCCGCCAAAATTGAATTTATCAATACACTGATCGACGCAAACGTACCTAGGGGCAAGAACAGTAATGGCAATAGTACAAAACGATAAACGCTATAAGGCAGGACACTTTGGAGCCACATGGAGCGTCCTTGCGGAGTAAATAGGCTCCATGCACCGGTTCGCGTCATCACAGGTACGGGTTTGCCTTGTTTCCGGGCGGCATTGAGATGTAGCTCTTTATGCGTGCGAGGCGTGTAGTAAATGATTTTCCAGATGCCCGAAAACAACGCGACTATCACATAACGTTGCCACATCGGCAATGTTGACTGCCTGAGCCATTCCATATTGTGTTGCGCGTTGTTGGGGTCGGCTTTTTCACCCAAGCTATAGTGATGTAATAAATCATGTTCATGATGCCATCCTGCAGGTGTCATCCAATCCGGCCAATCCAGAAATCGTCGCCAGCCTTGGGCAAATTGTTTGCTGGTGAAGTTTTTATTTACCCCCTCTACTTTGTCGTAAGCTCGATGCACCACGGGATGACCTACTTGAGTCCAGCGCGTGAAACTGCCTTGGCTGATCAAAAATGCAGAGATTGGATTTGGAAAAATCCAGGCTGTGCCGTAGCCGACAATCGAACATAGTCTCCCCCATCGTCCCATCTTTTTAAAATGCTCAACATCTTTTGCGCCGATATTGGCCAAGGCTTGTTGATGGATTTGCGTAATATCTTTCGCTAATTGCTCGCGATCCACCGACTGGTAACTCTGTAAACTCAAAACTGTATACCTCTTAAAAAACAATAGGGGATCTAACGTCATGATTTAACACAACGTATAGAAAGTAATTTAACCGTAAACGTTTTTAACAATCCGATAAAACCACATCGGCCTGCTTAGAATAATCACAATAGCGATTACAGGCGTGACGGGTACCGGGGCAATATCGATAATAAACAGCGAGAACAAACTCAGAAAACAATTGATCCGGGCTTTTTGGGTTTGCTCAGCAGTCGCGATGCTACCTGTTGAAATTGGTTGTTCGTACATCGCGTCGATGAGTCGAAAGAACCACTTTGGACGAGCGATAACTATAAACATGCCAATCAAACAGCCTGGTGATATTGGACCAAAGCCGATAATGGCAAATACTGAAAACACGCAAAAACACATTATTTGTGCTGAGTTCATGGTGAGTGCCTTGGATTTCATCGAGGGACTTTCGTGCTTTATTATCGAACAAAAAAAGGGCCTGCATTGCTGCAAGCCCTTTCAACATTTGGCTGCCCCGGATGATTTGGAATAGCCAGTACACCTGTAAAACTTACTGTCTATTTATTATAGGGGTTAAGGTGAAGATTCCGAAGTGGTTTTCTTGTTAGTGTACTGTGTTTTAAAAAATGAATTGAATGACGGACAGGTATTGCTGCGATGGTTTACATTTCAACTATATTTCTTCAACCAAGAGAAATAAGCGCTACTTTTTGAAAAGATGATTTTCGTTAGCGGGATAATTTGTCCAAACGTATCAACTCAATAACAAAATGGATCAACTCATCATGCGGATTTGGCTTTTTTCAATGATTGCTTTGCTATTAAATGCGTGTGGCGGAACGTCGGCTGTGGTTAAACACGAAAACAATGCTGCATATCACGTGACTTCTCAGGCAGACACCCCGCAAAAAACTTATACACCAGCAACTTATATTGGGGTATTTCAAAAGCCGGGGGAGCTTCAACCCGCCGTGGATTTCTGGCGTAAGACTTATACTGTGTGGCATCGTTCGGAAGTGGCATTTCACGATGACCGTTACATGGATGTGATTTATGAAGTAATGGTATTGCCAGGTTATGTTGCCGAAGGCCTGACCAACGATCAAAAAGAATTAGTCAGTCAGCGTCGCGATTATTGGAAAGCGCAATTGGCAGCGCTGGAGAATAAGTTGCGCTATCACCAGCCACTCAATGCTAACGACACCCAATTGATTTCAAAACTGCAAAGCACTGGCAGACCAATAAATAGTATTTTGACGGGGGGCTCTGAACGGCTTCGATCTCAACGTGGGACCCGTGAACGGTTTAAACGCGGGCTTGAAGTTAGCGGACGCTATGATTCCCAATTTCGCAAAATCTTTCGTGAGGCTGGATTGCCAGAAGACCTTGCCTATTTGCCTCATGTTGAATCCTCGTTTCAGCCGGCGGCCAAATCCTCGGCTGGAGCAATAGGCATGTGGCAATTTACCAAAGCGGCGGCAAAAATCTTCATGCCTGGAGGCAACAAAGTTGACCAACGACTTAATCCTTTCGCTTCCGCCTATGGTGCCGCGCACTATCTCAGTTACGCATATAGCAAGCTTGGCGACTGGCCCGCGGCAGTTACAT
The DNA here is from genome assembly GCA_013141375.1 of Methylococcaceae bacterium. GTDB lineage: Bacteria > Pseudomonadota > Gammaproteobacteria > Methylococcales > Methylomonadaceae > JABFRC01. Next base: position 1,629 of record JABFRC010000262.1, on the reverse strand, counting down.
CATATAATCATGGCATAGGAGGCATGAAGCGGGCTCAAAGCCAAGCTGGACGGGATTTCGCTGGTATTGTTGCGACTTACGACGGACCTGCATTTGGTTTTGCATCTCGAAATTATTATGCTCAATTTCTGGCTGCGTGCGAGATTGCGAGTAATCCACTTCAGTATTTTCCCGAAGGTGTGCAATATGAAACTCCTTTGAGAAGCGAGCAAGACCTCGCATTGAAGTAGCCCGCACAACATTTAAATGTTAATTTCGCAATTTTGCAGGCTAGTGCGTTTTGAGTCAGCCCTGCAGATTTGTTAAAAAATCTTTTATGCGTTGCTGGTCTAAGTTCCATCTCGATTTTAACCTCGAATAGGCGGGTCACCCGGAACTATGCAGGGATAGCTTGGTAAAATGCCAGTCCGTTCTTACAAAATCAATGCTCGCTATGAGGAATATTTTGTTGCTGCTCAATGCCCTCAGTCAGGTTATAGCCCTCATCATTGAATAGATCGCCAATAAAAAACAGACGCATATCAATAATCCAAGCAATTTTTTTAAGTCCATTGCTATCTATAAGAATATTTGAAAGTTTATAGTTATTATCAAGAACCTGAGTTACAACTGTTTTTGGATTCAAGGGGTCTTCTCTTAGCGCTCCGGCAACAATACGTTGAGCAGACTCTATGGTCAGCGTAGGCGGACCAATGGCTAGTCCGGCATTTTTATCTTTTTTAAGGGTCTGGGCATTAAAGTGGCCAATGTCATAGGTCATTTTAAATGCCATACCAAGTAAAATCGCAGCAGCCCAAACTGATAGGCCAACTTTCAATCGCCATCTGACGCGAGGGTTTGACAGTTTTTTAATAATAACGCGAATTTTCATATTCAACTTTATTGTGTGATGTGGATTGATTTATTTATCATGGTTTAACATCCAAGTTCTTATGAGTCCAGTTGCGCGCCTAATTATCGGCAGGATGCATTTTAAGGAACAATCATTAAATTAGTCGCATTTTTGAACTTAGAGGCTATTTCAGTAAAAAACGGCTCAAGAAAATTTAGGAGTTTGCTATACCACTAAAACCGAAGAGCCACGGTTTCGGGAGTTGATGCAGCAATTGCCTGGGTGTGTGGCTAAAATTGACCGCACGCTATTGAGTCTGGGAATCTTCGTCAATCCCATACGTTTTCATGCTACGGTTTACTGATAAGCAAACCCAAGTTTATTGTCGTACCCGGGCAAGCATACAACGCCGACAGTAACGCACTTAAACTGGATTTCTTATTCTCCTTGCAATGATATACGCAAGCAAAGTTCCCTCGTTCCATTTTAAAAGCTCTCTATCAATCCTAATCGCACAAAATAATGCTGGCCGCCAACCAGATGAAAGTATTACCGGACGATTACTACAAAGCTCCATTCGCTTTGTACGGATTCCAGTCCGCGAAGATGAAGCGTCATGTTTTGGAACTGAGCGCAAATTTGCATGAAGAAATCTCTGCAAATTAGTATTGACAAAAAAAACTGACTAGCTATAATAGGCGGCTGGTTTGGGGCTTGCCTCTGGACCGAAAGGGAGTTAATGGTAGTTGTAAAGGGATGTTGAAATTAGATGTTGACACGCTGAATTGGATCTGTAT
>JABFRC010000186.1 GCA_013141375.1 Methylococcaceae bacterium | reverse complement strand
TTTCTGACATTTCCACCATAAATGTGGACCGGCCGCTGGCCAAATCATCGGAGGCGCCGATGCGGGTAAATATCTTGTCGATAGGCCCGCAACTTAAACTTTTGGCTGGCACATAACAGCCGATATGGGCAATCAACACAATCAATGCCGCCTGGCGCATGTAGGTTGATTTACCGCCCATGTTGGGGCCGGTAATTACCAGCATTCGGCGTTGGGTGGAAAACGTCAGGTCATTGGCTACAAACGGAATGTCGGAGACTTGTTCGACCACCAAATGCCGCCCGCCTTCAATGGTAATCCCGGCTTTATCCTGCAAGGTCGGTTGCGATAGGTTGAGCGTATCGGCGCGTTCGGCAAAGTTGCTTAACACGTCCAGCTCGGCCAAGGCCGCTGCGCATTGCTGCAGCTCGGGTAAAGATGCTCCGATCAGATTGAGCAAGTCTTCATACAAGGATTTTTCAAACGCCAAGGATTTTTCGCGGGCACTTAAGACCTTATCTTCAAAGGCTTTTAATTCTTCGGTAATGTAGCGCTCGACGCCCTTCAAAGTTTGTTTGCGGGTGTAATGCACCGGCACTTTTTCGGCATGCAGGCGGGAGATTTCAATGTAATAACCATGCACCCGGTTGTAATTCACTTTCAGGTTATTGATGCCGGTGGCGGCTTTTTCCCGGTTTTCCATGTCGATCAAAAATTGATCGGCGTTTTGGCTTAAATTGCGCAGCTCATCCAGTTCGGAATGATAGCCGGGCGCTATCACGCCGCCATCTCGGATCAGTACCGGCGGATTATCGATAATGGCTTTTTGCAGAACGGCCAACATGTCGGGTTGTTCGCCGATCTGTTCTCTTAAAAGTGTCAATTGGGGATCGTAGCTTTCGATAAGCGCTTGCTGTAATTCGGGTAACACTGCAAGCGTATTGCGCAACACCAGCAAATCCCGCGGTCGTGCAGATTTCAACGCAATGCGCGAGCTGATGCGCTCAATGTCGCCGACTTGTTTTAATTGCGTTTGCACAGCCTGGTAAAGCCGATCATTAAGCAAACTATCAATGCAAGAATAGCGATTATTAAGTATCTGCCGATCACGTAGCGGTCGATTGATCCATCGCCGCAAACAACGGCTGCCCATTGCCGTGGACGTTTTATCCAACACTCCAAACAAGGTGAATTGCAGTTGCCCGGATGGATGAAAATCCAGCTCCAGATTTCGGCGGCTGGCGGCATCCAGCAAGATGCTGTCGTCGCTGTTTTCGGTGCTGATGCCCTGGATATGCGGCAGTGCGCTTTGTTGGGTATCTTTAACGTACTGCAACAATGCACCGGCGGCAGCAATGGCCACAGGCATATTTTCACAGCCAAAGCCTTTCAGGTCGAGGGTGTTGAACTGCTTAAGCACCAACTGCCTGGCGCTTTCCGGCTCAAAATGCCAGGGCGGTCTGCGGCTCAGGCCGCTGCGTTGTTTTAATGCCGCGGGTAGTATCCAGTCTTCACTAAATAGAAGCTCAGCCGGATTAAGCCGGGCACATTCGCTGAGCAACTGATCTTCAGAATCCACTTTTTGCAACACAAAACGGCCGCTGGTTAAATCCAGGCTGGCGATGCCGTAGAGTTTTTCCGCTAGACATATAGCGACCAGTAGATTGTCCTTACGTTCTTCCAATAATGCTTCATCTGTGACAGTGCCCGGTGTGACGATGCGCACCACTTTGCGGTCCACCGGTCCCTTGCTGGTGGCAGGGTCGCCAATTTGTTCGCAAATGGCGACGGATTGCCCTTGTCTTAATAACTTCGCGAGATAACCTTCCGCAGCATGATACGGGATGCCCGCCATTGGGATGGGTATGCCGCCCGAGTGACCGCGACTGGTCAAAGTAATATCTAAAAGCTGCGCAGCCTTTCTGGCGTCATCAAAAAACAACTCGTAAAAATCCCCCATGCGATAAAACAACAGCGACTCCGGATGATCGGCCTTGATCCGCAAAAACTGCTTGATCATCGGGGTATGGGAATCGATTGCTGGCGTGCTGGGAGTAGATGTTGTTTGTTGGTCGGTATTCGTCACTGAGTCAATGCTCCTTAATGTTTATAACAAACATGATAACCAAAAAGCATGTCTTGTAGTGTTGCAAATGAAGTGAAGAAAGTAATCATTGCAAGGTATTCCAAATTTTCACTTCGTTTGGCAAATTCCTATCAACAACCGTCAATCTAAATCGTTAAATTCATAAATAGGTTATATGCCCTGTCTTGAATAAGGCATTTGACCTATTTTTTTAAAATGGAATTTATCATAGTCATATCTTGCTGATTTTTTATGTCCTTTTTTATTGGCGCATATTTTGCTTTGATTTATTCGGCCAAGATTATCAATGAGCCAAAATGTGAACATTCTCAATACCTTTATTTTGCAATTGTGAGCAATGCTGCTGTTGGAGGGAAACGGGTTTAAATCAAACTCAACTAACAGGGTTGTTATTTTTAAACTTCTGCAGACATAGCTAATGAACTTACAGGTATTGCGATGTGCATTCATTCAAATCTGAGGAGATATTTTCAATGAAAGATATTCAAATCGAATCGCTGACTAAGCATCAAGATAAGCGCAATTTAAAAGCGCCTGTGTTGCTGGCGACAATTGCAATCCTGCTCGGTATTGCAGCTCCAGGAGTGGAAGCTGCCGGTGGGCCTGGGATAAAGGCCAGCGCAGGTATCGATAAAAAACTTCAAAAGCTGGTGGTGTCTGGCAAAACCAGCGGTATTAATGCTAATGCCTAGGTGTCAATATTTGATGCGACTGATCACCGATTACTTTTTTCCGGGCAGACAGATGCCAAGTCGGCTTTTAAATTTACCGTTCCACAAGATGATATTCCATGTCGCTTACAGATCGAATCGGGTGCCGTTGAAATCGGCGTTGTTGTTGCTGGGACCAGCAAATCCTGTAAGGCAAAGCCTGCTTGCGGAATAAAGGGTGGCCCCAATCGCAATATTACCGAAGGTAGCCTGCAAACATTTGAGATAGACAGCAAAAGCAAGGGTTTGACATACGATTGGGATTTTGGCGATGGCAGCAGCGATACCAACAAGCCAAGTGTACCGCACACGTTCAATTATGCCGGTCTCTATTTGGTAACGGCTGTCGGCCATGGGGCCAATGACGCACAATGTACCGATGCCGTCACTGTATCCGTCGCACCGCCGGCTGGCACCAATCCAAATTCACCTGTTCAGGAGTCAGGGGATCGCCCAAAAGCAGCGGCTGCTATGCCGACTAAAACAAAAGAGAACGATCGTGATGCCATCGTCGTCTTTCCTTTTGAAGATATGGGCATGGAAGGCGGTAGCCAGATAAACATTCCATTCAATGCGTTATATCCATATAACGCATTGAATGCGCAGGTTATTCGTAAAATTGAGCACAAGCCGGCTCTCGTGGATTCTAAAGACATTAGTGTTTTTTATTCGGCTGCAGCTAATCCTGTTGATCCGGCGGGAGCGGGGTCAATAAACTCCACCAGCCAGAATTATTTTGACGATGGTAAAAAAGGTGCCAACTTTGATCTGACGGCAACAGAGGCGTTAGCGGCAACCACTAAGTCTACCGTTTATATTGATACGCATGCCTATAACATTGCAGCAATAGCTAAAACCGAGTTTTGGGATAAAGTGCATCAGCCCAATGCTTCTAAATTGCTGGATAAAGATGGTAAACCTGCTCCCGTACCTGAGAAAGGTCTTTCCCAGGCGGACGGACAGAATAGTTTTACTCCAGCTAAGCCTCTAGCGAAGCCTGACGAAGGCTTACGCGGACATGTAGATCGCGGTATAGGCGTTAGAGCCATGCCAGGCATGGGCGATCCTTACAAGGCTAATACACCTCAGAAGTTTGATTTTAGTGCGGGACAACAATCCTTCGTTGCTCAAAATATTCCAGCGACATCCATTGACGACCAAGGCAGAACCAATCCTTATTCTTTGATGCGTGTAGAGGTTAAAACGGATGATAAGTTGGAGTCGGCCATCGATGCGGTTTACACCACAGCATCGGAGACTGGTTGCAGTGCCTGCCATGCTAAAGGGCAAAAAGGCGCAGACGATACTGTTTGGCGCACGCCGGTGACCATCACCGAACTCCTGAATCCCGATGGTACGCCGGGGCCTGCGACCGGCAAGGGATCATTTCCCCCGGAAAACCCACCGACTCCAGTGTTGACAGGCGATGCAATTGCCGACTTTAAAAAATACGGCTATGGACCTGCCGTTCATAACCTGTTCGATGGTAAGTTTCCGTTGAATCCCGCGCAATCGACGGTCGCGCCGGGGATTACCTTGGAATACGACGACAATGGCATCCGCAAAGATCGAGTCGCCGAATCGAGATGGCTAAAACCCGATGGAACCACCAGTCCAACCAACCCGACTAAAGATGCCGCTTGGAAATTGCAGATTCGACTCAAGTTCAAGGATGCCAAGGATTATGGCGATGACAACTGGCAAAATCGGGAAAAGGCGGCGCGTTGGAATACCATGTTGATGCATGATTACATGACGCCGATTAATTACAACAATGCTGCCGATGATGTGTTTGCGGAAACTGCCGACGATAATCGTGCAACTCGTAATACTGTCGGCATGTGTGCGGGTCACCACACCAGTACGCTTAAACAGGATGTCGGGGCCGGTGCCGTTAGCCAGGTCAGGACACTCTCTGACTATACGCGTACAACCCATGCCTTCCACGGTAAGATGCAAGTGTATAAGGATGATGTGACGGCTGCTCAAGCACCCGATCATACGAAGCACAGCAAGGGTGATTTGATTCGTGACGAGCGAGGTCATCCGATCATGTGGGGCGGACGTGGTTGGGATACCATCGATAACGATGCCAATCGCTTACCCATGACTAAAGATGTTGATAACAAGTTTACCGTTCCAGCTGCTGCTTTTGCCACGGCTGATCGCAATAATTGGAAACCTGATCTTTTTCCGATGCATGCTTTTGGGCAAGAAATGCTGCCGGTGGGTGAAAATATCCCAATGGAAAAAAACTGTTTAACGTGTCATACCGGCAAAACCGAGAAAAGCTATCGTGACATTCATCATGCCGCCGGTATGAAGTGCGACAGTTGCCATGGCGGTATGTTGGCTGTTGGTCTCACTTACCCGAATGAGTTGTATGACGGTAATTTAACGATGGCTGGTGCTTTGGGTGAAGACAAGCCCAACACACTGACTGCGCCTGATTTTCGTCGTGCATGGCTCGATGAACCGAATTGTGGTTCCTGTCATGTGGGTGATGCCAATTTCGACAAGGATGGCGATCAAGGACTCAAGCATTTCTTCAGTGCAGGCGCATTGAAACAGGCTTGGCTGGATGAGGATAAAGCGGCGGCGACTATAGACCCGATCAATGCACGTTTTGCTGTTATGCCGAATAAAGAGCAACGCCCAGAAAAAGTAGCTGCAACCGATGCCGATGTTGCAGCGGGCAAGGCGGCTAAAAAAGGTGACACCATTTATGTTGACCGTGAGGTTTCGCAAGCCTTATATCGCAAAAGTGGCGATGTGCACGGCAGCGGCCCGAACGGCGTTCTGAATTGCTCGGCTTGTCATGGTGGATCACATGGACTCTGGCCCAATAAAGATCCGAATGCCAATGATAATGTCACCGCCAGACAATTGCAGGGTTATGACGGTAATATTGCTGAATGTTCGACTTGTCATATTAAGGACGACTTCAAGACTGGCTTAGTTGCAACTGATGGAGGAGACGGTACTACCGAGCATCCCAATGGTTTGGGTGTGGCGCAAGGCTATCGATTGGGTACACCAGTCACCCCGACAGGCAAGGATGAAAAGGGCAGCGGCAAAGGCAGGGCATATCTGGCTGGTCCGCATGGCATGCATCCGGTGGGTGATGAGTATTGGTATAAGCATGCCGATGGTGCTGCCGAAAACACCAGCCCAGGAAAGCACAATCCGAATCAGAACGGGGGCTGGCATAATGACATGGCCAAAATGCCTGGACCTGATGGGGAAGATCAATGTGCGGCCTGTCACGGCAATGATCACAAGGGCACTCGTTTATCCAGAACCCTGACAGATCGGGTATTGGTGAATGAAAAGGGTAAAGCGGTGAAAGTGGTTAAAGATCAAATTATTGGTTGCGATCTATGCCACAGCTTGAAGAAGAGTTTTACCGATATTCCTACTGGAACCGCTAAGCTGCATTCGCCGCCCAAGCCGGAACCGGTTACCAACAGCAATACCGTTGGTGGCGGTGGCGGTCACGGTGGTCACGGTTAATTTGTCATGAGGCGTTGATCGACCATCAACAATCTAGGGGCGCAATTTGCGCCCCTTTTTTTATGGGTGAATATTGGATGCGGAGTTTGCAGTATGCAAAAGGGGAATTTGTTGTGCCAGATATCGACTGATATTTTGGGAATCTCTAAAACAGAAAAGGGGCGCATACAAAATGCATGCGCCCCTGTTTGAGATATCAGGCTTGAATGCTATCAAGCCTGATGAACAGCGATGGTTTACTTAGTTTTTGACACTGACTTAAGAGCGTGTACATCATGGAAAGAAGCATCGATTGAGCTAGGTACGTTGGTACCGTCAGTTGCGATAGTTGTTTTCCATTTGCCGTCAACACCCGCAGTTGCAGATCCTAAATTAGCACCGGTTGTTGCATCTGTAATCACTACCGACTCGTCAGCAACAAGGGCTAGACGTTCTGCCTTGGTTGTGGATTTCTTCCAGTTTACAACACCAGAAACGCTAACTGCTTTTGATTTTGCGCTAAATTTTGCAGAAGATATCGCGTGAGTTTTTACAGCGTCATCAGCAGGAACGGCTGAAGTTTGCGCTGGTAATACTTCAACAGCAATGGTTGTCGGGACAGAAGCGATTCCACTTTCGCTATCAACGGCTTTAACTACAATGCTTTTGTTTTCAGTTGAATTAACTGGTGGTGTATAGCTAATGACTGCTTTTGGCAATTGCAGAGCTGCATCATAAGTGTTTTCAATGGTTGCACCTTTAGGTAACTTGGTGGCTTTAATTGAAACATCATTGTCAGTTGAATTAGAACCTATAACGTCAACTTTTACTGTACTGCCTGAACGCACAGATACTTTTTTAGGTGCAGTGACTTTTGGTTTGTCAGAAGATTTACTCTTTTTACCTTTATATTCATCATGATCGTCGTCGTCATGATCGTCGTCTGAATAACCAGTCGTTGGAGTTGGTCTAGGTGTTGGTGTTGCAGTTGGCTTCGGCGTTGTAGTAGGTGTTGTAGTAGGTGTTGTAGTAGGTGTTGTAGTAGGTGTTGTAGTAGGTGTTGTAGTAGGTGTTGTAGTAGGTTTAGGCGTTGGAGTCGCAGTTGGTTTTGGTGTTGGAGCTGGTGTTGGATTCAACGATGCAAGATAGGCAGCTAAACCCGCTTTACCTTCTGTTTTCGAAAAAGCACCTTGTGTGTGGCAAATGGCGCAATTAGTCAAACCATATTGCGCCATGATTGAAGAGGTTGCATTTGCATCAGTCATCATACCGACTGAAGAAACGCTTAAAAGTACAGCAGAAATAGTTCTGCCCAATGACATTGACTTCAAAGATTTATGTTTCATTGTGTTCTCCGGTTAAAAAAATGTTTAAAAATACTTAAGTCCCTTGCTTTAGGGACTGGCGTAATTCTAGTGAATGAAGGTAGGTGCAACCGAGAGTTAGTTCTCAGTTCTACAGGGTCGGAGGTTATTTGAAATTGCGGAAAACTTATTAAAAAAGTGCAGTTGTTGATATTCAATAACTGCATTTAATTTGAGGGTTTTAGCTGTTTTTTTGTGCTTAAAAGCGACCAACTGTTTGATTTTGTAAATGTTTAAAATTCTTCCCATTCCGTGTTATTGGCTGTTTGCAGAGTTTGTGGCTTGGGTTTTTTAGTTGGTACAGGTAGGTTGTTGGCCGCACTGGAACGGGCCAATTTTGTGTTGGAATCCCGGTTATCGACTTTAAATTGCCCAAGCGTAGCCGTTAAATTTTGGGTTTGTTCTTCCAATGATTCCGCTGCAGCGGCTGCTTGTTCAACCAGCGCGGCATTTTGCTGGGTGACATCATCCATCTGACCTATGGCCAGATTGACTTGCTCAATGCCTGTCGATTGTTGCATTGAGGCTGAAGCAATGTTCGACATGATCGAGGTTACACCCCGGATGGAATTGACGATTTCCTCCATCGTTTTGCCGGCCTGGCTAACCAGCCTTGTGCCGTCTTCAATTTGTTCAACAGAATTACCAATCAACGCCTTGATTTCACCTGCGGCCGCGGCGGCACGTTGAGCAAGATTACGCACTTCGCCGGCAACAACAGCAAATCCTCTGCCTTGTTCACCGGCGCGTGCGGCTTCCACGGCGGCATTGAGCGCTAAAATATTGGTTTGAAAAGCGATGCCATCAATTACGGCGATGATCTCAACCACTTTTCTTGATGAGTCATGAATTGATTCCATGGTATTCACCACTTGACCGACAACATTCACACCTTTGCCGGCCACTTCGGTAGCATTGACGGCCAGAGTATTGGCATGTCTGGCGTTTTCGGTGTTGTGTTGTACGGTGGAGGTGAGTTCCTGCATGCTGGCAGCAGTTTGTTCCAGGCTTGAGGCTTGCTCTTCGGTGCGATGTGATAAATCATTATTACCCGCAGCGATTTCTTTGGCTGCCATACTTATACTGTCGGTCGAATCTTTGATTTCGCTAATCAACTGCCTTAAATTTGCAACCGTCGCATTGGCGCTGTCTTTGAGTTGACCATAAGTGCCTGCATAGTCTTTTTGAATGTTTTCAGTCAAATTACCGGTAGATAGCGCATCCAGCACCCTTGCCAAGTCTGCCAAGCTGGTGGCATTAGTGGACAGTAACTGGTTTATGCTTTGGGCGAGTAATAATGAAAAGCCAATCTTGCCCTGCTCAGACACTTGCTGGCTAAAATCACCCGCTACGGCAGCGCTCACCACTTTGGCTACTTCCTGTTCGACAAGCATTTCCGTGGTTCTATCCAGCCATTCGACCACGGTGCCAAGTCGTTTGCCGTCGGTATCGGTGATCGGATTGGCCGTTAGCGAAAAGGTGCGTCCGGCTATTGTGATTTCAGTTTTATGGGTGCCATTTAGATTTGCTAGCATGCCTTTTTGATGCGATGGGTTTTTATGAAAGCTGTCAATGTTGGCTCCCATCAGATTGTTGACATTAAAGTGGGGCAGTGATTTTTTAATATCAGCCTCAGCGAGTTGCATCATTTTTAGCACGGCTGGATTCATATAGATAATGTTGCGGTTAGTATCAGCGACCATGACATTTACGCTAATGCTATCCAGCGCCATTTTTTGGCGGGTCGTGTTTTCAATCAAATGTCTTGACTCTGTTCTGCGGTTTAACAATTGCTGTTGCATATCTTTAATGTTCGCCAACAGGCTATCGGTGTCGCCTTTTCTCAAGTTGATCGTATTGTCCAGTTGATCATGGGCCACATTAGCAACTATATCGGCAACGGTTTTAGGTTCTCCGCCCAATTGAGCCATCAGCTTGCGTATTAGTATAAAGCCGAATAGCACTGTCAATGTTATACCCACAGCCAGAGCGATAAATTCGATGGCTATAGTTTGCTGATAATTGGCGTCTACTTGTTCATATTCTTGTTGTGCAACATTTTTTTGCAAATTGACTAATGCGTCAATGTTATCGGCAACTGGCACAAACAGTGGGCGTAGCTTATCGACAACTAAACTTTGCACCGATTGTGTATCACCTTTTTTCATTAGCGCGATAACAGGATCTAAAGCTTCAATAGCATAAATTTTACGGGCGGCTACAAATTTATCGGCGAGGGCTTTTTCCTCAGTGGTCAGATTGGATTGGCTATAAGCAGCCCACAACTTATCGATTTGGCTTCGCGCTTTTGCTATTTGCTCAAGATTTTGAGCCAATTCGTTTGGCGTGACTAATGAGACTGCAATTTTTAGGCGGATATCAAGTTGCTTAGCTTTTATTTCGGCAAGATCTGCAAGTGGAATGGTTCTATCCATATAAACGTTTTGAAGCCCGGCATTACTTTTTTGCATGCCTACTAGCCCGAGTCCGCTTAAGGCAATTGCTAAGGTTGCTGAAAAAGTAATAATCAACAGCAAGCGAGTTTTTATGGTGAGTTTATTAAACATGAGGTTCTCTGGAATATTAAAAAATGACAATGGTGGAGGTTCGATGTGTTAGTTTTTTAACCCCGACCACTGATACAAAAATTTTGAAAACTCATCAGCTGGCATAGGACGCCCCAATAAATACCCTTGCACTTCATTACATCCGTGCATCTTAAGAAACTTGAATTGCTCCTGGGTTTCCACACCTTCGGCGATGACATCCAGGCCCAGGCTGTGCGACATGGCGATGATGGCTAACACGATAGCGGCACTATTGGGGTCGGTAGCGATATCAGCGACAAAGGATTGATCAATTTTTAAGCGATCAATCGGGAACTGTTTGAGATAGCTTAATGACGAGTAGCCGGTACCGAAATCGTCAATAGAAATTTGTACGCCGGATTGTTTGAGCGTTTTCAAGGTGCGTAAAGATTTGTAGACATCCTGCATCGCGACGCTTTCGGTCAGCTCTAAATCCAGAAAGGTCGCATCCATGCCAGTATCCTTTAAGATATTGGCAACCGTTGTGCTTAAGGTGGCTTGTTTAAATTGGTGACTGGACAGATTGACGCCGATACGTAACTTGATGCCGCGGGTTTGCTTCCATAATTTATGCTGGTTGCATGCTTCGTGCAGGACCCATTCGCCGATCGGGAGAATAATGCCGGTATCTTCTGCCAGAGGAATGAATTGATTGGGCGGGACCAAACCGATGCCCGGACGTTGCCAACGCAGTAAGGCTTCGGCCCCGACAATGCGACCACTATTGATGTCAATTTGTGGTTGGTAATAGACCACAAATTCTTTTTGTACGAGCGCTTGCCGAAGATGTTGTTCCATTGCGACGCGGTTGACCGAGTAGCCCTCCATATCGGACTGAAAAAAATGCAGACGGTGGCGACCGTCGTTTTTAGCACTGTACATGGCCGTATCGGCGCGGCGCATGAGTTCAGAAGCCGTGCTGCCATCTTCGGGGAAAAAGCTGATGCCAATACTGGCTGATACATACAGCGCGTGGTGGTCGACTAAAAAAGGCGTCTCCAGAGCATCGAGAATGCGACGGGCTGCTAACTCCACATCTTGTCGACTATTAAAATCCTGCAGTATTACGGTAAATTCATCCCCCCCCATACGTGCCAGTGTGTCCTGTTCTCGCAAACAGGTAGATAGCTTCAGTGCGACTTCTTGTAATAATTTATCGCCAACACTGTGACCAAAAGTGTCATTGACGTATTTGAAATGATCCAGATCAATGAATAACACGGCAATACTTTGTTTATTACGCCGCGCTTGCAGCACGGCCATATTCAGGCGGTCGTGTAATAAATCCCGATTGGGCAGTTGGGTTAGCTGGTCGTGATAGGCAAGATACGCCAAGTGATGCTCGGCTTCTTTTTGTTTGCTGATGTCGATAAAAATACCGATGTAATTTTGAACGGCCCCGTCTTCATTTTTAATGGCAGAAATACTTAACCATTGCGGGTAAATTTCCCCGTTTTTGCGTTTATTCCAGATTTCACCTTCCCATTGGTTGTTTTGGTTAACTGCCTGCCAAAGTGCGTTATAAAACATTTCGCTATGATGGTCAGACTTTAACAAGCGGGGGTTTTGGCCAATGAGTTCGACTGGTGTATAGCCGGTGATGCGTGTGCAGGCGGAATTGGTTGCGAGAATGGTGCCGTTAATATCGGTAATAAAAATGCCTTCGAGCGAGCTGTCAAACACCGCGGCGGCAAGTTTAAGATTGCTTTGTTCATTGTCTCTGGCCACAAACGAGCGCAGCATGCCCAGTGCAAAGCCAGCATGTTGAGCCGTTAATTGCAACAGGTGCTGTTCGTGGTTTTGTTGATGTTGTTGCTTATTGGTTGCAATGCCAATAATACCGACACAATGGTTATCGAGTGTTAATGGGTAAAGTGTTACCGGAGATGTGCGGGTTTGTTCAGAGAGCTGGGCAAATGCTTGGCTGTTTAAGGCAATCAGGCCTTCAGTCGAATGTACCGGAACAGAGTTGTTGATGCATTGGTGTAGCGGATGCTCTATGGGTGCGTCTGCATAATTGAGCAACACGCCTGTAATTGCCTGAGCACCGGTGCCCGCTGCAGCCGAAATCTCTAATTTTGAATCGGAACCAATCATTCCTCCCCAGACCAGGTCGAAATTTAGAGAGGCGCATAATTTTTCGCAGACTTTTTGTAGTACCGACACATCCGAGGTGTTCCCCGTCATCAAGATGTCATGGATGTCCAAGAGCACAGCCATGCCGTTTGGATCAAGTTTGAAATTGTTCATTATTAAAAAGAAAGTAAGCCTACAAAACGTTATGAAAAGTATGGCTTAAGGTCTGCTCATTTAAAATCAGAGAGACGCTATATCTCTTGTAGGAATAGCGGAGTATTTTGTAGGAAAGACGCTGTTGATTAAGGTGTTGCACCCCGGCGGGGTGAAAGCTGGAACTATTGGCTGATGATAGATGCTAGAGCGGGGATGTGGCTGGAAATAAAGTCGAAAAGCAGTAGGAATTAATCTACCAACTTGTGTTTATGGGTGTAATGAATCAGCTCGGCATTATTGGTCAACTTCATCTTCTTTAATATTCTTGATCGATAGGTGCTGACAGTTTTAACACTTAAAGACATTTCTTCTGCGATATCGGTTAAGCGTTTGCCTTTGGACAGCGCATTGAATACCTGAAATTCACGGTCAGTCAAAGTGGTATGCGAGGGTTGGTCGGGGTCTTTAAAAAGTTCGGCGACCAGTTTTTCGGCCAGTTCAGGGCTGGCATATTTGCCGCCACTTGATACTTTGCGTATGGCCGACACCAGCTGTTCGGGGGCGCTTTCTTTGGTGAGATAGCCGTCGGCACCGGCACGCAGCATTCTTAGTGCGTATTGGTCTTCCGGGAACATGCTCAAGATCAACACTGGCAAACGCGGATATTGTTTTTTAGCCAGTTTGACGAGTTCCAGTACATTTTTGCCGGGCATCGCAATATCCAGCAACAATACATCCCAGTTATCGGCTCTAATCATCGCCAAGGCTTCATCTCCCGAGCCAGCTTCGGCTGAGACTTCCATATCCGGAATGTCAGAAAGAATTTGTTTGAGTCCTTTGCGAACAATGGCGTGATCATCCGCGATGGCAACTTTAATCATCGTTATTCCTGTGCTTTGCTGTGTAAAGGTAGTGTTAATGTGATGGTGGTGCCCATGCCGGGTTTGCTGGAGAGGATTAGTTCGCCGCCAAAGTGACGAGCCCTCTCTTTCATTCCCGGAATACCATAACCAATAGATTTACCATTGTTGGCGGCTACTATACCGCAACCATTGTCGTAAATTGTCATGCGAAGTGCATTTTTGATGATTTTAATCTTAACTTTTACGTGGCTGGCATTGGCATGG
This sequence comes from Methylococcaceae bacterium, assembly GCA_013141375.1. GTDB lineage: Bacteria > Pseudomonadota > Gammaproteobacteria > Methylococcales > Methylomonadaceae > JABFRC01. Next base: position 11,160 of record JABFRC010000186.1, on the reverse strand, counting down.
GTCACAATATTGGTCAGGCTTTCCTGGGCAATTCGAAAAACGGCCGTGCTGCGATTGGGGTCGAGCAATACTTCATTTTTTGGCAATGACAGCACGCAGACAATGCGAGTGCGTTGTCGAAAATTTTCCACCAGCCAATCGATAGCGTGCATTAATCCTAATTGATCCAGTAAGCTGGGGCGTAGGTCGGTAATAATTCTTTTGACGGTTTGAATGACTTGATGTGTCTGCTCAGTCATTAACAAGATTTTTTGATGACAATCGGTTAAATCATCAGGCAGCTTTTTGTTGAGCCAACTCAGATCAATTTTGAATGCGGTTAAAAAGCTGCCTAATTCGTCATGAATTTCGCGCGCAATTCGCGTTCTTTCTTCTTCCCGGACCAATTCCAGATGGTTGGAGAGCTTTTGATATTGGTTTTTGCTTTCCAGTAAGGCGACTTCAGCCTGCTTACGTTCGGTGATATCCAGCAAGATCACAAATATTAACGGCCCTTGTTCATCTTCAAAGGGAATGCCGGATACCAGTACATCGGCAATGCTGCCATCCAGACGAATAATCTTTTCTTCAATAAAAGGCATGCCTTTCTTGCCCGAAAGCATGGCTTGTATTCGTTCTTTGATCACCGCATGATAATCCGGATGAAATAAATCAATGGGGCATTTGTTGATTAATTCGTCTGGTCTGCTGGCGCCCCACAGATGAAGACAGGCGTTATTGACTTGTTCGATTTTGTTGCCGCCGCGATTAACAAAAATGGCATCCGCCGTATTTTCAAACAGCGCTCGATATCGCTCTTCGCTGGTTCTGAGGATGACTTCGGCGCGTTTGCTTTCAGTTAGGTCATGAAGTGTGCCGACAAACAGACGTTGTTGGTCAAGATGGATTTCGTGAACACCGAAGGCAACCGGAAAGAGTGTGCCGTCTTTTTTACAAGCATTGATTTCTCGTTTAAAAAAAGGAATTTGGTCATTGCAAAAATGGTTTAAAAATCCTGAAAGATTGGTGCTTTTATCGGACAGCTTCCAATCAGGAATTAAGGTATCAATATGTTCTTTGATGCGGGAATTCGAGGAGTAGCCAAACAGCTTTTCGGCGGCAAGATTCAGGCTTTGGATGCCACCCAGTTCATCAAAAATAATAACGGCATCGGACACGCTTTCAAAAATCGCGCGCATTTTGGCTTCATTTTTACTCAGCAGCATTTTCATTTCATAACGCTGAGTGACATCGTTTTGCACCCCCAGGTAATGAGTGACTCGGTCTTGGCTATCGCGAATGGGCGAGATGTATACTTCATTCCAGAACAAACTGCCGTCTTTGCGGTAATTGCGCAAGATGGCGTAGCCGTCGGTGTCCTGGTTTAATGCGCTTCTTATAGTTTCAAGCGCAGATTGATTGGGTTCGCGTTGTTGCAGAATTCTACAGTTCTGGCCTAGCAGCTCATTTAAGGTGTAGCCGGTTAATTTTAAAAAGGCATTATTCGCATAGACAATGCCATAATCGGCCTCCGCCAGGCCGGTAATGACAATACCATTGTTGCTGCAGTCAATGGCCCGTTGCATTAGGCGCAGTCGGTCTTCAGTTTGTCGCTGCAAGGTGATGTCTTGAATGGCGCCGTATATGCGAATGACCTTGCCTGTGCTCCAATCCCGGATCGGCAAGGCGTGGTCTTTAAACCAACGAATGCCTTCATGTTCAGAAATAATGCGATATTCGCTGGTGTCTTCATTCCCGGCTAATAAATTTGCAAAGCGTTGTTTGACGATTCCAATATCGTCCGGGTGTGTGGGCAGTTTAAATTCTGTGATAGGTCGGAGTGGGGTGGTGTTCAGCGCTTTAAGCTGCGAAGTGATCCACTCAAAAAAGGGTTCTCCATCAATGGTGACGCGCATGGAATAGGCAAAATCGGATGTTAGCCGGGAAATGGCCAGATCCCATTTTTCGCATAACAGCTGGTTTTGTTCCGTGCTGGGACAGCGGTTGTTGTTTGTTGCATCAAGCAGTGATTGCTCGACCGAAGTCGTTAAATCCTGACGATGGCTTTTGGTTATATGGTCGGCGAAACCGAGTTTGATAGCCGTCACTGCAATTTGTTCATTTCCGGAGTCGGTCAACAAAATGACCGGGATACAGGAGAAACGCTTATGGATGGTGTTAAAAAGTGTCAGGCCATCGGTCCATCCTAGTTTGAATTCGAGAATAACCAAATCAAAACTACCTTGGGCAATAGTGGCATCACAATCTTCTCTGCTGCTGATTTCAACGATTTTTATTTGCCTGAATTTGCTGCGCAATGTAGCCGAAGTGATTGCTCGCTCTTCGTCATTGTCATCAATAAGCAGCAATTTCATTCTGGGCCCCAATCTGTTAAGTAGCAAGCCTAAGCATTTCCAGAACGTTAAGCAAACTTAATTGTGGGGCTCGGTGGGGAAGTGGCTAATCGAGTAAACCAAATTCCATCGCGTACTCGACAATGTCGGCATTGGTTGTCGCCTTGAGCTTTTTTAATAAGCGTATTCGGTAGGTGCTGATGGTTTTGGAGCTCAATGCCATCTCTTCGGCAATGTCATTGATACGTTTACCTATGCTGATTGCACAAAACACCTGAAATTCTCTATCGGTCAGGGTGTGATGCGGCGGGTAATCCGGGTTGGTGATGTGTTCGGCAAAGAGCTTTTTTGTTAATTCCGGGTTGGTGAGTTTACCGCCTTCTGAAATGTTGCGAATAGCAGCAATTAATTTTTCCGGTGCGTCGGCTTTAGTGAGATAGGCGTCGGCGCCGGCTCGCAGCATTCTTAATGCATACTGTTCTTCAGGATAAGAGCTAAGAACAAGCAAGGCTCGATTGGGAAGCTGTTTTTTTGCGATTCTGATCAAATCGAGGACGTTTTTACCCGGCATGGAAATGTCTAATATAAAAACATCCCATTCTGCATCGAGAATGATGTCTTGTGCTTCATCGCCGGATCTGGCTTCAGCAACGACGCGCATGTCAGGTGTTTCGGAAATAATTTGCGCCAAGCCAGCTCGGATAATGGCGTGATCGTCGGCGATGGCAATTTTAATCATTAGGGAATCTCTAAAAATTGCACTTCGACAAGCTCAGTGCGAACGGTTGTCTTATTAAATCAATTGCTTATTCGTTCGTGGTGAGCCTGTCGAAGCATGGATGGATGATTTTTAGAGTGTTCCCTTTAGTTAAGAAAATACCTAATTGATGTGCTCACTATCACGCAACTGCAAACTTAATTTACTGTGAGCAATATCACGCGTCAATGTGAATATTACCTAAATTAATCCCCATGCTCAGCCCAAGGGTACCAGTTGTTTGGCCGGTAGTCGCTCAAGATAGCCTTCAAGATCGTCAAGTGTGCCTATAAATTGCCAGGTGAGGGCGGCTTCTTTGATCAGCCAACCATTGCCGGCAAAAAAAACTGGGTAGCCGGCGTTGCTCAATAGCTGCATGTACTGTGTTGATTTGAGTTGGTCGGCATCAGATAAAGTCAGCTTGGGGTGAAGGAAATATTGCGTCGTATGAAATATATTCAACACAATTTGGCGGGCTAGCACAGTAAAGCTTTGCCAAAAGATAGGTGCTAATTTTAGGAAATAGGCTTTGCCATTTGTTATTGCCCTTAAGCCAAGCTTTTGTAATGTCGTTATGGTTTTGTTTAGTAGATCTAATTGCTCAGTCGAAAGATAAAACTTGGGGTGAAATGTCTCTACCCACATTTGGTAAAGACTGATGAGGATCTGTGCGCCCATGGATAAGCCCATCATGGCACCGGAGGCAACGACCACATAAGCAAAGCTGGGGTGATTGCGAGTGACAAACCACGATAAGGTGTCAATTAACATGGATAGAAAGGGAATCACCACGATAATGCGTTTTAGTGTGATATTCATACGGCAATAAATAAAAATACGGCCGACAAATAAGAGGATAAAGGCAATGCCAAATAAGTGGATGTGTGAGACTTTTACCAAGCCGGGTATGGAGGCGGCCTTGGCTGAAGCCACTTCCATCACGCCTTCATAAGTAGTCAGGTTGGGTAGTCCCGGATTGATGTCGGGATTGTGGCAATAAGTACAGTCTTTAGCCAGGATTGGCGAAATGATTTGCTCAAATGTTGTTTGGGATTTGTCAGTGTTGAGCCAGGCAAGAATTTTTTCTTTTTCATCGGCTGATTTTAGATTCGGCTCCATTGGACCGCCATTGATCGCAGAGCCCAGGCGAGTTTGGTCTTGCGAGCCGTAGTAGGCAATCATTACATCCTGAATAGACATGCCGGGCTGTCCATCGCGCATCTGATGGGTATAGTACATGTGCGTCAACGCGAATAAGTAACCGATACCTATGGTCATCAAAAACAGCGAATAAAGCATCTTCTCGCTGATAGAAATGTCTTGAAATCTTAAACAACGCTTTTCCATAACCCACCACCTTCGTATACGTGAATGCGTTCGTCAGTATTGATTGTGCAATGCTAAGACTAAAAGGAGCTTAGTCTAAATAGTGTTATGCAATCGGCGCGCCAAAAGGTTTAATTTGTCTGTGTTCAGGAATAGCAATGGTTACAGGCTTTTTGGGTGGTGATGAAAATATTTTGCGCAGGAGGTGTTGCGTTAATGTTGTGCAAAATCATTATGACGTGCACTGAAATGATGCTGAATGGTCTGTTTGACCAGGGCGGGAGTTTTAAGCGGGCACAATAAAGCCCGAAAGTCTTGCGGCTGACGGGCTTTGATTTAAACGACTACTGGGGGTTTACGTTTTCAGCTTGCGGGCCTTTTTGGCCTTGAGTTACTTCCATAGTAACGCGTTGGCCTTCACGCAATGTTTTGCGACCGGAACCGTTAATTGCACTGTGGTGAACGAAAACATCTTTTCCACCTTCTTGCTCAATAAATCCAAAACCTTTTTCATCATTGAACCACTTAACGGTACCTACAACTTGCTCTGACATATCACACTCTTAACTTAAAAAAAATCACCGATATCAACCGGCTTTACAAATCCCGGTTCTTATAAAGGAACCGGCTCTAATCTACTGCGTTTTGATGTTATCACTAAAATCTCGGACTGCGAAAAATAATTTCATCTTTTTGAGCATAAGCCTCAAATAGTCCGTTTTGACAATGAATTCGATTGGCAGAATTGATGTTGGGTACTGGTTTGATCGACAGTATTAATATTGATAGTGTATTTTTAACTTGTTGATAGATAGCTATTAAATGTGACTATCGCTGAATAAGTATAATGAGTGCGCTTTTTTCAAAAGCGCACTCATTGAAGTAGAATCGGTTGAGGGCTCAACAATTAATAATAAGCCATGTCAGGCCGGCATTGCATCAGACTTTGATTTGACCGATCATGTTCCCCAAGCAATTACTGGATAATATTTATGGCAAATCACAATGGCAGGCCTACGTCTCCGCATTTACAAGTCTATCGCTTACCGCTAACGGGCATTATTTCTATAACTCACCGCCTTACCGGCGTTTTTTTGTCGTTTGGATTGGTGCTGGTAGTCGGTTTAATTGTTTCGCTGGTTTCAGGTGCTCAAGCTTTTGACAGCTTACAGTCGATATTAGGAACATGGCCGGTGCAAGCTGTTTATTATGGATTTATTTATGCATTGTTTTTTCATTTGTGTCATGGCGTGCGGCATTTGTTTTGGGATGCCGGGCTCGGTTTTGACCGTGACAGTTTGAATCGTTTTGCACTTATCGAATTATTATGTTCGCTAGTGCTTACTTTATTGACGTTGATATTTATTTAACGGGCAGATTATGGATTACAGAGCACCTTTGGCTAAGGCGCGGGGCTTAGGTTCTGCAAAATCGGGGACACATCATTGGTGGTTGCAACGGGTCACTGCAGTGGCGCTGGTGCCATTATCGTATTGGTTGATTGTGTTTCTTGATTTGAGTTTTAAGGCAACGTATCAGCAACTCGTGGCATGGCTCGCCAGCCCAATTAATACTGTGGCACTGATAATTTGGGTGTTAATGGTTTTTTACCACGCAGCGCTGGGATTGCAGGTTGTGATTGAAGACTATATCGCTGCCGGCGGTTTGAAGATAGCAACGATTTGGCTAGTGAATTTAACTTTGCTGATGCTGGCAGTGACGGCTTTATTAGGTGTATTTCGGATTTCATTATTAGGGTAGGTCATGTCGGCAACTTATAAAATTATCGAGCACGAATACGATGTTATCGTGGTGGGTGCTGGGGGCGCAGGTTTACGAGCGACTTTGGGAATGGCGGAACGCGGCCTGAGTACCGCATGTATCAGTAAAGTTTTTCCTACCCGTAGTCATACAGTGGCGGCACAAGGCGGTATTAGCGCTGCGCTGGCTAATATGGGTGAAGACGACTGGCGCTTTCACATGTATGACACCGTCAAAGGTTCTGACTGGTTGGGTGATCAGGACGCTATTGAATACATGTGTCGTGAGGCTATTCCTGCTGTTATCGAGCTGGAGCATTATGGCGTGCCATTTTCCCGCACCGCTGACGGTAAAATCTATCAACGTGCCTTTGGCGGCATGACCACGCATTATGGCAGAGGCACGGCACAACGGACTTGCGCTGCGGCTGATAAAACCGGTCATGCCATCTTACATACACTTTACCAGCAGGCGTTAAAGCATAAGGCAGAGTTTTTTGTCGAATACATTGTGCTGGATTTGATTATGCAGGACGGTGAATGTCGCGGCGTGCTGGCGTGGTGTTTGGATGATGGCTCGCTGCATTTATTTAAAGCCCATGTCACGGTATTAGCGACCGGTGGTTATGGGCGGACTTTCTTTTCCTGTACTTCCGCGCATACAGTCACCGGCGATGGTAATGCGATGGTGTTACGCGCAGGGTTGCCTTTACAGGACATGGAGTTCGTGCAATTTCACCCGACCGGTATTTACGGTGCAGGTTGTTTGATTACCGAAGGCGTACGCGGAGAGGGCGGTTATTTAACCAATTCTGAAGGCGAACGCTTCATGGAGCGCTATGCGCCGTCTGCAAAAGATTTAGCCTCACGCGATGTGGTCAGTCGTGCGATGACGATCGAAATCAACGAAGGTCGCGGCGTGGGTAAGCTCAAGGATCATATCCATTTACATATCGAACATCTTGATCCGGCCATTATTCATGAACGATTACCCGGTATTGCCGAGACCTCCAAGATTTTTGCCGGCATTGATGTTACCCGTGAACCGATTCCGGTATTGCCAACAGTGCATTACAATATGGGAGGAATCCCTACAAATTATAAGGCTGAAGTAGTTACGTTGGCGGGGGGTAACCCTGATTCTATCGTTCCCGGCCTGATGGCTATCGGTGAAGCCGCTTGTGTGTCTGTGCATGGCGCTAATCGATTGGGTTCCAATTCGTTATTAGATTTAGTGGTATTTGGACGCTCGGCGGCAATTCGCTGCGCTGAACTGATCAAGCCTCGTACCGCCCACAAGCCGCTGGCTAAGTCTGCTTGTGATCAAGCGATTGCTCGTTTTGACAAGATTCGTCATGCCAGTGGCAGTCGATCAACGGCTGATATTCGCTTGGATATGCAAAAAACCATGCAAGCTAAAGCGGCGGTATTTAGAACCCAAGCGACTCTTGATGAAGGTATCGACGCTATTGTAAAAGTACGCGAGTCTTTTGCTGAGGTGGGTGTTAAGGATAAATCACTTATCTGGAATACCGATCTTGTCGAAACGCTGGAGTTGGACAATTTACTTGCTCAGGCTGTAGTTACGCTGATTGCAGCCGGCAATCGACAAGAAAGTCGTGGTGGTCATGCCAGGGAGGATTATCCGAAAAGGGATGATGAGCAGTGGCTAAAACATACCTTAACATGGTTGATGAACGACAGGGTCAATATCGATTATCGACCTGTGCATTTATATACTTTAACGGATGAAGTAGATGCGATTCCTCCCAAAGAGAGAATCTACTAAGCACCTTATTACTTACATTAATTGGATCAATAATGGTCGGCTCAGCAGCAATGAAAAAAGCGGTTACTTGTGAAAATTGTAGCCTGGACAATTTGTGCATTCCTAAAGGACTAAGTCAGAGTGAAGTTGAGTCGTTAGGTGAGATTGTTACTAGAAACACCATTCGTCAAAAAGGCGAAGCTATTTACCATGTCGGCAGCGAGTTTAAAGGCATTATTGCCTTACGTTCAGGTAGTGCAAAATTATTGGGTCTTGATCGAAATGGTAATGAAATCGTTGTTGATTTTATGCTACCTGGTGAGTTGTTGGGATTTGATGGCTTGGCTACACAAATTCATACTTGTACTGCAATAGCGCTAGAAACTGTGAATTATTGTCGATTGCCAACTCAGCAAATTGATTTGTTGGTGAGTACCATGCCCAGTTTGAGTCAGATTTTATTGCAGCGATCAGGTGAGCAGTTTGATGCGCAAATTCAGCGGATGATGCTGATGCGACGCACGGCTGAAGAACGGGTTGCCTGCTTTATCATCCAAATATCCGAACGACTAAAAGCTCGCGGTTATGCCGAATTGGAATTTCGTTTTAGTATGTCACGAGAAGATATGGGTAGCTATTTATGCATCGCGCATGAAACCGTTAGCCGCATTATGCATAATTTCCAAGCGCAGGAATTAATTGAGGTGAGGGCCAGACAGTTAAGGATTATCAATAAAAAAGGGCTGCTCGCGCTTACTTTAGAATAAGGAGCAAACAGCCCAGAAATCGGGAGGATTTAGAAATGACAACAGAAAAACTGCTTCGTTTCAGTACAACAAATTACAAAATGTAGCGGTAAAAATTACTTATTTTCTGATTTGTGTTCTTTATAGCTGGGATCCTCAGCAATTGCTTTGGCAGTGGTTTCGTATTTGTCGTGTTCGTTGCTTTTAATGGTGACGACCAAAGCAATTGCAGCCAGAATAATGCCGCCTATATACAGCCAGAAATTATCTTTTTCTTGAACTTCACTCATGGTAAATCTCCTCGTTATTGTTTGATTTTTACAATCGTTTTGCTTTGCAGCGCGGCTATTAAAACAAAACAAAAAATTTCGAAGTTGAGCGAGATCAATAAAAATATAGTTGTCGTTACATTAGATCCAATTGGATTTTGAGCGGAGGGAACTTAAGCCTTAATCAAGGAGTTGATGAGGGGATCGACGTTGTTGAAGCAATATCCTGTAGCCAAGCAATGGTCTAACCACTTGAGTAAAAAATAATTCAGACGCCATTTGTAATTCATTATTTCCTTGCTGGCAGACGAATTTTTATAGACCTGAGAAACCCCTGCCCGAACACTGTCGTTTAAAACTTCTGCCAATTGCGCATCCAGATAGATTCTGATGGTGACGGCGGGAGCAATGGATGTGTTGAGCTCATAATTAAAACAATGACTTAGTTCTATCGTCAAAGTATAGGGAGTACGTTCAATAATTCGTATCCGTAAATCGCTATGACGAGGGGCAAGGCCGGTAGCGCCGTCTTTCAGCGAGGTTAGATCAGGAATCAAACGAAATAGTTTTCGATAATTGGAAGCACATACTTGTTCCAGACAAATTGATTTATTTACCGGCTCTACCAAGGCCATCGCGGTCTCAATTTTCGCTGAAGGTCGCGTAAGCGCTTGCAGTTTCCCACAAAGTCACTTGAGCGACATTAAATCCAGATGTTTTGAGATGTACGTAAATCATTTTACTTAATACCTCTGCTGTTGGATGCTCATCCAATGCGAGATGGCGCTCATTGTTTTCGATGAGCATAGGGATGATGGGGTCGTCTTTATGAAGCAAGAAATTATGATCGAGATACTGGTCAACGAAACCTTCAACACACTCGCGAATGTCGGCAAAATCACACACCATGCCCTGTTGATTGAGTTGGTCTTGGCGGATGGATATAGAGGCCTTGACGCTATGTCCATGTAAATTGCGGCATTTGCCGGGATGGTTCATCAGCCGGTGTCCGTAACAAAAATACACCTCTTTGGTTATTGTATACATTTCGATTTAATCTAATTAAGAACTCAGTTACCTTTAATGCTTTTGATTGACGCAGCAATTTCATAGCTGCCATCTTCGTTTTGTGTGCTCCTGACAACCTCTATAAAGGCGGTCATTGGCGGGGTAATTGAGTTTTTGGGGATTACATTAATTTCCAGGGCTTTGCCTGCTTCAAATGCTTGTTCTGCAGAAAACGAAACCCCGGCGCCACTAATTGAAGAGCAATGTCCGTGATGCAGCTCGTTTGAGTTGGCAAGTCGATAGGTCACATCGCAGTCTATTTCCATGCGAATATAATTTCGTTTTTCATCGTAATCGGGCATAAAAGATCCTCGCGCGTAGCTCTTGCAGCAGTTTCAGGTGCCCGAAGTGTACTATAAAATTAATTTTCTGAAAGGGGCGATTGCTGTGTTGGGCTGGATATTGAGTAGAATTTATGTGAAAGTGCCTACCCTTGAAGCATTTTAAAATAATTACAAATAACGGAACTTTAGAGTGTTACCCAATGAATAAAGCAATAGTTTTAACAGGCATTACCACCACAGGAACTCCGCATTTAGGCAACTATGTCGGCGCGATCAGGCCGGCAATCGATGCCAGCAAAAATGCCAATGTGTCGCCGTTTTATTTTCTAGCGGATTACCATGCGTTAATTAAATGTCAGGAGCCGGAAAGGGTTAGACAATCGAGTCTTGAGATTGCTGCTACATGGTTGGCATTGGGGCTGGATACATCCAATGCCGTGTTTTATAGGCAATCGGATGTGCCGGAAATTATGGAATTGACCTGGATGCTGACATGCGTGACGGCAAAGGGCTTGATGAATCGTGCACATGCCTACAAGGCGGCAGTCGCTGAAAATGAAGAAGGCGGTGACGACTGCATGGATTCAGGAGGTAGAGCAACGCATGGAGCAGTTGCCGGGAATGATCCTGATAAGGGCATTGCCATGGGCCTGTTCAGTTACCCGATTTTGATGGCGGCGGATATTCTGATGTTTAACGCCAATAAGGTGCCGGTGGGCAAAGATCAGATTCAGCACATAGAAATGGCTAGAGATATTGCTGGGCGCTTTAATCACATTTATGGCGAGCACTTTGTGTTACCGGAAGCTGTAGTCGATGAAAATGGCGCGACGTTGGCAGGTCTTGATG
>JABFRC010000126.1 GCA_013141375.1 Methylococcaceae bacterium | reverse complement strand
TTTTATTAAACCCATCGACGAAGCGCTGTTATTAGAACTGGCCAAAAGCCATGACACCTTGGTCACCATTGAAGAAAACGTCTTGGCTGGTGGTGCAGGCAGTGCCGTCAATGACTTCCTGCAAGCCCAGCGCATTCTGATGCCGGTATTGAACATCGGTTTGCCGGATAGCTTTGTCGAACAAGGCACTCGTGAAGAATTGCTGGCGCTGTGTGGATTGGATGTGCAGGGGATAAAGCTTCAGATTGAAGATTTTGGCTGACAGCTGGGCATCAATTTAGGTTGCCAAGTATTTTTAGAATGGCAAATTGCTGGTCTGTTAGAGCGTTGACCTGCTGCGTTAAGATATTGAGGTTCTTCGCTGCTAACTCTGAGTTAGCAGCGAGCAAGCTTTTTTCCAGTTGTTTTGCCGGGTTTTGAATGGCCTGTAAGCCGCAAAAACTGGCTGAGCCGTGCAGGATGTGGGTAATGTCTTTAGCTTCGGAAAGCTGGTTATTTTCTAGCGCGTTTTTGATGGCAATCAGTTGATTCGGCAGTTCATGAAAAAGTTTTTTGAAAATTGTTTCGGTAAGATTGAGATTATTTTTTGTCTTGTCAAGCAAGAGCTGAACATGAAGTTCAGGTGTAAGCGCAGCTAAATACTGGGTCATCTGATGACCCCCTCGATGGCGGTGATGACGGTTTGTTTCCTAATCTGCTGACGATTTCCGGAATACTGACTTCGAATAGCCGTGATGGGTTGATTCCTTGTTTGCCACGCAATATATACGGTGCCTACCGGTTTATCTGAAGATCCCCCGTCCGGCCCTGCTATTCCTGTCACTGCAAGTGCACAATCGGCTTCACTGTGAGCCAGGGCGCCAGCAACCATTTCTGAGGCGGTCTCTTGACTGACCGCGCCAAATTTTTCAAGAGTTTCCGCGCGAACGCCAAGCATTTGCTGTTTGGCGTTATTGCTGTAAGTGACAAACCCCCTATCAAACCAAGTCGAACTGCCCGCTACTGAGGTGATGCATTCTGCTATCCATCCGCCCGTGCAGGACTCCGCTGTGGCAATGGTTTGATTGCGGGCTTTTAGATATTGGCCAAGTTGGTCGGCTAAAACTAACAGATCATTTTCCATTGCAATTCAATAGTGTCGAGTTATTTGGATCTTCAATTATTCCGGAGATGGCGAGTTTTCAGCAGCTAACTTGCTGTTATTTATTGAATATACAAAATAAACAATCAAGCCCAGTGTTAACCAGATAATAAAACGCAGCCAAGTGAGTGCGGGTAAAAATGCCATCAATGCACCGCAAGACAGCATACCTAAAACTGGAAATAATGGGCTAAACGGAGTACGGAATGGCCTGTGCATATCAGGCTTGGTGATGCGTAATACGATAACGCCGAAACAAACCAATACAAAAGCGGCTAAGGTGCCGATATTGACCAGTTCGGCGAGATCTCCCAGCGGCATGAAGCCGGCAATTAAAGACATGACGATGCCGCATAGCACAATGACACGGACGGGAGTTTGTGTTTGCGCGTTAACTTCGCTAAAAAATGGTGATAACAAACCATCACGAGACATCGCAAAAATGATCCGAGTTAGACCGTAATACAAAACCAGCATTACCGTTGTCAGTCCGGCAATCACGCCTGTGGAAATTAATGCCGAAGCCCAGACATGGCCCAGCAAAGTCAATGCATGCGCGACGGGTGAGGAAACATTTAGATCGGTGTAAGAGACGACGCCGGTGAGCAGGCCGGAGACAATGATGTAGATAATCGTGCAAAAAAGCAGCGAGGTGACAATGCCGAATGGTAAATCGCGTTGAGGATTTTGCGCCTCTTCGGCGGCCGTGGATACGGCATCGAAGCCTACATAGGCAAAAAATACAATGGATGCACCAGCCAGTACGCCAGTGGTTTTGCCATCTGGTAATGATTGAAACCAGCCGAAAGGCATGAATGGATGCCAGTTATCCGGGTTGACGTTAAACACGGCAACGGCAATAAAAATGATGATAGTGGTTAATTTAACGACAACCATCGCGTTATTGGCTTTTGCGCTTTGCTTGACACCGATAATTAATAAACCCATCAGTAATAAAATGATAACTGACGCTGGTAAGTTGATGTAACCGCCCAGTTTGGGGGCTTTGGTGAGGACATCCGGGAGCGGGATGCCGATTGCCGTCAGGGCATTATTAAAGTATCCGGACCAGCCGTTGGCGACAGCGGCCACTGAAATACCGTATTCCAAGAGTAAGTCCCAGCCAATGATCCAGGCGACCAATTCGCCAAACGCGGCATAACTGTAGCCATAAGCACTGCCACAACCACCTATGGCAGCCGATAGTTCAGCATAAGAGAGTGCTGCAAACGTACAGGCAAGTCCTGCGATAACAAATGAAAGCACTACAGCAGGGCCGGATTGAGTAGCTGCTGCTATGCCGGTCAAGACAAAAATACCGGTGCCGATGATGGCGCCAATTCCTAGAAATGCGAGGTCCCATTTTGACAAGCAGCGCTTAAGGGCTATGCTTTCGTTGTCCTCTGTAACGATCTGTTTGGTGCGAAAAATTTGCAGTGTCATGTTGGTTTCCTTTGATTCTGCTTGATAATTGACGAAATTTTTGGGTCAGTGTCTCGGATTTACTGGCCTTGGCCTGGATTATAGCTTACAGCGATTCGGCAATCATAATCATCAAGGGTGCCACTGGCTTGACTTGCATGATAAAATCTACTTCCTCTTTAAATGTACTCCCCTTGTCAATGAAATTTAGTTCGCAATTCCTTTGTCTTATTTCCCTGGTTTTTATCTCCTGTAATCTAAACGCTAGCACTTACCCAATGCCTAAAAGCAAGGGTGACAGCGTGATTGTTGAGCATCCCGAAGATGGTGATGTGTCATTTACCAAGGCGGAACAAGACGAAACTTTAATAGATATCGCGCGTCGATTTTTGCTTGGTCAAACCGAGATAGTCAGATTAAATCCGGATCTTGATCGCTGGTTAATCAAAAAAGATACCATTGTTGTGTTGCCCAATAAGCGGATTTTGCCGGAAGGCCCCCGCAACGGCATTACACTGAATCTTTCCGAATTTCGTCTGTATTTCTATCAACCGAATGGCATGGTTCGATCTTATGCCCATGGTGTTGGCAGACAAGATTGGAAGACGCCGCTGGGTGAGACAAAAATTGTCAGAAAAATAAAAAATCCGGCCTGGCATCCACCTGAATCGATTCGTGCCGAGCATGCGGCCAATGGCGATCCACTGCCTTTAATCGTGCCGCCAGGGCCAAATAATCCTTTGGGTTCACGCGCGCTCCACTTGGCATTAAAGGGTGAATATCGAATTCATGGTACGGATATCGATAAAATCTACGGTATCGGCATGCAGATTACCCATGGTTGTATCCGTTTGTATCCGGAAAATATCGAAGCGCTTTTTGATTTGGTCTCTGAAGGTACGCCAGTATATCTGGTCAAACAACCCATTAAAGTCGGTTGGCTCAATAACGTACTTTATATTGAAGCGCATCCGGATCTGGAAGGTGAAGAAACCACTACGGAACAGCGCTTCGCCTCAGCATTGAGCTTGATCACCAAGGCCAATAATGGAGAATTGCCTGATTTTGATCAAGCCGCCTTGAATCAGGCTTTGACCGATTTAAGAGGTATTCCAACCGCTATTTATGAAAGACTTCCGCCATTGGAAGATGAAGCCGAGCCAAAAAATGAGCCCGCATTGCCTCCTTCGGTTACCAAAACAACAGCTAAAGCAAAAGCGCCGGTGGTTAAAGCGCCTTTAAAGGCCCTGGTTTCTGTCAAGAAAGGCACTAAAGAAGTTACTAAACAAGCCGGTAAACCTGTTGCTGCGGGCAAGAATACGAAGCTGGCAAAATCATCGGTTAAGGTTGATCGAAAAGCACCTTCACCTGGCTATTATCGTGGCACCTAGCTAAATTCCCCGGGCAGAGGGCGGTTTAATCGTCCTCATTCCGAGCATCTATCAGTGTAAATTAGGGATATAAAGCAAAAGGAAAGTTGTCACACTGAATACTTACAATACTGTTTACCCAACAATTTAGCGATGAATGTCTTCGCCGCATTGTTCCTGCATGATGTTCTGTCAATAACCCTTAAAAACGCGCATTAGCGTTTAAATATTCAGGTGATCACAGTGAAAAATATACTTATTTCCGACAAGCTTGCCGAGGCCGGTATCAATTATCTGAATGATCAACCGGATCTTCATGTTCACATTCAAACCGGGCTTGATGAGCAAGGCTTGTGTGACATCATCGGCGATTTTGATGCGCTGTTGATTCGAAGTGATACCAAAGTGACGCAAAAGGTCTTACAGGCTGGAAAGCGTTTAAAACTTGTCGGCCGTGCCGGCATCGGTGTTGATAATGTCGATCTTGCTGCGGCTACCGAGCAAGGGATTATTGTTATGAATACCCCGGATGCCAACGCTACCACCACAGCGGAACTGGCAATCGCCCATTTGATGTCATTGAGTCGACATTTGCCAATTGCGGATCGCTCAGTGCGGTCTGGCAAGTGGGAGCGTTCCAAATTAATGGGCGCAGAAGTGGCCCATAAAACTTTGGCAATATTGGGTTTTGGTACGATTGGCCGAATAGTCGCGCAGCGCGGACAAGGGCTGGGCATGAATGTGATTGCTTATGATCCTTTTGTTGCTCCTGAAGTATTTGCCAGTTACGAGGTTGAGTCCGTCGGTTTGGATGACTTGGTCAGTCGGGCAGATTATCTGACATTACATTGCCCGTTGATCGAGAAAACCCGCAATATTATTGGTACCCAGCAGCTTGGATCAATGAAGAAAACAGCTATGTTAATTAACTGCGCACGCGGCGGATTGATTGATGAAACGGCCTTGTTTGAGGCCTTAAAAAGTGGCCAAATTGCCGGCGCTGCGCTGGATGTTTATGAAAATGAGCCGCCCGCCAATTCACCCTTGCTGACACTGGATAATATTGTCTTTACCCCGCATTTGGG
>JABFRC010000172.1 GCA_013141375.1 Methylococcaceae bacterium | reverse complement strand
GTTGCAGCGCGGGCATCAACACTTCAAGCGCACCGGCTTTTTCCATTTCTTCACGGGTAATTTTTTCAACTTTGCGCATTACCCGAAGCCCCAACGGCAGCCAGGAATAGAGACCTGCGGCCAGCTTACGAATAAGCCCCGCTCGAATCATCAATTGATGGCTGGCTATTTCAGCATCGGCGGGCGTTTCTTTAACGGTACTAAGTGGAAATTGACTGGTGCGCATGATGTTAATTAAGCCATGAAAAATAAAACCGGCATTTTACCGATTTACTGACCAGATATACCAATCCCAGTAAGTTTTTATTTGAATCCCCTCAACCTACCTTCTCCCGCTGGAGAAGGGACAGTAGGAGAACTTATTGGGATTGGGTTGGTATTAGACACCCAGTCGACGATTGAATCTTTGTATCTAAGAAAGCGGCAAGCTTTTATGCAATTGACAACCCCACTGGCAAACCCTTGCCGTTTTTACGCGCCAAAATTATGACTAAAGCCCATTGCCCACCCTTTAAAACACTATAACATATTGATAATATTCAACTATTTATTTTTGGCACGATACTGGCTAAAGCTATTACAGGTAACGATTTTCAGATCACGAGGAAACGAACATGGCTAAAAAAACAGCAAATCTTGCAGTTATCAGTAATAACTCATTTGAAGCAGCAAAAGCGGTTAACTTGCAGCACTTTGATATCAGTAGTGCTCTGCAAACCACTTTGGCATTCAATGAGCTTATCGCCATTTTCTGCAAGAAAATAGAAAACCTGATACCGCACAGTGCTTATGTATACAGCAATCCGGAATTTGACCTGGAACTTAAAAGCGGCGTCTTTACTCAGCATTATTGCAACTACGCGCTTAAAGTTGAACAGCAACAATTAGGCGAGTTGAAGCTCACTCGGCATTACCGCTTTAGCGAAGCTGATTTAAAGTTGTTGGAATCATTGCTCTGCTGCCTGATTTATCCGTTAAAAAATGCAACCTTATATCAACAAGCGCTGAAAATGGCTTATACCGACCCACTCACTCAGACCAATAACCGGGCCTCTTTTGGAGACTCCGTTAAACGTGAAATGAGTCTGGCTACTCGCGGCAGCAAACCTTTGTCAGTGTTGTTTTTGGATATTGATCATTTCAAATCCATCAATGACAACTACAGCCACTCCTGCGGTGACTTCGCACTTGCCTCTGTTGCCAAATGGATAAAAGAAAACTTGCGCAGCAGTGACCTGGTATTTCGCTTTGGCGGTGAAGAGTTTGTGATTTTACTGAGTGACACGGATATAGAGGGTGCCAATTTATTGGCAGAGCGGATTCGCGCTTCAATTGAGCACCACACACTGGCTTACGACATGAATACCATCAGAATAACTGCCAGCGTGGGTGTAAGCAGTTTGCGTTCAGACGATACGCTGGACAGTTTTATTCATCGTGCTGATGACGCCATGTATCAAGCCAAACGTAGTGGTAGAAACCAGGTCATCATCGCAGCCTGAACCTAAATAACTGACACTATCGCGTCTGCCAATCTGAGAAACGACTTTTTATGAATCGACACACAGCTACAGATTCAGAAATAACAAACGAAATGTGGGAGCGATACCCACATTTCGTGGCCTAACTACAGAGTTAGCAACACTTCTTCCAAACTACCGATCCCATCCTTGCGCTAAGTTCGAGTACAATCAACGTTGTACTTTAAGAAACACATCCCTTCTGTGCGCAATTCATGACCCATCATCGTTATTCCGAGGCAGAAATTTCTGCGGTTTACCGCGCTATCTATGAGCGTCGGGACATGCGCCATTTCTTGACCGACCCGGTTGATCCCGAACTGTTAAATCGCTTATTACAGGCCGCCCATCACGCCCCCAGCGTTGGTTTCATGCAACCCTGGCGCTTTATCCGTATCAGCAGTCTGACTTTGCGCCATGAATTGCACACGCTTGTTGAACAGGAAAGAATTCTCACCGCCCAAGCCTTAAACGAACGCGAACAGGAATTCATGCGTCTAAAAGTGGAAGGCATACTGGAGGCCCCTGTGTTATTAGTGGCCGCGTTATGCGACCAACGAGAGCAGCACGTCTTTGGCCGTCGGACCTTGCCGGAAATGGATCTTGCGTCACTGGCTTGTGCAATACAAAACATCTGGCTTGCCGCGCGCGCGGAAGGCCTGGGGCTGGGCTGGGTTTCCATGTTCGATCCGGAAGCCGTAAAATACCGCTTAAACATGCCGCAAGACAGTCATCCCGTTGCCATTCTCTGCTTGGGCCATGTCGAAGCGTTTTACACCAAACCCATGCTGGAAGAACAAAACTGGGCTGAACGCCAAAATCTTGGCGATTTATTATTTGAAAACACCTGGAATACTCCGTGTCGATAACCTTCACTATAGCGCCACATTCACCTAATTTAGTCGGCGCGTTACAAACAAAAATTGACCAGAAAACCAAACCCTTGGGATCACTAGGTCAGTTGGAAGACTTGGCTTTACAAATAGGCCTATGCCAAAACAGTTTGACGCCGGAAATAAACAAACCAAGCATTCTGATCTTTGCAGGTGACCACGGAATTGCCGAGTCTGGTGTCAGCGCTTATCCGCAGTCCGTTACCGCACAAATGGTCGCCAATTTTTTACAGGGAGGCGCTGCAATTAGCGTCTTTGCACGACAACATCAAATAGAACTGTTGATTGTCGATGCGGGCGTTAAAACCGATTTGGCAAACCATCCCAAGCTGATCAAAGCAAAAATCGGCCACGGTACACAAAGCTTTTTAACGCAGCCCGCGATGACTGCCGAAGAGTGCGACAAAGCCATTATTACGGGAGCACGACTGGTCTCAGACCGGCATCAACAAGGCTGCAACTGCATTGGTTTTGGTGAAATGGGCATTGGCAATACGTCTTCAGCGGCCCTACTGATGCATAAGTTGACCCATACGCCTTTGGCAGACTGTGTGGGGCGCGGTACGGGCCTGGATGATGCTCAATTGCTCGCGAAGCTGGCCATCTTGCAACAGGCCATCGCTCATCATGGCGATATTCAAACCCCATTGGCTGTTTTAGCGACCTTTGGCGGCTTTGAGATTGCGATGATGGTCGGGGCTTATTTACAAGCCGCGGAACTGGGCATGCTGATCATGGTGGATGGTTTCATCGCCAGTTCAGCATTATTGGTGGCTTATCGCCTGTACCCGCAAGTGCTTGACTACTGTATTTTTAGCCATGTCTCTCATGAACTGGGACACAAAACCTTATTGGCTTATTTTAATCGCAACGCCTTACTGAACCTGGATTTGCGCCTGGGCGAAGGCTCCGGTATTGCGTTGGCATTCCCGTTATTGCAATCGGCCGTGCTGTTTTTAAACGATATGGCCTCCTTTGAAGAAGCAGGTGTCGATCATTAAGAAGCCCTACATGCCGAAGATTAAACTGTTTTTCCTGGCACTTACCTTTTACACCCGCCTGCCCAGCCCTATTGCACTGGATTATAAAGACCTGCCCAAAGCCGCCGTTTATTTCCCGTTGATCGGCTGGTTGGTGGGAGGAATGAGCGCGTTGAGTTTTTATCTGGCCGATTATTTATGGCCACAATCTTCAGCAGTCATCATTGCAATCATTACCGGCATTTTAATCACCGGCGCATTCCATGAAGATGGCTTTAGCGATGTCTGTGACGGCTTTGGCGGAGGCTACGGCAAGCAACGGATTTTGGACATCATGAAAGACTCACGAATCGGAGTCTATGGCGCCGCTGGTTTACTGCTGATTTTGTTATTAAAAATCAGCCTGCTCAGCGAAACTCCGGCCCATTTGGTGCCACTGCTGTTATTTTCCGGCCACAGTCTTAGCCGCTTGATGCCGTTAATCCTGATGCAGCGCGATGAATACGCTCGCGAAAATGACAGCAAAGTGTCTTCGGCGGTTTATCGACTCAGCCCGTTGGAACTGGCATCTGCAATCACCATTGCGTTACTGCCCTTGCTGTTATTACCGAATATCACGGTGTTAGCCATCCTGCCCGTCTGGCTGGTGAATCTCTGGCTCGGGCACTATTTCAACCGGCATATCGGCGGTTACACGGGTGATTGTCTGGGCGCCAGCCAACAAATTGCAGAAACCGTGTTTTATTTAAGTGCGACGGCGATATGGGCACTGATTTAATGCTAAGGTTCTCACCAAAAATAACTTCCGCTTATGGTTCCCACGCTCCGCGTGGGAACCCAGTGAAGGACGCTCCCGCGTCCCGAACCGCAGAGCGGTTCAAGCGACGTCCCCATGCGGAGCGTGGGGACGATAAGTTTAGGTTTCGGGAAGTTATTACTGACCAAGTCCTAAAAACCAAGCCATGAAGCACGGCGGCAATATTTATCAATTTGCGGCAGAGCAGCATTGCCTGCCCGAAGAGGTCATAGATTTTTCGGCCAACATTAATCCAATGCAGGCGGTCAACTGGCAGGATTTGCAATCGGTAAACTTAGGTCCTTACAGTGACCCTGGCTACCAAGCACTAAAACACGCCATTAAACAGCGCTATCTCCTGTCAGACGGCGTGGACATTGAGGCGTTTAACGGCGCCAGCGCCGCCATTTTTGCATTGCTGCGCTGGCTGCATCCCCAAGACTTAGTCCTGTATGCGCCGCTTTATGTCGAATACGGTCAGATTGCCGAGCAACTGGGCTGCCAGATTCAGATCATCAATCGCTTTGACGATCATTGGGCAAATGTTCCTCAAGGCAGCACAATCGTGTTTGTGAACCCTGCAACCCCGGATGGCCAACTTTACAACATGTCGGCCTTATTAGCCCATTGGCAGGCGGCAGATTGCACCCTTATCGTTGATGAATCTTTCCTGGATTTTAGCCAGGCTGAATCGGTCAGCGAACACATTGTCCGTAACGACAAGCTCTACATCATCAAATCCCTGAGCAAATTTTACGGCTGCGCCGGGATTCGTATTGGCTTCGTCATTGCCGCTTCCCAAGCCATCCAAGCTCTCAAACGGCTTGAGCCCGCCTGGAAATTATCAAGCCTGGACATGGCCTATATGCAA
>JABFRC010000366.1 GCA_013141375.1 Methylococcaceae bacterium | reverse complement strand
TACACAGACGACAATGTTGACGCAACCAAAGCGGCTAACGAAGAAATTTTACCTACTTTGTAAACGGCCAGCCAAGTCGCAATGACCGCCAACCCGAGCAACAGGAAACACCCAGCAAAACCCCGAGCGAAGTCGCCACACCTTTGCCACCTTGAAAGCTAAAAAACACCGGATAAAGATGCCCCATAAATGCCGCCAGCCCTGTCGCGACAAGCACCTCGACAGGCGCGCCCAACCAGTTGACCAGAAATACAGGCAACAAGCCTTTAACCAAATCCCCAACCAACGTAATTGCAGCGGCTTTTTTACCACCGATGCGCATGACATTGGTTGCTCCAGGATTTCCAGACCCCTGACCGCGCGGATCCGGCAAACCCATCAAACGACAAATCAAAATTGCACTGGATATTGAGCCTATCAAATAGGCCGCTGGAACAAATAACCATTCACTCATCAGACACCATTAATCATTCAGAACTTGTAAGACCAAAGCGTTTCCATGATACTGAGCGCTTTTTTAACAGCGCGCATCATAACCGGAAATCATTGTGGACATCATATTTTTAGGCGGCTTGGAAATCCAAACCATCATTGGCATTTACGACTGGGAACGAGAAACCAAGCAAACAGTTATTCTCGATATTGAAATGGCCTTTGACATAGAAAAAGCCGCCGAAACGGACGATATCCAATTCACTCTTGATTATAAAACCGTATCTAAACGTATTATTTCTTTCGTCGAAAACAGTCAATTCTTTTTGGTCGAAAAACTGATCGTGGAAATTGCTAATATCATTCGCAATGAATTCAATGTGCCCTGGGTCAAAATCACATTGAATAAGAAAGGCGCCATCCGTGGTGCTAGCGATGTCGGGATTGTCATTGAACGGGGAGTAAAAGGCTCGTGACTAAGGGATTTATCAGCATTGGCAGCAATATTGATAAGGAAATCAACATTCCTGCCAGCTTAAAAGCACTCAATGAGTGCTTTGGCCAACTGTCAGTGTCCAGTATTTATGAGTCTGAAGCAGTGGGTTTTGAGGGCGATACTTTTTATAACCTGATCGTAGGCTTTGATTCTGATCTGGATGTCAAAACTGTCGCAAAACAGCTGAGGCAAATCGAACTTGACCATGGCCGCAGTCGAAATAGCGAAAAATTCTCTCCGCGCACATTGGATCTCGATTTGATTTTATATGGCGATGTTATTATCAATGATGGCCGCCTGCAGATCCCTCGAGACGAAATTGAACGTTATGCTTTTGTACTTGAGCCACTGGCCGAAATTGCTCCGACCTTAAAACACCCCATTAGCCATTTGAGCTACGATAACCTGTGGGCAAATTTTGACAAGTCCCAACTTAAACAATGGCGAGTACCCGGATCGATACCATTAACAAAATAGCGTCCGCCCCCCATCGACAGATAAAATCTGGCCGGTTACATAGTCTGCATCCCGTGCCAAAAACAACACGGTCTTAGCGATATCATTTGGCTCACCGTTACGCTTCAAAGCAACTCTCTGCAATATTTCTTGTTTGTCTGTTTCAGAGAGTTCGCTTTCCGGCCAGATGATCGCCCCCGGAGATACTCCATTCACCCTGACTGATGGGCCCAGTTCTTTAGCCAGCATTTTGGTCATTGCCGCCAACCCGGCTTTGGCAATACTGTAAACCGGAAATCCTTTCAGGCCACGCTCTGCATGAATATCAATGATATTGATGATGCAGCCCTTACGTTCAGCTAATTGTCCAGCCAAGGCTTGCGTCAAAAAAAAAGGAGCTTTCAAATTGCTCCCCATTAATTCGTTCCATTGCAGCTCATCAACATCTTCAATCGCCGTCGGGTAAAACGCAGAGGCATTATTGACCAACACATCGACGCCACCCCAAGTAAGACGTGCCTGCTGCGCCAATCCTCTCAATTCATCCAAATTCAACAAATCCGCTTGAATGGCTTTGGCTGACTCAGTCCTTGACTGGTTTAACTGTGAACACAGCTCTAAGGCTTCTTGACTTGAATGGTGATAATGCAAGACAACGTTGTAGCCTTGCTCATGGAATAACCGGGCGCAGCTAGCGCCAATTCGTCTAGCTGCGCCGGTAATCAAGACATTTTTTCGTAGCGACTCAGTAGTCGTTATCATCGAAGTTTTGATTTACAACCGGATAATTTGACTCTGATTCGGCCTTGGTAGTAAAAAATCTGGAACATAATAATCCGATCTCAAACAACATCCACATCGGCACGGCCAGTAAAGACTGTGAAACAGGATCCGGAGGCGTCAATGGCATCGCAATAACAAATGCCCCAACAATCACATAAGGCCGCTTCTCGGATAAATCAGCCGCAGTTACCAAGCCCATCCAGACCAGTACAATAGTCACAATAGGCACTTCAAAACAAATGCCGAAAGCAAAAAACATGGTCAGCACAAAATCCAGGTATTTGCTGATATCAGTCATGACCGCCACACCAACCGGCGCAGCCGCCGTCAAGAAACCGAACACCAATGGAAAAACTACAAAGTAAGCAAATACCACTCCCAAATAAAACAGGAAGGTGCTGGCTATCAATAATGGCAATACCATACGCCGCTCGCGTTTATACAAGCCCGGAGCAATAAACGCCCAAAAGTGATACAAAATCACAGGTACACAAATAAAAATAGCGGCAACCAATGCCAACTTGAATGGAGTAAAAAACGGCGACCCCACATCAATAGCAATCATTGTACTGTTTGCAGGCATGTGCTTCATCAGCGGACCAGCCAACACACTATAAATGTCGTTGGCGTAAGCGGCCAATCCCAAAAAGACCACCATTATGCAAACAACCACCTTTAACAGGCGGTCGCGCAATTCAATCAAATGACTAATAAATGGCTGTTCAATAGAGCGATCAGGATTATTCTGGGTCATGCTGGGGCTTCTGCGGAGCAACTGCCTGTTGCAGGTTTTGCTCTATTGAGGAGGGAATTGCATTTACGGAATCAACAGCTTCATCTAAAGCTTTAGTCACTTCCATCTTGATACCTGATTGCTCAAGCATAATTTGGCGAATTTCTTCGGTTTCTAACTCATGTTTGATTTCCGCCTTAAAATTGGAAACCATATTTCGTGTTTTACCTATCCAGAAACCAGCGACTCGAGCGACTTTTGGCAATCGCTCTGGGCCAATCACCAACAGACTTACCAGTCCTACCAATATAAGTTCGGAAAACCCTATCTCGAACATACAATTTAGGCTTTTTCGTTTTTATTGGCGCTAGTTTCACCGCCGGCGGACTCAGTATCGGATTCGGAAACAGCTTTATCTTCCGACCCATCCTTGATTGCGGTTTTAAAGCTTTTAATCGCGCCGCCCAAATCACCACCGATGCTGCGCAAGCGCTTGGTGCCGAACAAAACCACTACGATGGCCAAAATAATTAACAACTCACTAACACCGATGCCCATATCTAACTCCTTTTCAATTATCTACATTAATGTTTTATTTTCGCTGTGCTTTTTCTTCAAGGCCTGACAAGCCAAATCTTCGCTGCAGTTCTTGCAGAATATCATCTGGCTCCAAGCCTTCATTAGCAAGTAATACCAAACAATGAAACCATAAATCGGCCATTTCATAAATAATCTGTTTTTTATCACCACCTTTAGCAGCAATGACCGTCTCAGTCGCTTCCTCACCGATTTTTTTGAGGATGGTGTCCAAGCCTTTCGCATATAAGCTTGCCACATAAGACTTTTCCGCAGATTCCAGCTTACGCTGCTCCAGAATTTGCGCTAATTGTTGTAATACTTCACTCATGAGACTTGTAAATATCTTCAGGGTTTTTTAACACTGGCTCAACAACCTGCCATTGCCCATCCATCAACTGCCTGTAAAAACAGCTCTCTCGTCCGGTATGACAAGCAATTCCGCCTTGCTGTTCAACTTTGAGCACAATGACATCCTCGTCGCAATCTAAATATATAGCAAAGACTTTCTGCCTGTGACCGGATTCTTCCCCTTTATGCCAAAGTTTGCCGCGGGAACGCGACCAATAAACCGCGTAGCCCTGGTCTGCTGTCAGCGCCAATGACTCGCGATTCATCCAGGCAAACATTAAAATTTTGCCATTATCCGCTTGCTGCGCAATTACCGGAATCAAGCCTTCTTGGGTCCAGCGAATTTCATCTAACCAGGCCTGGCTCACAATCGCACCTCGATGCCGCGATGCGCTAGATGTTGTTTGGCTTGCTCAATGGTGTATTCACCAAAATGAAAAATACTTGCTGCCAACACCGCATCGGCTTTGCCATCAATGATGCCATCAGCCAGATGATCCAGGCAACCCACGCCACCGGACGCAATAACAGGGACGCTCACTGCTTCGCTAATCGCGCGAGTGAGCGACAAATCAAAGCCTTCACGCGTGCCGTCACGGTCCATGCTGGTCAATAGAATTTCTCCTGCGCCATAGCTGACCATTTTTTCTGCCCAGGCAATTGCATTAATGCCAGTCGATTTGCGACCGCCATGAGTAAAAATCTCCCAGCTATCACCGACTTTTTTGGCATCAATCGCCACGACAATACATTGTGAGCCAAAACGCTCAGCGGCTTCACGCACAAAATCAGGGTTGAATACCGCAGCGCTGTTAATGCCCACTTTATCAGCGCCGGCATTGAGCATGCGACGAATATCATCAAGTGTCCGAATACCCCCGCCAACGGTCAAAGGTATGAACACTTCGCTGGCAACCTGCTCGACAACGTGTACGATGGTGTCGCGATTATCATGAGTCGCAGTAATATCGAGAAAGGTAATCTCGTCCGCACCTTCTCTATCATATCGTCGGGCTATCTCAACAGGATCACCAGCATCCCGAATATCGACAAACTTGACGCCTTTAACGACTCTGCCGTTGTCAACATCCAGACAAGGAATAATCCGCTTGGCTAAACCCATGAGTTAAAACGACTCCGCGTAAATACGCGCTTCGGCAAAATCTAATGTACCCTCATAAATCGCCCGGCCGGTAATTGCACCAAAAATACCTTCATGCGCCACTTCAGAAAGCGCGCGTATGTCATCCATATTGGTAATGCCGCCGGATGCAATAACAGGAATATTGATAGCGCGAGCCAAACGGGCAGTTGCTTCAACATTCACGCCTTGCATCATCCCATCTCGGGAAATGTCGGTATAGATAATGGCCTCAACGCCGTCATCTTCAAAGTGTTTAGCCAAGTCGATCACATCATGCTTGGACAATTTAGACCAGCCATCGACAGCCACTTTGCCATCTTTTGCATCCAGACCCACAATGATGCGACGCGGATATTCTTTGGCCAAATCGCTGACAAAATGCGGTTCACTAACGGCTTTAGTGCCAATAATTACATATTCAACACCGGCATCCAGGTAGGCCTGCACAGTATCCTCATCACGAATACCGCCACCGATCTGTACAGGAACATCAGGATATGCAGCAACAATGGCTTTGATAATCTCCGCATTCACCGGCTTGCCAGCAAAAGCGCCATCAAGATCGACCAAATGGATGCGCTTTGCCCCTGCCGCCACCCACTTACCGGCGACGGCCACGGGATCCTCAGAAAAAATCGTATTATCTTCCATGCGTCCCTGACGTAAACGCACGCACTTTCCTTCTTTTAAATCAATTGCGGGGATCAACAACATAGCGAACAAGTCCTCAACTGCGGAATATAAGTTTTAAACACGACCATCCCAATGCAAAAAGTTTTTCAACAATTGCAATCCTGCTGTTTGACTTTTCTCGGGATGAAATTGCACGGCAAATAAATTCTCTTGCGCCAAGCTACAGGCGAAAGCATCAGGATATTGACTGGTTGCTGCCACGACGGACGCATTGTCCGGCTCGGCAAAATAACTGTGTACAAAATAAAAACGGCTATCCTGGGGAATTGATTCCCAGAGCGGATGATTTTGCACTTGATGGACCTGATTCCAGCCCATGTGGGGGATTTTTAAATTAAACCCGCTCTCGTCCTTTAAATCATCATCAAAGCGCCGAACCTGACCGGGGATAACATTCAAACAAGCTGTGCCGCCATTTTCTTCACTACCTGACAACAACGCCTGCATTCCCAAGCATATACCTAACACTGGTTTGTTCTTCGCCACTTTCTGGATAACTGTTGATAGCCCTGATTGATTCAATGCTTCCATACAATCGCGAATCGCACCAACACCAGGAAACACAACCCGATCTGCCTGAAAAATGGCGTCTGCATCCGGGGTAATCAACACCTCGACACTGGCATCGGCATGCTGCAATGCCTTGGCAATCGAGTGCAAATTGCCCATGCCATAATCAATCACTGCTACTGATGACATATCGTTATTTTATTGAATTAAAGACTGCCTTTGGTGGATGGCATCATACCTGCCATACGTTCATCGGCGGTGATTGCCATGCGAATAGCGCGTCCCATAGCTTTGAAAATGGTTTCAGCCACATGATGAGCATTACTTCCTTTGAGATTATCAATATGCAACGTCACCCCGGCATGATTAACAAATCCTTGGAAAAATTCGCGAAACAAGTCGACATCAAAACTGCCGATTCTGGCTTTCGGATAATTGACTTCGTAAAACAGGCCAGGACGCCCTGAAAAATCAATCACTACCCTGGATAATGCCTCATCCAGCGGCACATAAGCATGACCATAACGGTAAATACCCTTTTTATCGCCAATGGCTTTAGCAAATGCTTGTCCTAAAGTAATGCCCACATCTTCTACGGTATGGTGATCGTCAATATGCAAGTCACCTTGCGCGTTAATATCCATATCTATCAAACCATGTCTGGCGATTTGATCAAGCATGTGCTCGAGAAACGGCACGCCGATAGCAAAAGACGATTTGCCGGTACCATCCAGATTGATGTCTATCTTAATTTGAGTTTCGAGCGTATTTCGCTCGACTTGGGCAATGCGTTGGGACATGGTTACAAATAATGTTTTTGAAGATTGCCAAGATTTTACTATGACTTACCTAAGTTTGCGCGGGGATTGTTAAATGGGGGGCAAGCTGAAATGCTTACCCCCGACAATCTTAGTTTTTAGACGCTCTTTTACGCTCGTTTTCAGTCAAGAATTTTTTGCGCAAACGGATGGATTTTGGCGTCACTTCGACCAATTCATCTTCTGCAATGAATTCCAACGCTTGCTCCAGCGTTAACTTCTGAATACGGGCCAGTACCAAACTCTCATCTGTACCTGATGCGCGAACGTTGGTTAACTGCTTAGGTTTGCAAGGGTTAACGCATAAGTCATTACTGCGTGAATGCAAGCCTACCAACATACCTTCGTAGACTTCATCGCCATTCACCAACAGTAACTCGCCGCGTTCTTGTAACGGATGCAATGAATACGTTACCGCCTTGCCTGCAACCATAGAAATCATTACACCGCGTTGACGACTGCCGACATCACCCGGCTTCATCGGGCCGTAATGATCAAAGACATGATAAAGCAAACCGGAACCTGAAGTAGCCGTCATGAATTCGGTTTGAAAACCAATCAAGCCGCGTGACGGCATCTTATATTCCAAACGAATACGGCCTTTGCCATCCGGCACCATATTGGTTAAATCGCCTTTGCGTTCACCCAGTTTTTCCATGATGGAGCCTTGGTGCTCTTCTTCAACTTCGATGGTCACCAATTCAAATGGCTCGCATTTCTTGCCGTCGATTTCTTTAATAATAACTTCAGGACGCGATACGCCCATCTCGAAACCTTCGCGACGCATGTTTTCAATCAATACAGACAAATGCAATTCGCCACGGCCAGATACTCTGAACTTATCTGGATCCCCAGTATCTTCAACCTTAAGCGCAACGTTGTGTTGCAGTTCTTTTTCTAAACGGTCACGAATCTGACGCGTAGTAACGAATTTACCTTCTTTACCCGCAAATGGTGAATTATTAACCTGAAAAGTCATTGTAACCGTCGGCTCATCAACTGTCAGCGGCGGCATAATTTCTATCAACTCCGGACTACAGATGGTGTCGGAGATTTCCAGTTTTTCGATGCCGGCAAAAGCAATAATATCCCCTGCTCTTGCTTCTTGAACTTCAACGCGCTCCAAGCCATGGAAACCGAAAACCTGCAACATACGGCCTTTACGCTCAACGCCTTCGCGATTGACGATAACCAATTGCTGGTTAGGTTTGATAACGCCACGTTGAATTCGGCCTACACCGATCACACCTGTATAAGTGTTGTAATCCAGGCTGGACACCTGCATTTGAAATGGTCCGTCAACATTAACTGGCGGTGGGTTTACTTTATCTATGATGGTTTGAAACAACGGTGTCATGTCACCGCCGCTTGTCGTTGACTCCAAACCGGCATAGCCATTGATGGCTGACGCATACACGATAGGAAAATCCAACTGTTCGTCAGTAGCACCAAGACGATCGAATAAATCAAAAGTTTGATCAACTACCCAATCCGGGCGCGCACCAGGACGGTCGATTTTATTGATAACTACAATAGGCTTTAGGCCTAATGCAAAGGCTTTTTGGGTCACAAAACGGGTTTGCGGCATCGGACCATCAACAGCGTCAACCAATAGTAGAACTGAATCCACCATCGATAACACTCGCTCCACTTCGCCACCAAAGTCAGCATGGCCTGGGGTGTCAACAATATTGATATGGTAGCCATTCCAATCCAGTGCAGTATTTTTTGCCAAAATGGTAATGCCACGTTCTTTTTCAATATCGTTGGAGTCCATGATGCGCTCGGTTACTTTGGCATGCGATGCAAAGGTTCCGGACTGTTGTAACAACTTGTCAACCAAGGTGGTTTTACCGTGGTCAACGTGCGCAATAATGGCGATATTTCTTAATTTTTCGATCACTTTATATTTACTCTACGTTTTAATGAACAGACTGGCCAAGCCTAAAATTTAAGACCTGACAATTTATGCGGGGAGGAAGAAAAGTGGCTTTAAGCCATTAGACTAACGATTTAGATTGCGTTGGACACGCCCGGCTTAGGTCCAACTTTAAATGAAATTAACTTTGCTCCCAAGGTAAGCCACTGAACCGCCACCCACCGAGCAGACCTCGATGCTTGTGCTCATCCAAAGGGCCCTCAAAACCATCAACAATATTGATTAGATACTGATAACCGGCATTTTCGAGGGCTTTCGCCGCATCTAAAGAGCGCTGACCGCTTCGACATAGCAATAATATCGGCGAATCAACTTTGGGTGCTATTTTTTTAACTTCAACAACAAACTGACCATTGACTTGCCAATCGGGTGCTTCTTTCCAGGGGATATGTATCGCACCAGGAGGATGACCAACATAACCATGTTCCATTTTAGTTCTCACATCCACCAATACGGCATGAGCGTTATGCTGCAACACGTCCCAAGCCTCTTGTGGAACTAAATTCTTAATCATGGCACCCCTTTACTCACCGGTTTTAAATCTCAACGAGCCGCTTAATCCGACTCTTAAGAGCTCTATTATCGCATCCATAGCGCCACGGTCAAGAAATCAGCGCCAAGCAGAATGAGTATTGACGCTTTCTTGACAGTCCAACCCTGCACAATGTCTAATCCACCGTCGATTTAAACGCATTATTACAAAACGGCGACATCCTGACTCCGCATTAAATTTGGTTACCGAATTGACAAATAAGACGGCAATCCCATTCACGCCATCAACCCCTCTGCTGACCATGTTGAATGCTCAAAACTTCGTCAACAAAATTAACACGGCAAAACACCGTATCTAATGAAAAATAAAGTCCGCACCTTATTAAGCCATGAAGGCACGCGTAAATATTTTTTCAATACGTCCTGGATGATGCTTGAGAAGATTTTACGGATGTCCGCAGGTGTCCTGGTCGGCATCTATGTAGCACGTTATCTTGGCCCCGACCAATTTGGTGCTTATAGCTACGCATTAACCTTTGTTGCACTCTTTGGCCCAATTACCAAACTTGGCATGGACGGCATTATTGTTAGAGAGCTGGTCAGCCACCCCAATCAACGCGCCCAGATTCTGAGAACCTCGTATTGGTTAAAACTGATTGCCTCATTCCTGACGCTATTTGCCATTGCCGGCTGCCTGCCTTGGCTAAACAAAGACACCAATACCAATTTATATATTTTAATAATCGCCGCAGGCCTTATTTTTCAGTCTTTCGAAATAGTTGATTTCTACTTTCAGTCTATCGCTCAAGCCAAATATTCATCTATCTGCAAAGTCATACAGCTGCTTATTTCATCCATCGCGAAAATCATTCTGGTCTTTCTTCACGTCAATTTATTCTGGTTTGTAATTATTTCGTTGCTGGATCAATTAGCTCTGGGCATTGCCTACCTTGTAATGGGGTGGCAAAAAGAGGTACTTGGCGATAAAGCAGTCGATAAACCGCTATTATCGCCAACTACTCAGATTGAAAACGCCGAAGCAAATACGTCTAATATCGATAAGAGTGAGTTCGTTTCCGGCGTTGCCAAAAGACTGTTAGTGTCCTCATGGCCGATATGTCTGTATTCACTGGCCGTTACACTTGCAATGAAGCTTGATCAGTTGATCATTGAATGGATGTTGGGCGTTCAAGCCTTGGGACTTTTTTCGGCAGCAATCCGTTTTGTCGAAGTATGGTATTTTATCCCGGTGATTATCGGCAGTTCGTTATTTCCTTACCTGATCAACAATCACGATAAACCTCATTTTGAGAAAAGAGTTTTGCAGCTATTCGGACTGAATTTTTATACCTCGGTTTTCATATCGCTAGGCACATTGCTTTTTGGCAAAGAGATCCTGGTATTGCTATACGGCGAAGCCTACAGGCTCGCCGGCGATGTCCTGATCATTTACACGTTTGCGGCAATTTTTGTTTTCCATGTATCGATCAGATCAAAATTATTAACCTTACGCGACGAGCAACATCTTTCGTTATGGCTGCTGATTCTGACGGTCATCATGAACCTGACACTGAATTTACTCTTTATTCCTGAATACGGACTCGTCGGCGCCGCTTGGGCGGCTTTAATATCCTGGGCAAGCAATGTACTGATCTTTCCGTTAATTTCAAAAAAACTGTATTTCTATATAAAAATGTTTTTTCTGTCGCCTTTTTTTATTTTCTACAAGCGAGTTAAGCCGAAATGATTGCGCGTTCCAAACTGTCCAGTGTTGATGATGTCGGCGCTGTTTATATCGACGAGACGCGAGTTATTCGTGCGATCAGCCCCTCATTTGAGGATTTTACCCATAAACTTTTAAACAGCGGCCTGATTGAACAATTAGTCGGACTGGACTTGTTTCCCAAAACCTGGGTATCCGATCTTAAATTCGAAGGTTGCAACGTAGTCCTTGAACATGAAAAAGCCGAGGTAACGACTTATCCCTACGAGTGGTCGCCGGAAATGCTTAGAAGAGCGGCGCTATGCACGCTTAAAGTGGCGGAAATAGCTGTTGAATTCGGTTATCAATTAAAAGACGCACAACCTTACAATGTCATTTTTTCCAATAAGGGTCCGATATTTGTGGATTTTGGCAGCTTTGTTGAAGTTAACGATGCCAAAGGCTGGCTGGCAAGCCATGAGTTTTACTCTTCATTTTATTTACCCCTCAAACTTTACGAAATTGGTCTGCGAGAATCTTTTGGTAAATTATTTATCAAAAATGGCTTCGGTGTCTCGGCCCATGAATATTTAAGGATCAAATATCCAATTCTCGGTTTGATTGGTATTGACAACCTGCAACGTCTCATCAAAGGCTGGAATTTTCTAAGGCGGATAGCTATCGACCCGCAATTTAAAACCAACCGGCTCAGTCCCAAGATGCACTCCACGTTGACCGGCCTGGCCCGGTTTGTCTTCAGAGGCAATGACTATCAACGTTTAACAAAAAGCATAAACCGCATTCAGCTTCATGCTAAAAGCCAATGGGGCGATTACCACCAGGAATCCGGCTTAATCAATGAAAGCGGCGAAGTGTCCCTATCGGATCGATTTAAAACCGTTCTGGATATTTTAAAGGAAGCCCGTCCTCAAACCGTGCTGGAACTGGCTTGCAATCAAGGTGTTTTGGCCAATGAAATCAGCCAATTGGACTTTGTAAAGCGAGTGGTTTGCACCGATTACGATGAAATTGCCATCGATAAGCTGGTTAAGCGATTCAGTGACAAAAATACCAAACTTGCGCCCGCCATCCTGGATTTCGTCAAGCCGCTGGGAAATCTAAGAACCGATTCTCCTGTGGAACGCTACCGATCTGATCTGGTCATCGCGCTCGCGGTCACCCATCATTTAATACTGACACAAAAGATTTCTATCAAGGTCATTCTTGATTCGTTATTCAGCTACAGCAAGGCCTATGTACTGGTGGAGTTTATGCCCTTGGGACTTTGGAATGGCCACACTACCTTGCCGATGCCGTCATGGTACACACCGGAATGGTTTGAAGAACACCTGAAAAACTATGCGTCCATCGAAAAGCGGATTCACTACAGCACAAATCGTATTCTGTATTTCTGCAAAAAAACGGCTTAAGGTGAGTCACTAAATGTTGAATGAAAAAATAGTCGTACACATCGACCCTGCCATCGGCAGCACTAATTTGGGCGATGAAGTCATATCCGAAGCCGTAGCCCGCCACATTAAACTGATGTTTCCAGAGGCAAGAATCATCAACATTGCTTCTCGCGACATTGGCAAATGGGCAAAAGGCGTTTTAAAAGCGGCTGACACCATTATTTTTGGCGGCAGCAATGCACTCTCTGCCAACCCGGTATTGGGTTATCGCCAATTTGCGATGGGCTTTATGCAATATCTGGGTGTTCGCAACGTCACCCTGATGGGCGTTGGCTGGTGGCAATACCAGGATAGCTTTGGGCCATTTGCCCAGACTTTTTATAAAAAAGTATTGCGTCACGACATTATCCACTCGGTAAGAGACGAATATACCCTGACCAAACTAAAAGCTTTAGGATTTGAAGGCGCGTTAAATACCGCCTGCCCGACAATGTGGTCTTTGGATAGCTTTGAAACCGGCGTTAGCGAAAATGTGGTCGTTACCCTGACAGACTACAACCGCAATTTTGATCGTGATCTTGCGCTATTGAGCAAGTCCCTGGAAAAGTTTAACCGGGTTTATTTTTGGCCGCAGGGCACCCGCGATAATCAATAT
Organism: Methylococcaceae bacterium; assembly: GCA_013141375.1. Classification (GTDB taxonomy): domain Bacteria; phylum Pseudomonadota; class Gammaproteobacteria; order Methylococcales; family Methylomonadaceae; genus JABFRC01. The sequence continues at coordinate 12,316 of JABFRC010000366.1, read as the reverse complement.
CTACAGACATTTTCTTCCGTTATTGACCTTCAGCGGATTGAGTTAATCAAACCCAACCTGCAAGCCCTTGATGATGTTCTCCACTCCGGCGCCTGCTATGCAGGCACTCGATTGCATGCTGGCATCCGCGCCCTGCAATTCAAACGCCCGTCGTTCATCATCCCGATTGATAATCGTGCCGTTGAAATTGCCAAAATGGAGCATTTAACCTTGGTCAATCCGGCACTTGAAACGGTCGAAGTCGGCGCGAAATTCAATTTTTCGCACACGGCAAAGCCTGAAATACAACAATTTCTCAATCAATTCAGGTAGCGATTTATGGATAAACCGTCTTATATCAACATTGCCTGCGGCGATTCCTATATTGAAGGTTGGCGCAACTTCGATTATTCGCCGCGTTCTGAATTAGTTCAACAAGCCAACCTGCTTGGGCGGCTACCCCTTGCTGACAATGAAGCCCAAGTGGTGTATTCATCACATTTTCTGGAGCATATTCCCGTCAAGCAAGTGGCTAATTTTCTAGCCGAATGCTTTCGCATCACTCAATCAGGTGGCCGCCTTCGGCTGGTGCTCCCGGATCTGGAAGAATTATGTCGCAACTATCTACAGTATCGAGACCAAGGCCAGCATGATCAAGCCGACTTTCTGCTGATGGAAATGCTCGACCAGTGCGTCAGAATTCAAGCGGGCGGCGAGCTGGAAGTGTTTTACAACCAGCTGCTCAATACAGATTCAAATACCGATATGGTCGAATTTGTTAAACACCGCACCGGACACACGGTTGCCCCACTTGCTCCACCGTCCGGCAGCCGCTTACAGCGTTTTTTGCAAAATCCCGCCAAACTGATTACCAAACTGGAGCAACTCTACATTAAGTCGATACTCATCTTGCTGCCATCCGCATTCGTCCAGCAAAACGTAAGCCTTGCAACGGTAGGCGAGCGCCATGCATGGAACTACGACTTCCACACTGTCCAAAAATTGCTGCAAAAAGCCGGCTTTGCAGAAGTCTATAAAGTGACCGCCTCCAGCTCGGCAATTCCCGATTTTCCGTTCCATCCATTGGATGTTGACGTTGACGGCAAACCCCGTAAGGGTATCGGCTCCATGTACATAGAAGCATTAAAACCATGAAAGTTCTGACGCTTAATTTTTCAGACAGCAAGGGCGGTGCCGCTCGCGCTGCTTATCGCATTCATCAGGCATTGCGTCGTCATGGCATTGATTCCAGTATGCGAGTAAACCAAGCCACTACCGGCGACTGGACGGTTCAAGGGCCGCGCTCCAAATGGGATAAAGCCATGGCCCGCTTACGCCCGTCGCTGGATATTCTGCCAAACAGTTTGATAAATACCGGCATATCCGGCTTTCAATCCATCGCTTTGTTGGCTTCAAGCTGGCCTGAAAGAATAAATAATAGCGATGCCGATATTGCCCATTTACATTGGATAAACGCCGAGATGATGTCAATCGGCGATATCGGCCGTATCAGGAAACCGATAGTCTGGACACTACACGATATGTGGGCATTTTGCGGATCCACGCATTACTCCGATACATCTCGCTGGAAAGAGGGCTATACCTCCGGCAATCTGCCTGCCGGTGAAGCCGGATATGACCTTGATCGTTGGGTCTGGCAGCGTAAATTTAAAGCCTGGCAACGCGCGATTCAGATTGTCACCCCCAGTCGCTGGCTTGCTGAATGCGTTCAACAAAGTGCGTTGATGCGTGATTGGCCGGTATCCGTCATCCCGAATGCTATCGATACCGACATCTGGAAGCCGATCGACAAACGCTTGGCACGCAGTTTATTGGGCTTGCCTGTCGACGTGCCATTGCTACTCTTCGGGGCCATCGATGGCGAACAAGATCCACGCAAAGGTTTCGACCTTCTGCGGGCTGCACTAGACCATTTGCGTGGTCAAATCGATGGACTGCAGCTGGCCATTTTCGGCCAACATGCCCCACGCAATCCTGAAGATTTGGGATTTCCTGTGCATTACACCGGGCCTCTGCATGATGACTTATGCCTGCAAGTGCTCTATAACGCCGCAGATTTGCTGGTGATTCCGTCCCGTCAGGATAATTTACCCAATACCGGCGTCGAGGCTCTCGCCTGCGGCACGCCCGTGTTGGCATTTGATGTTTGCGGCTTGCCGGATATTGTCCAACATCAACAAACGGGCTATCTCGCAAAAGCTTTTGATACAGAACAGTTAGCCTCAGGTATTCAATGGATATTGGAAGACACAAAGCGACATTCGACCTTAAGTACCAATGCTCGTGCAGACGCTGTTGCACGCTTTTCTTACCCGGCAATCGCTCAAGAGTATCTAAAGATTTACAACGATACTATTTAGATAAAAAGTAGTTAAATCAGACTTAAATAAAAATCGCCATGAATGCAATCAATCCAAATGAAATTGAATTTTCCAGTCTCTCCAATGAAGACGATGTTGGCAGAGTTTTTTTCTGGAAAAATCGAGTATTCCGCGCTATTTATAAAGAGAAAGTTGAACACGTTTCTCATCTTTTTACCTCTGGATTAATCAATGCGCTTATTGAAGAAAATGTCTTTGTCCATTCTGAAATAACTGAATTTACCCTGGATGGATTTGGCCTAGTTATTGAACATCAACTTGCAGAAGTCGTGACCTACCCCCACGAGTGGTCATTTTCAATGCTAAAGAATGCAGCTAATGCCGCATTAAAATTAAACATTATTGCCAGCACCTACGGATATCAAACAAAAGATATTCATCCTTACAACATACTGTTCTTCGGGGTCACGCCAAAATATATTGACTTGGGCAGTTTCACGGCAATAACAAAACAGCACTCGCAGCACTTGTACGCATTCGAAGAGTTTTCAAAATGCTACACCTTCCCACTTAAAATCTGGGCAAGAGGAGATACCTATACCGCCAGGCGTTTCATACAACGCTGGAAATTCATGCCTTCTGTTGATGCTTATATTGCATACCGACTGGGTGGACGTCTGGGGTTATTAAGAGGCATTATTTTTAAGTGTTGGAAAACACTTTATCAACTACAAAAAATCCCCCATGTTTTGGCCAATCCTGACGTTGCGTTACGATATCAAAAATATCGAAACCTCTTTGAATTCTTAACTACATTGAAACTGCCGCTCACTTTATCGAACATGGCCAAGCTGTTAGAGAATGTTAAGAATTACGCATTACCCACAGTGTCATCGACATGGGGAAACTATCAAGCGACGCTGTACTTACCAAATGATGCCGTGTCGCTTTCAGAAAGGCTGCAAAAAATACATGATGCAATTAAAGCCTTAAATCCAGACACTGTTACGGACTTGGCCGGTAATCAGGGCGTACTTAGCCAAGCGATTCTGGAATCCGGTGCAGCAAGGCGCGTGATGTGTGTGGACTATGATGACGAAGCCATTGAACAAGGGTATTTGAGAATACTAAAATCGGGCATTAATAAAATTAATATCCATTTCGCGGTAATCAACCCTTTTTATCCTGAAGTTAATAAATTCGAATCTCCTCCAGAGTCACGCTTTAAATCCGACATGGTGTTAGCTTTAGCCTTAACACATCATTTGATTTTGACCCAGGGCTACAATTTAAATTACATTTTTTCTGTCATAAAATCTTATTCAAATAACTATGTAGCTATCGAATTTATGCCTCTCGGTCTGTTTGATTCCGTTACAAAGGAAGGAAATCCACCACCTGAATGGTATACCGAAGCATGGTTTAAAGCAGAATTCGAGAATCACTTTTCTATTATCGAAATTATCAATCTTGAGATTAATAGAGTGATTTTCATTGGTAAAAAACTAGCATAATAAAAATAATTAATGGCTATTTATCAAAAACTCAAACCATTACTAAAGAACCCGGTTACATTATGGCTTAAGTATCTTGGCTATAAGTATTACTTAGAGTGGAATCATGCCGATAAAAACTTATCTATCGGCTATATGAGCAACGTCCACCAGTGTCGCTTTGGCCACTTTAATACGCTTTTTGAACATGTCTCAATGGAATATGTCGACATTGGCGACTTCAGTTATGTAGCATCCAATACACGCATCTCTCATGCAACCATCGGTAAGTTTTGTTGTATTGCCCAAGATATAATCATCGGCCCTGGAAAGCACCCAACTGCTGATTTTGTGTCCAGCCATCCCATTTTTTACTCACCTCTAAATCAGTCTCAAATGTCTTTTGCAACTAACTCAGTCTTTGAGGAATTCTCACAAACTGAAATAGGCAACGATGTCTGGATCGGAGCCCGTGCAATCATAATGGATGGCGTAAAAATTGGTGACGGTGCGATTATTGGCGCGGGTGCCATTGTGACAAAAGATATCCCTGCCTATGCGGTCGCATGCGGTATGCCAGCCAAGGTGTTGCGCTATCGTTTTGAACCCGCAGAAATCGATTTTCTCAAGCAATTTGAGTGGTGGAATAAGGATATCGCTTGGCTAGAAAAGCATGCCGATAAGTTTCGCAACATCAAAGCGCTGACAACCTCAGATCTCCATTCAGTTTCATGAATAACCAAGTTATTGAATCCGGCCCAACGACTCGGGCCAGCATCTCAATCATTACCGCCACATACAATGCCGCGGAAGTATTACCCAGACTAATCAGTAGCCTGCGCAGCCAAACCGATAAAGATTTCGAGTGGGTAATTTCTGACGGCGCCTCAACTGATGGTACAGTAGAAATAGCCCAGTCTGCCCGAGACCTCAATCTGGTTCTTGATTCCCGTCCTGACTTTGGCATTTACGATGCTCTCAATCGCGCCATTCAGTTATCTACCGGTGAGTATTATCTGGTATTGGGGGCCGATGATCTGCTTTATCCGGAAGCCATCGCGTCCTTTCGTCGCCTGATTAACACCAGCGAAGCCGACCTAATCACTGCACAAGTCTTAGCGGATGGCGTAATAAATTCTGTAAGACGCCCCTGGCCTTGGTTATATGGGCAATTTGCCTATGTGAGCAGCCATGCGGTGGGTACGTTGATCCGAAAAAGCCTGCATGATCAATTCGGCTTATATTCGCGCCGCTTCCCAATAGCAGCGGACCAACTGTTTCTCAAAAAAGTCGGCGATAATGGGGCCAGAATACTCAAAGCCCATTTTGTCGCAGGAGAGTTTTCCACCCAAGGCACCAGCGGCAACGATATTCTTGGCACACTCACGGAAGGATTGCGCGTGCAATTAATGACCGGAGAAAAGCGTTTTTGGCAAGTGCTGATTTTTTTCCTCAGATTGCTTAAAAATTATCGGAGATTGTGAATGCAGCCTTCAATTTCCGTCGTTATCCCGCTTTACAACAAAGCACCACATATTCATCACACCTTAAATAGTGTTCTGGCACAGCGTCAGTTACCAATCGAAATTATCGTCGTTGATGATGGCTCTATCGATGACAGCGCCGAAGTTGTAGCTCGTATGGAAAACCCTCTCATTAAGCTTCATAAGCAGGCCAATCAGGGGGTCAGTTCTGCTCGAAACCAAGGTGTCATGTTAGCAAGCGGGAGTCATATTGCCTTTCTTGATGCCGATGATATCTGGACTCCGCATCACATAGAAACACTACTTACCCTTATTCAGCGCTTTCCTGATTTGGGCGTTTACAGCAGCATGCACGTGATCCAGAATGCACACGCAACTATTCGGCCTAGATTTGCTTTTCCCGAGGGCTCTAGCAATCAAGTCGATGATTTCTTTGCCAGATTCGCAGCAGGGCTTTCTTTAATCAATTCATCCACGGCATGCATAAGACGTGATGCGCTGATCGCTATAGGCGGTTTTCCAGAAGGCATCAATCGTGGCGAAGATATCATCGTCTGGATAAAATTGGCTCGTCAGTATGCAATGGCACATACCGCAACAGTTACCGCCATTTATAATCGTGATGCCGTCAACCGCAGCGTTAAATTACGCGAAACCGAGGCACCCGGCTCCTTGATTTACTTGGCCGAATTATTAAACGGAAACCTCGATTCAACAGAACATGCCTCAGCATTATTACTGTTTTCTCGTATGGCGTTTTATACCTGCGCCGGCATGTGTGAACAAGGTAATTACGGTGCCGTGCTCGCTATTCGTCGCTTAGCCAAGCAATCAGGACTATGGCGATTGTATGCGAAAATCACGGTATTGCTGACTATTCCATCATTTGTCCTGACTTTTGCCAGACGCTTTCGGCATAAGCTTTAACTTTGATTCCGATCAAAGCAGTAGTTGCCCTTAATAATCAAAAATTAACGTTTTACGATAAATATTTACTTCATAACTTTCTAATCGCGTGTAAATTACCCAGTTAAACAGCGATTAGCTGACTGTCACTCAAAAAAGCCAGCTCTTGCGGCCTGACAAAATAAATATGAACATAGCGATATTAGCGAGGTTCCCCCAATGAAAAATTCATTTCGTAAAAAAATAGTTAGTTTGGCTCTTGCACTACTGACCAGCAGTTGCGCGGAAGAACCCATCGTTAAACCTGAAAAGCCAGTCGAACCTTATTCAGATACTCTGGCTTCGGACTCAAATAATGGCGAGCCTGGGCATAAAGCACTGACCGGGATTTATGCAGAATCGTTACAGGTCAAAAGTTTTATTCAGTACATGGTACGTACCCATGGTTTTTCCGAAGATTATCTCAACGGCCTGTTTTCAAACGTCACGCGGCTGGAATCAGTCATCCGACTGGAAAATGCCCAAGGTGTTCAAGGGCCCAAATTACCCCCCAGCCCCGGAAGCTGGACCCGTTATCGCAAACAGTTTCTGACCGATGCCCACATTAATAACGGCGTTCAATTCTGGTCCAGCAATGCCGATGTGGTACAAAAAGCCAGCGTCACCTACGGTGTAGACCCTGAATATATTGTCGCCATTATTGGCGTGGAAACTTTTTTTGGTCGTAATGTTGGTAAAACCCACACCTTTGACGCGCTCTCCACCTTGGCATTCGACACCCAACGACGCTCTAAATTTTTCACAACTGAACTTGAAAATTTCTTATTGATGAGCCGCGAAGAAAGCATTCCCGCCCAAGAAACCGTGGGTTCCTGGGCCGGTGCATTGGGTCTCGGGCAATTTATGCCCAGCAGCTTTCGAAAATTAGCGGTCGATTTTGATCATGATGGTCGACGTAACTTATGGCAGCCTCACGACGCTATTGGTAGTGTGGCGCACTACTTTGCACAAAACGGCTGGCAACCCAAACATCCAGTCACAGAACCCGTCCGTGGCAAGGCCATTGACGATACCATTACGCTAAGCACCGACCATGGCAATGAATTTTGGCGCGTCCATCCCAACTTCAAGGTGATAAAAAAATACAATAACAGCGACAAATATGCGATGGCCGTTCACCAACTGGCTCAAGCCATCAAGCAACGGTATAACTAACATCGACCAGATAACGGGCCCGGGTATCGAAGCATGGCAGACCAGTTAAGCACCATTTTAGCCCTGCCGGTAAACACCCAAGGCCGAGACTTCGTGGTGGGTGACTTGCGCGGAGCTTTTGATTTATTGGAAGAAGCCCTGTCTGCCGTTTTCTTTAACCCACTTACCGATCGACTCTTTTCGGTTGGCAATGTCTTCAGCAAGCAAACAGTAGCTGAGAAATGTATAGATTTTTTTAATCGTCCCTACGTGCATGCCGTGCTGGGCAGCAACGAAGCTAATTTACTGCAACTATTCGAACTGATAGGCACGGCAACGCCCAATTATCTGATACGCGGTGAACATATTTATAAAAAGGGCCTGCACTGGTGGCTTGATATTGGACATGATTTAAAACTGACCATCATCAACACCTTGAAAACCTTGCCCACGGCGATTGAAACAGAAACTTTGGCCGGACTTAAAGTAGGCATCATTCACGCCGAAGTACCGCCAGGCCTGGACTGGGACGCGTTCAAACTGCAGTTAGCTAAAAACAACCCTGTAATTAATTACAGTGCCTTGTTCGGCATCGAACGCATCAAATCATCAGAAAGATCGCCAGTCACCGGCATTGACCGAATCTTTGCAGGACACACGACCTTTCAACCTGAAGATGAAGAAGGGCTAGCCATTTTCGGCAACATTATCATGACCGATACCGGCGTCAACTTGAATCTGGGTAAAAAACGCGGCGGATTATCCCTGATTGAGGTGGATTCACTGAACAGCATCATGATTGAATCAATCAATGTGGGTAAAACCCGAAAACCAAACGATTTTGAAATCCTTGAAATCCCCGACGTTTTCAATATTCTTGATGAGACAGACACTTACCCTTCTCAAAATATATTTTAATCTCAATGAACTTTCGGGATTATTACCCTACAACATCAAATAAACCGCCTTCACCAGACAAAGTTGCTTGCTTTGATTCTAATCAATAGGTTATGCATGTATTATGTGGACCATGCAATTTAATATTTTCACACTCCGCACCTGATTATCGAATGTCATCCAAGAAAAAAGCCGTTGATTTTGTATCAACCAAAGATCCCTACGCTGAGCGCGAAGCTGAGAAGTACGAAAAACCCATTCCCAGCCGCGAATTAATCCTTCAACTTATTGAACACACCGGCAAACCTTTGTCGCGCCAGGACATTGCAGAAGCCTTTGCATTGGACACTGAAGATGACGAAGAAGCCCTGCGCCGTCGTTTACGGGCCATGGAACGTGACGGTCAGTTACTATTTAACCGCAGCAAACAGTATTGCCTGGTCAACAACAAGGATTTACTGGTCGGTCGCGTGATCGGCCATGCCGACGGTTTCGGATTTCTTCGGCCGGATGACGGCTCCGACGATTTGTATTTATCACCGCGAGAAATGAATCCGCTATTGCATAACGACCGTGCCATGGTGCGTATTGCCGGTGTCGATAAAAAAGGCCGTCGCGAAGGTGCCGTAGTCGAAATATTAGAACGCAACACCCACCAAATTGTCGGGCGACTGTATAAAGAAGATGGCTTTACCTATGTAGTGCCTGACAATAAAAACATCGCACAAACCGTGCTGCTCCAAAAAGGCGGTATTGGCAAGGCCAAACAAGGCCAGATTGTCATTGCTGAAATTGTCGAGCAACCCACCAAACTGCACCAACCGATTGGCCGTATTATTGAAGTGTTAGGTGATCATCTCGCGCCCGGCATGGAAATCGAAATGGCTATTCGCTCGCACGAGTTGCCGCATATTTGGCCTGACGAAGTGCTGGATCAAATTAAAAGCTTAAGTGCCGAAGTCCCCGAATCCGCCAAAGAAGGTCGCGTCGATTTACGCGACACGCCGCTAGTCACCATCGACGGCGAAGATGCTCGCGATTTTGATGATGCCGTTTTCTGTAAAAAAACCCAAAAAGGTTGGAAACTGCTGGTGGCGATTGCTGATGTCTCGCATTACGTGCAAGTCGGTAGCCCATTAGATATTGAAGCCACAAATCGCAGTACATCAGTGTATTTTCCTGAGCAAGTCATCCCGATGTTGCCGGAAATCTTGTCCAACGGCTTATGCTCAATCAATCCTAATGTCGACCGCTTGTGCATGGTTTGCGAGCTACTCATCGACCATGACGGTGTTGTTTCGCGCTCCCGCTTTTTTGAAGCCGTCATGCGTTCCCATGCCCGACTGACTTACACCGAAGTCGCTAAAATGTTGGTGGATGGTGATGAGGTTCTGGCTGAGAAATACAAACCATTGATGCCTCATCTGCGCGAACTCTATGACTTATATAAAGTGATGAGACTTAGTCGCGAGCAACGTGGCGCCATGGACTTCGATACGCAGGAAACCCGTATTCTATTCGGCAAAGACCGCAAGATTGAAAAGATCATCCCGGTCGTGCGTAACGATGCACACAAGCTGATTGAAGAATTCATGATTACCGCCAACTGCGCGGCGGCCAAGTACCTGAACGCCAAGAAAATCCCCAAACTGCTGCGCATTCACGAAGGTCCCAGCGCAGATAAATTAATGAATTTAAAAACCTTCTTAGGTGAACTGGGCCTGAAATTTGGCGGTGGTGTTAACCCCACTCCATTGGATTACATGCACCTGGTCGATTCCATCAAAGACAGGCCCGATGCACATTTAATTCAAACCGTATTGTTACGCTCCATGTCGCAAGCCGTTTATAGCCCGGAATTAAAAGGCCATTTTGGCTTGGCACTGGATGCTTACGCGCATTTCACCTCGCCCATTCGCCGCTATCCCGATCTTCTGGTACATCGCGCAATTCGCCACTGTCTGCAAGGTAAGAGCGTAGAAAGTTTCGCTTATGGCATTCCGGACATGATAATACTTGGCGAGAATTGCTCAGCTAACGAACGCCGCGCCGATGAAGCCACTCGTGAAGTAGTCAGCTGGCTCAAATGCGAATATATGATGGATAAAATTGGCGAAGACTTCGTCGGCATTATTTCCGCCGTCACTTCGTTTGGTTTTTTTGTCGAATTATCAGAAATCTATGTCGAAGGCTTGGTGCATATCAGCAACTTAGGCCAAGATTATTTCCATTTTGACCCGACCAGCCATCAGTTAAAAGGCGAGCGCACCAACATGAATTTCCGCTTGGGCGATACAGTTCAGGTAAAAGTTGCGCGCGTTGATCTGGATGAAAAGAAAATCGATTTTGAATTGGTCAAAAAACAAGCCGAAGTTAAAAAAGGACCGGAGGCTTCCAAAACTGGAGCACCTAAAAAAAGGCGTCGTAAAAAATGAAATTAAGTAGATTATTTGGCACCCATTCAGTACAAGCCGCACTGGATTATTCTCCTTCCAAAATTCACGGCGGTTGGGTCGACGGGCAGCGCCAGGATAAGCGGCTTGCACAAATGCTGGATGATTTAAAAGCCCTCGGCGTGGTCCTTGAAAAAGTCGATCGTAAGCGGCTGGATAAACTCGCCGACGGCAACAATCATCAAGGCATTGTCATCGAAGTGGAAATGCCGACTGAGTTGTCCGAAAGTGACTTAAAAACAGCCGTGGAAAATCTCACCAGCACAGCGCTGTTTCTGGTGTTGGATAATGTACAAGATCCGCACAATCTCGGCGCCTGCTTAAGAAGCGCCGATGCAACCGGTGTGCATGGTGTAATCATCACCAAAGACAATGCGACCGGTATTACCCCAACCGTGTGTAAAGTAGCCAGTGGTGCCGCCGAAACTGTGCCGGTTTATCAGGTCACTAATCTGGCCAGAACTTTGCGTTGGCTGAAAGATCAAGGTATTTGGATCATGGGTGCAGCGGGCGAAGCCACCCAGACCGCTTATCAAACTGATCTGACAGCACCAATTGCGCTGGTATTGGGCGCAGAAGGTAAAGGCTTAAGACGACTGACTAAAGAACAGTGCGATGTATTAATAAAATTGCCGATGTTTGGCCAAGTGCAAAGTCTGAATTTATCGGTTGCCACCGGTGTATTGCTTTATGAAGTTATACGTCAACGCCTGAAATAGGGTCATTTGTAGCGAGGATTAGGCAAACAAGCTTGGCTTGCTTGCCTAATTTTCTATTTGAAAAATCTAATCCGCCGGTTTATAGGCGTTCTTTCTTTCCAGTAATCATCGCTTTCACGAGTTTTTCTTTGTGCAATATGCTGGAGATAATCACTCCCAGAATATGCAGTGCAATCAGTGCCAACATGATATTGGTCGATGCTTCATGTATTTCCTCCCAAAAATCTTCACCCTCAGCTTCGGCTTCTTTCTCGTTTTCTTTTTCGCTCTTGTTTTCCTTTTTGTCATCATCGTCGTCGTCATCTTCTGCCAGTGCAGCAGAAATCGGCGACAGTTGCATGGACTCCATGGCTAACGGCCCCTTGCCTTCTTCGATTGCGTAAAGCTTAAGCCCGCTTAGAGTCACGGCAAACAAAGTAACCAACAAAGCGATGACCATCCAACCGCCTGCAGGATTGTGTCCTAAATAATGGGTTGGATTATCGGACCGCAGATTTTTAAAGTAGCCAACAACAGCCGACGGGGAGCTCAAAAAATCGCTGAAGCGCGCATGTTTACTACCGACAAAGCCCCAAATCACACGAAAAACAATCAGCCCAAGCACCGTGTAGCCCGAATAAATATGCCAGGGGTTATCTTCTTCGCTACTCAAGTAAGCCACCGCAAATGAGGCGACGAGTGACCAGTGGAAGATACGAATTAAAATATCCCAAACTTGAACTAATGGTTGATTGCTCATTCGAAAACCCTATAAAAAGTAAAGAAACTCTTAATTAAACAGAAACATCAGGATAAAGCAATTTCGAGCGCGGTTGATTTGATTAAGCCCAGCTGGAATCGTCAGTGTCA
>JABFRC010000141.1 GCA_013141375.1 Methylococcaceae bacterium | reverse complement strand
ATACAGATCCAATTCAGCGTGTCAACATCTAATTTCAACATCCCTTTACAACTACCATTAACTCCCTTTCGGTCCAGAGGCAAGCCCCAAACCAGCCGCCTATTATAGCTAGTCAGTTTTTTTTGTCTACCTTTATTTTGTTATCCATCAAAATTCTTCCCACGCACTGTCTGATAATGAAACAGCCACCGGCAATTTAGCTGAAGGCCTCAGCGCCTCATGTTTCCCCTTTAATGAGCCTCCGGAATTATTTGCAGTGCTACCAACTTTAAATGTACCAACCATTACAGCGAGCCCCTTTGCCTGCTCTTCTAATGATTCAGCTGCTGCTGCGGCCTCTTCTACTAATGCAGCATTTTGCTGCGTTACATCATCCATCTGACTTATTGCCATATTAACCTGAGCAATACCTGTGCCCTGCTCTTCAGATGCTTTTGCAATACTAGACATCATTGCAGTTACACCTCTTATTGAATCCAGTATCTCCGTCATTGTTTTACCCGCATGACTAACTAACAGAGTTCCCTCTTCAACTTTATCTACCGAATCCCCAATTAAATTTTTAATTTCTCCCGCTGCTGCTGCTGCTCGCTGAGCAAGGTTTCTAACTTCAGCAGCGACAACGGCAAATCCTCTACCTTGCTCGCCAGCTCGCGCAGCCTCAACCGCTGCATTTAACGCCAGTATATTTGTTTGGAAGGCTATGCCATCGATTACGGAAATAATATCTACTATCTTGCGAGATGATTGATTGATCTCCTCCATAGTAATAACTACTTGATTAACTACATCCCCACCTTTTCCTGCAATTTTTGCCGCATTGATGGCTAAATCATTGGCTCGTTTAGCATTCTCGAAATTATGCTGAACTGTTGCAGTTAATTCATGCATGCTTGCTGCTGTCTGCTCCAAACTTGCCGCTTGTTCTTCGGTACGATGCGACAAATCATTATTACCAGAAGCTATTTCTTTCGACCCCGTATTTATATTATCGGATACATCCTTAATCTGACTGATGATGTCCTTTAATTTTGCAGCTGTAGTATTCGCATTATCTTTCAATAATCCGAAAGTCCCTGAATATTCATTGGTGATGGTTTCTGTCAAATCACCTTGAGCCATTGCCCCGAGTACACGAGCCACATCACTTAAGCCATCATTACATATTTGCATTAATTGATTAATGCCCGTACTTGCCTGCTCATAAAATCCACCTAATTCGCCAACATCATTAATACGAAAATTAAAATCACCCGCTACGGCTGCTTTTATTGCATTGGCCACTTCTTCTTCCACCAGGATTTCTTGGGTACGATCGAACCATTCAGTAGTCGTGCCCAGTCGACGATTCTCTTCATCTATGACCAAGCTTGTGGTTATTACAAATTGATGGTCGCCCAATACCAAACTTGATTTGACTGCTCCTTTCGAAGAATCGAGCATATCTGATTGATGCACCTGTGTTTTATTGAAAACATCTATATTTCTACCGATAATATTATCGATAGAAAAGCCTGGTAACTGGCCTTTCAGCTCAGATTCAATTTTCTTAAGTTGCTTTACAACCGCTTTATTGACATAAATGATCTTGCGATCATTGTCTGCGATCATTACGCCAGTACTAACATTATCCAATGCAATCTTAATTCTCGTTACTTCATCAATCAGCTTTTGAGCAGTAGTAATCCGATGAATTATTTCTTGCTGCATTTTTTTCATTGCAAAAAGCAAACTGCTGTTATCAGAAGCATCAATTTCAATAATTCTGCCTAACTCCCCTTTTGCTATTTCCAAAGCCAGTCCTTTAGCATAAAAAGGATCAATACCTAATTGTTTTGCCAGCACCTGCGTTAAATAAAAGGCAATAAATGCACTTGCCAACGCTCCTAACACAACCAATACCAACATAAAATTGGTTGTATCTTCTGCAGCCTGAGCCATCTGACTGGTCACATTATTTGATTGACCAACAGCAGTCTCTCTAAACTTTCCCATTCTCTCCGCCAAAATTAGCGAAGTTTTATCAAACTCTTCCATAAGAACATTACCTCCCTGTATACCACTGGAGATATAGGCTTCTGCCATTCGCTTGCCAACTTGATAATATTCATCAAACGCTTGATCAATAGAAGCAAGCTCTGCGGCTTCTGCATTTGTCAGTTTATTTTTATGAAATTGTTCAATCGTTTTTTTAAAATCCCTAGCATGCTCTTCAGCTTCTTCATATCCGCCTGCATTATGGGTAGCAGACACATCGGTCAAAAATTGTTGCACCTGAATAATATCAAGCGCCATCTTTTCTGCCGCCCAGGCTTTAGGTGAAATGACATCCCTCAATTCCACCAACCCAGTACGAGAATTGAAAAATTGCATCAATGCCATTGCCATTAAGACAATCATTAACACTATGATGGCACCAAAGCCCATTAGTAACCGAGCTTTAAAACTAATATGTCCTTTCATAAAACAAACCCGACCTTACTTTTAACTCGTTGGACAAATATAAAAATGGCTAACATAGAAAACTAAAGCTGCCTGACTAGCCGATCTAGCCGATCTAGCACATCTAAATTGAGCTCAGCATTATTTTGATCATGCTTTAGCTCTTCAAATTCGGCTTTAATTTTCGCTACTACTGCACTTTGTTCATTTTGGCGAGCACGCAATTTATTAACCATCCCGGCAAACGCGACACCAAGTTCTTGGAGCTGATCTTTTTCTCGTAGCGAAACCAAGACATCAAGATCACCATTACCCACTTGTTCGCAAAGCTTTTCAAATCGATAAAGTGGTCCGGCTATCTTATGTGAAGCATACAAAGCAACAAATACTGCAAGGGTTCCTGCAATCACTATGGCTACCACGTTACCTATAAAAATAGATAAGCCCAACCTATCCCAGGCATTCAGAATATTGGCATGTGCTGTTTGCGATTGCGCCTGCAGATCCCCCCCGGTTATCCAAAAAATCAATAATGCGGAACATAGCCCTGACAATAAAATTAATAGAAAAACTCCGGCTATAAATCGCCATTGAAAAGCTTTATTGATAAATACGATTCGACGCTTGTAAGTTGTGTTGGACATTATTTAGATCCTTGATTTGAATTATGACAAATTAGACAAAGCTCACCGTCCACATTGTTGCGACGTAGCAAATAACTTTTATGTAGCCGATCAGCATTGAGCATTCGGTCCATGAAACTGAAGCTGGCTTGAGGCCGATCACTTGCCAAATTGCCATGGGTATAGTGGCAAGTTAAACATGACAATGCATTTTTTTTATCAAGTGGCATATCAGCGGGAATTTCAAAATCCAACTTTAAGCCAACTTGGTGCCCATCATCCTTGTTGTGGCATGACGAGCACATTGCAACTCCATCGTTTTTGTAGGCAGTGATATCGACCTGCTTGTTTTTAGTCTCCAAAGGCTTGGAAAAATCGTATTGCGGCTGAGATACATGACAACTTGTACATTCAGCTAAATTGCTTGATGCGGATAAGGAATGAGGATTTTCGACAGCCAGAACGGTGAACGAGGTGAATAATAAGACAGAAAATTTGAAGATATTCATATTAAAAAGCCACAACCAATTGGGCAATCCCCAAATTTTTATCGAAATATCTTTCTTGAGTTTGGGTACCTAACGAGTCGGTATATTCAAACTTAAGCTTGAAATAATCATTAAATTTGTAATTCAACCCAAAAGTCAATGCAGATACGTTGTTAATAGCTACGAGCCGGCCATCGTAATCATCTGCAATCCTGTTATGAGGTTGCCATCTACCATAGCGGGCAAAAGCGGTAATTGGAAAATCCAGAAATGTCTCAAGATTTGCCAGCAAGGTGGCGTGATATCCCAACTCATCAGACTTACTTGACTCGATAAACGTGCCATCACCATTATCGTGCTCAAAATTGTTATGTGCGTTCAACCACATAAACTCACCTTGTAATTTTAAAAATCCATAACCAAAACTTGCATCAGCACCATATACCGAGTGCCTGACATTTCTATTTTTATCAAGGTCACTTAAATGTGAAACACCAATTTCAATACCTTCAGGTGTGGCTTTATGTGTCCTATAGGTATTTTGGCCTAGAGATACACCTAAGCGGCCACCCAAAGACGTACCATCGTTTGCATACATGGCATCTGTCCAAAATGCAGAATAATTGAACATACTCCAAGAGCCATAGGAGCGCACTCCGTCACCGTTGTATCCACCAAATTGCATTCTAGAAGTCGTGATAGGCGCAGTAACCGTTACACGATCAGTATTGGCAAAGTATTGATAATCCGAAGAAAAGGGCAAATCAAAGCGGCCAACCTGAACATGCAGACCCGGCGCATTAAAAATACGTCCCCTTGGTGGTATAGAATCATCAAACATATGATAGTCAACCAAGGCAACGGCAATACCAGCCCCTCCCGCACCAATACCACCAGGACCACTTCCACCGCAAGTTATAGAAGCGGGTGCTGAAAACTCAGCCCCTGAAGAATTACCGCATAAAACTAAAGCGGAACTGGCTGCAAAATGTTCGTTATAACCATATTCCAAATCCAGCTCGACTGAACCAACACTAAAAGTTTGGTCGGTTGCATTATCGGTCTTAGCGTTCACATCAAAAAATCCACCGATATCGAGACCTTTTTCCTTTGCAGCTTCTTTTATCTCCTCCATCTCCTCAGTTAGGTCATTAAGCTTGCTGGCAATAACACCATGCTCTTGTTTGGCGTCAGGTTCTTTTTCTATTTCAGCCCGTTCATTTTCAGATGATTTGCTATCAGCTGTTATATTTTCTTGTCTAGGGGCAGCGGCGGCGGCTTTTGGAACCTGCTCCAATTGTTGCAATCGAGCTTCCAGTTGTGCAATTTTTTTGTCTTTTTCTTTTAGTAAGCCTTCGACAATTAGTCTGATATGTTCATCAGAAGCTGTTACTGTATCACCTGCAGCGTTAACGGCAGAAATTTGTGTCGTCCAAAAAACCAGACAAAAAACAAATTTATTTGCCAACAGAGCTATTCGCCTTACACTCATACTTAATCCTAATCGCCAGTTATGTGTATTCCAAAAGTAGCTCACATTTTCTATTTCACAAATGACGGATACCTTTGTGAAATAGAAAATGTGAGCTACTTTTGGAATACACATAACTGGCGATTAGGATTAAGT
>JABFRC010000301.1 GCA_013141375.1 Methylococcaceae bacterium | reverse complement strand
TTTCGTCATGACTGCCGTATTCACCTTGCAGCAATTTATAACTGGCCCATGGCGTGACCGAAAAAGCCACGATCAACGACACGATCATTGCTATCGGCACGTTGAATGCCATTGGCGCCATATACGGCCCCATCATGCCGGTGATAAAAAACATCGGCAAAAACGACACGATCACTGCAAAGGTTGCCAAAATGGTCGGTGGCCTGACTTCATCCACTGCAGTCAACAAAGCTTGCAAGGGGGATTCTTTCGCCATTTTGTAGTGGCGATGAATGTTTTCCACATCGACGATGGGATCGTCGACCAACAAGCCTAGCGACAAAATCAACGCAAACAGGGTCACGCGATTGATGGTGTAACCGGACAGATAATCCAGCAACAGGGTCAATGCCAATACCATCGGCACAGCGATGGAAACAATAAAAGATTCTTTCGGGCCCAGCGTAAATGCCAGTAATACAACGATAATGACGATCGCAAAACTTAAATGTTTAACCAGCTCATTCACCTTGTGATTGGCAGTTTCGCCGTAATCGCGGGTGATGCTTAACAACATATCTTCGGGAATCAAGGTGCCGTGCAGTTCCTCTGCCTTGGCAATCACGGCCTCAGCCACCTGCACGGCATTGCTGCCCTTGCGCTTGGCAATGGCCACCGTCACCATGGGGCGTTCTTCACCCACTTGCGGCTTGTTGCCGCTTGCTGTGCCTGCGGTCGGCATCTCTTCAACACTGGGACCAAAACCGATACGGGTGTAATGATCGACATCGGCCGGGCCATCTTCGATACGGGCAATATCACGCAAATACACTGGCTTGCCGGCGATACTTTTGATCACGGTGGCACCCACTTCATCGGCGGAACCGAAATGGGGACCCGCCTCCAGCACCAGTTGTTGATTGCCTCGCTCAAAGCTACCGGCTTGCAGGTTGACATTGGCATTCGCCAGCGTCTGGCTGATTTCCAGTAAGGTAATGTCATTTGCAGTCAATTTAGCCGAATCGGCGTAAATGGATACCCGTCGTGGCTCTCCGCCTACCACCCAGCTTTTGCCGACATCATCAATACTTCTGAAGGCGCTAATCAGTTCATCGGCAACGCGGCGCAAATACATTCCGTCATTCGCGTTATTTTGCGATGACAATGTAAGCAACACAATAGGCACATTATCAATTTCAACCGGCGTCACTTTCCAGTCGGTAACACCGGGCGGAATAAGAGACTGATTGGACATGATTTTGTCCCAGGTTTTGGTCAGGCTATTTTCAAGATTTTCACCAACGTAATAACGCACGGTGACCACTGCCGCCTCCGGTTTGGAGACGGAATACACATATTCCACCCCTTGCAATTGTTTAAACAACACTTCCAAGGGTGTTGCGACCAGCTTTTCGACTTCTTCACTAGAGGCCCCCGGATATTGAATTAACACATCCATGACCGGCACGACGATTTGCGGATCTTCTTCACGCGGCGTCAAAATCAGTGCTGCGGCACCGGCTATTAACGAAATAATCAGAAATAAAACAGACAATTGCGAGGTAGTGAAAAGCTCGACAATCCTTACCGTCAAGCCGCGTTTTTCGGTCTGTTGCAGATCTAGCTCATCCATTAATTCACCTCACCGGTTGAAATCAGCACGGTTTCGCCAGCATGCAAGCCGGATAACACTTCAACTTTGTCATGGTATGTTTTACCGATTCTGACATGACGCATCACCGGTTTGCCTTCTACCGACACCTTTACCACATCCAATTGACCGATATGCTGCACGGCGTTTCCTGGAATCAGTAAGGCGTCATGCTGGCTGCAGGCTTGTTCCAGCCAGCCGTATTGACCAGGCTGCAGGCCATCGGTCGCTGGCAAGGCGACTTTAATCAGTTGCGTGCGGGTTTGCGGGTCTATTACCGGGGTGATTTCATCTATTTGCCCGATAAGCTTTTGCCCTAACATATCAATGCGTACATTCACGTCTAAACCCGTTTGAAACCGACTGGCGCAATTGGCGGGAACTGCCGCTTCCAAACGTAAACCCTGTGTTGTTTGCATGCTAATCACAGGCACACCCGGCAAGCCCATGTCGCCGGGTTCCTGAAGACGTTTAATCACAATGCCGTCAAACGGTGCGCGCAAACTTGTATCATCCAGATGCGTTTTAACTTCGTTCGCAGCACTGGCAGCTTGATTGGCTGCCGCTTGCGCCTGTTTGGCGGCGGCCACCACAACATCGTAGTTCTGCCGGGTGGCCGCTTCTTTGCTGTACAAGCTTTTAATACGCTGCTCATCGGCTTTAGCCCTTTCAGCTTGCGCCATCGCTCCTGCTAATCCGGCTTGAGCCGCATGTTCCTGAGCATGAATATCGCGTTCATCAAGTTTGGCAATGAGGTCGCCTTTCTTCACTTTGTCGCCGGCATTGACTTTGATTTCGATAATGCGCGCCGTCATTTTCGGAGCAATATTGGCTACTGATTTTGAATGCACCGTGCCTGGCCAGGACATCATATCGTCAAGTTGTTTTTGCTCGACACGAGCAGTTTGATAACCAGCCGAGCTGGAGTCTGTTTGAGATTGTGTCTGACCCGGAGCCACTTTGTCATTAAAGCCGCCTTCCATGAAAACCAGCAACAGCACCATGCCAGCCACTGCGGCCAAGATACCGAAAAGTTTTTTATTATCTTTTAATTGAGTCATTTTTTAAGGTTCCTGTTACTGCTGACCTGATTCCCATATTAAAGCGAGGGCACAAGCGAATGATTATTGACCAAGCTCACCAACGGCTTGTTTTAATGCCGTCTCAGCTGTTAAAGCGTCGTAATGGGCGGTAATGGTATTGGCGTGTGCATTGTTGCGTGCCGTTTCTGCCTCAAGATAACGAGTGACGGTGACGGTATCGGCCCGGCGCTGCTCGTTTACCAATCTTAAGGCCTCATCTGCCGCACTGACTGCAGTTTCGGTGACACGCAATCTAGCCAGTGCTTCCTGCAATTTCAGATGAGCGGTTTTTACTTCCTGTTCAATGTTTAACCGGGTTTTACGCTCCGTTTCCCGAGCTTGAGCGGCTTTACGTTCGGCCGCACTGACCCGGTTTTTAGTGTTCAAGCCTGAAAACAAATCCATTTCCACACTTACCCCGGCGGTGACATTATCTTGCCGACTGGAAAAACCGGGATCCTGGCTGTCCTGGCCATAACTGACAAAAGCATCGGCCCTGGGCAAATAAGCGCCCTGCTCGCTGCGTATTTGTCGCTCACTGATTTCCACTTGCTTGGCCGCTGCTTGCAATTCAGGACGTTGACCTAACGCTTTATTGAGTAACTCGTTAAACGATGTTGTCACAACCGGCACCGGCAAAGACACCGGTGCGGTTAAGCTAAAATTTTCCTCAGTTGCCATGCCCAGCAAGGTTTTAGCACTGGCCAACGCCAATTCAATGCCGTTGGCTGTTCTAATTTGATTTTCTTGGGCTTGAGCCAATTTTACTTCCAGCGAGAGTACATCCGCTTTTAATGCAGTACCCGCGGCATATTGTTTACGGGTTTGATCAAGTTCACTGGTGACTGCAGTGATGGAATCAGTGGCGATTTTTTGGGCTTCTATCGCGGCTAAATATCCGTAATAAGTCGCCGTGACCATCTCAACCAGACTGTTACGCATAGCCGTTTGTTCAAGCTCGGCAACAGCCACACCCAACTCTGCGGCCTTACTTTGGTAATAATCTTGTCCACCACGAAATAATGACAATTTACCCATGATTTCCGGGCGAAAATTTTGCCTATAACCAGGATGATTGATGCTACCTATAGATGCCGGATCAAACTGGCGTTGTGCTACCGCCATGGAAAACACCTGTACCGGATTATTTGAGTGTTGATAACCCACCTTGGCAGTTATCTGCGGGTAAAACGCCGAGAAGGCTTCACCCAGTTGCGCATCAGCCTGACCGATACGTTCATTGGCAATCTGCACATCCGGATTATTGGCAAGTGCGTAATTAATGGCCTGATCCAGATTAAAAGACTGGGGGGCAGTCTCCGCTCTGACAACAGTGCATGCGCAAAGCACCAGCATTATCAAAATACGCAGCGACTGGGTAAAACTATTTTTAAACATGGCCTTTTACCTTAAGCAAAACGAGCAGTTTTGAACGGGGACTTAATGTGTCGTAACAAACCGCAGTGGATAACAGCCATCAAGCCACTGCGGATTCCATAGGCCTATTTCAAACGGTTAATGCCCAAAAACTTCAACGGCAAACGTTCATAAAATGGTTCGCTGACGCCTTTACGCACTTTGCGCATGAAGTATTTTTCGTAAGCAATTTTGGCTAAATGCACCCATTTGCCTTGTGAAGCCCATTGCACATTGCGTGGCGGTATTTGCGGTATTGCCAGGAAGGCAACACCAGAGTCGCCAAAATCAGCCAGACATAAGGCATTCCAGCTGCCCTTATGAGTGGGTTGACCACCGTCCAGTTCTTCGCGAATATTATGTGCAGTGGCGGTGACCATAGACTCAATCATATAGCCGGTTTTGGGAGTGCCTGTTGGTACCGGTGTTTGTTCAAGTGGCGGAATCGAAATACAAACACCTACCGAATAGATATTTTTAAAGGTCGGGTTACGCTGATTTTCATCAACGATGACAAAACCACGCGGATTGACCAGTTTCTCAACGCCAAACACGGCATCCACGCCCTTGAAGGCAGGCAGCATCATACTGTGCTTAAACGGCAACTCGTGCTTCTTTTTCTCCTGGCCATTTTCGTCCACTTCAGTCACATACATCATACCGGCTTCGATTTTGTCCACCTTGGCATTGCAGATCCAGTTGATATGCTTGTTACGCAACTCCGCTTCCAGCATGCCTTTGGTATCGCCAACACCACCCAAGCCTAGATGACCGATATAAGGCTCAGAGGTGACATAGGTCATTTTTACCTTGTCACGAATTTTACGTTTGCGCAGATCGGTTTCCGCAATAAACATATATTCGTATGCCGGGCCAAAGCACGAAGCACCTTGCACGGCACCGATGACGATCGGACCTGGATCTTCAACAAATGAGCTCCAGAACTCGCCGGATTCACCGGCATGATCAACATGACACACGGATTGGGTATGACCATTGGGGCCAAGGCCAGGTACTTCGTCAAATGCCAGTTTTGGGCCGGTAGCTATAATCAGAAAATCGT
>JABFRC010000140.1 GCA_013141375.1 Methylococcaceae bacterium | reverse complement strand
CCGATATGTTGCTCAAGGCGTTTATCCTAAAGATTGGGGCGCCAACTTAATCGATTTAAATGAATTAACAGTTAGTGAATAATCTATCTGCGTGGGCACGAACAGCTTGTGCCCACCCTACAAATCTGACTGATCTGCTGGCATTCCCCTTTCACAATCCACTATTTAATTCGCGCCAGTCAGCCGTAGGGTGCATTCCATGCACCACAACACCGTGCGTATAAGGCACCGGCCATTCAAGCAATTAAGAGACCAAGGTCTCGAAAAAACAGATACCCCGTGGGCTAACGTAAAAAGCTCAGGTAATATCGCCACGGCTTGCAATAGAAGCTTTGCAAAATTCCCCTCGCTGTGAAGAGCCGGTCGGAGAGCTTGCCGGATTCTATTCGCGCGCATCAATATTCAATACCAAAGCACATTTAATTTTTATTTCGACCCGATCAATCGTACAAAATGTTTTTTTTCAAATTACCTGAACTTACCCTCTTATCTGGTCAACCTGTTGGAAGGTATCATTGATGCGCCTGAATCTGGTTCTGCCTGTCATGGCGCTATGCCTGACGTTTCTGGCATTCCCTGCACTAGCAGAGTGGGAGGCGACATCGGGATTAAGCAGCTATTACACTGATCATGTGGGTCTATTTTCGGTTTCCAGGCGCTTGTCGCTTGAGGAAGACCCGACTCAGCCAGTCATTGATGAACCCGAGAAGGGCAGCGACTTTATATACGAACCCCAAGCTGAGTTGATGTATCACGGCAGCAATCGCTGGGGCAATTTCAAGCTTGGTGCTGATGCCGCGGGCTATGTGTTCCAGGACAAGAGCAAATACAGCCATGGCTTTTATGAGTTTCAGTTCAGTCAGGAAGTGTCGGAACACACCGAGCTCAAGTTTTTCTACGAATATATTCCGGACCTGTATCTTGGCACCAAACGAGCATTTCATGAGCAGATCGAGGAATTTGAAGCCGATGAAATCGTCGACAGCCATATTTTATCGCTGCATGTCGATCATAAACTGACCGATGATTTGATCCTTCGTTCACTGACCCGTATCGGCATGCGTAACTACAATCCGGCCTTTGAATACCGCTACCATCACTTTTATACATTGGGTGTGCATCTGGAATGGCAGCCCACATCGGCGATTGAAATGATGATCGGTTATCACTTTGAACGCAGCTACGCCGATGGCAAACAAACCGAGTCGTTTTATGACGATGTTTCCTATATCAATCATTACACATCGGCAGAAGTCAAAATCCATTTGGCCCCGAAATGGGCGCTGCTGCTGGTTGGCGACTATGAACATAATGATTTGCTCAGCGACTTTTTATACGATGTCCATCACAACGCCAGTGAAAACGTCATACAAGGGGAAGCCGAATTGTTGTATGAGCTGACTGAGCAGACGACACTTAAGGCAGGCTGGCAAAACGGATACCGACGCTTCAACTTTGAAGAATTGGCCGTTCGCAACAACAATCTATGGCTAGGGCTCGATTATCGGTTTTGAGGCGGGGTTCACTTTAACTATCGGGTTTCAGTCTATTAGTGTCCCACGGACAATAAAAAAGGCCTTCGATTTCTCGTAAGGCCTTGATTTTATTGGTGGGGTGTTAGGGATTCGAACCCTAGACCTATGGATTAAGAGTCCAGATAAAATGGTGTTTATAAGCGTTGATTAATATTCAATAAATCATAACTTTTTAAATAAAAACAATATATTAGATCGATAATCCTCATTTGTTGTGTTGATTTGTATTCCTCTATATACTGCCAAAAAGGTTACAAATCGGTTACATCTGGTTACAAACTGGTTACAAATTGAGAGGGTTGTTTTATGGCAAAAGTAAAGCTTACAGCAGGACGTATTGCAGGCTTCAAGTGTGATGAATCAAAGGCTCAAGCTTTTCTGTGGTGCTCAGAAGTTCCGGGTTTAGGAGTGAGGGTAACGCCAAATTCAACTGCAAAAGGTTACATTTTTCAGTCAAAAGTTGCGGGTAAATCAATGCGCGTTACGATTGGCAATGTTAATGTCTGGAGTATTCCAGAAGCGCAGGCCGAAGCCCGTCGTCTGCAAATATTGATAGATAACGGTAATGACCCTCGCGAAGTTAAAGCCGATAAAGACGCCGCCAAGAAAGCGGCAAAGCTGGCTAAAGAGGCGGAAGCCGCCGCACTTGTATTGCAGGAGGCCCGTGAATCGGTAACTGTGGGCATGGTATGGGCTGAATATATTGCTGCCCGTAAGTCAAAATGGTCTGAAAGTCATTATCTTGACCACGAAAAAGACATGCACCCCGGTGGACTTGTGCGGAGTCGCAGCACTGAACTTACAAAACCGGGCACACTCGCATCGTTGGCAACTGTTCGGCTTATTGACTTGACCCCGGAGCGGGTAGAAGAGTGGGCAGAGGTTGAAACATTAAAAAGGCCGACACGCGCCCGGCTTTCACTACGCTTATTAAAAGCGTTTCTCTTTTGGTGTGCTAGGCACTCAGTTTATAAGGCAATTGTTAAAACCAACCCAGCACAAAGCAAAGCCGCCCGCGAAAGTCTGGGCAAAGCCAATGTTAAAAATGATGTATTACAGCGAGAACAACTGCCCGCATGGTTTAACGCTGTCAAGCAAATCGGAAATCCAGTTATTAGCGCATACTTGCAATGCTTATTGTTGACAGGACCCAGGCGCGAAGAGCTGGCCGCGCTTCGTTGGGTGGATGTGGATTTTCAATGGAATAGCATAACAATACATGACAAGGTTGAAGGCTTCCGTGTCATTCCTTTAACGCCCTATGTGGCACACTTGCTGTCGTCATTGCCGCGCCGGAGTGAGTGGGTTTTCTCAAGCCCCACCGCCGCATCCGGTCGCCTGACTGAGCCACGCATTGCCCACAACCAAGCCTGTGCAATTGCAGGGCTAGATATGACCTTACACGGTTTACGCCGTAGCTTTGCGAGCCTGTGCGAATGGACAGAAACGCCCGCAGGAGTTGCGGCACAAATACAAGGGCATAAGCCGCAAGGCGTGCGTGAACAAAACTATATTCGACGCCCGCTCGATTTGTTGCGCATGTGGCATGTAAAGATTGAAGCGTGGATATTAGAGCAAGCTGGAATTGAGTTTGTATCGTCTCAGTCTGGGCAGGGTTTGCGGTTAGTGTCTAACAAATAGTGCGACCTGATGCAACGCATGGTTGTAACGTGTTAATTAACAGCATACAATTTGTCCATGATAAAAACTTTCCGGCATAAGGGTTTGCAAGCCTTTTTTGAGACAGGTAGTAAGGCGGGCATACAGCCGCACCATGCTGGGAAACTGCGCGTATTGTTGACCACGTTGGATAGCGCAAAGCGTGCGGATGATATGAATGCGCCAAGCTGGAAACTGCACCCATTAGCAGGTGGTCTTGCTGGGCATTATTCCGTGACAGTAAACGGAAACTGGCGATTAACCTTTACCTTTGAAGGTGAAGACGCCGAATTGGTTGATTATCTCGACTACCACTAGGAGTAAAAAATATGAGCAGAATGCATAATCCAGCACACCCCGGTGAAGTGTTGCGGGAATGGCTACCGGAAAATATGACAGTTACAGAGGCAGCAAAGGAATTGCAGGTTTCCCGCGTTACACTTTCTAAAGTGCTGAACGGGAAAGCCGGAGTAACAGCGGGGATGGCTTTGCGCCTTTCAGTATGGCTTAGCACTTCCCCTGATGTTTGGCTGGGTATGCAAACGCAGTGGGATTTATGGCAAGCCGAGCAGCAACCGCGCCCAACTATCAGGCCGCTTGATAGACAGGCGGCCTAATTAGACAATTCAAACCCAAAGATTATTTATTGGAAAGACTGGAACCGGAAGAGCGCACCATGAATGATGCATCAAGATCCCATGACCAAACCGTTATCGAATTATTGCGGGAAGATCCCAGTTTTGCAGACGAATATTTAGCCGCTGCCTTGGATGAAGTTGGCGAATCTGATGGCAGAGAGGCTCTTTTATCGGCTTTACGGCACATCGCCGAAGCCCAAGGTATGGCAGCAATAGCAGGCCGCGCTGGAATTAAACGTTAAAGCCTTCATCGTGCCCTATCGCCTAAAGCAAATCCAACGATTAAAATTTTATTGGCGGTAACGAATGCTGCTGGGCTGAAGTTATCGTTACACCGACAAGCAGTAAGACCATTGGCAAGCTAAAAAAAACCGCAATCCATTATCAGGCCTACTGTAACCCATGACGCTTAAAAGCTTAAGATGGCGGAGCACTTCGAAATAACAATGATTGAAATGGATGATGGTAAATACAAAAATATTAGCCAATGCCTCGATGGCTACTGGGAAAAACCTTGGACCGAACTGCCCGAGGAGCAGCGGCAAGCATGGCATCTAGCCCTTGGCCCCATTAGAGGTGACGATGATAAGGATGGCAAAGAATGGGATGGTAGAGATGCTAAAGCCATCATTGCGGCGAATTATGATGCGGTACATGAACCCGCATTCACAAGCGCTAGGCTCGTTGGTTGGTATGACTTCACAATAGATGCCAAAACCTGGTTTGATATGGAGAATATCAAACCGAAAGAAGCTGCCATGCTGATGTGTCAAATTAGTCCGCTTGATGATGTAGATCCAGAACTTATTTTTGTGGATGACGATAAAACATCGCCGGACAGATACCGTCTACTGTTGCGTGTTTTTGAGGACAAACTAAGCGTGCCGCCAGAGCCTAGAACATTGAAGCAATGGCGGTCTATCGCACAGGAGCGTGGTCTACGGTATCACTCGTGGATTGATGAGTATTTGCAGGCGATTGGTATAACCGATGACACAGCCAGTGACTTAACGGCAACGACAGAAGCAGCGCCAGAGTTAGGAACTAAAACGCTTAATTCGTCGAAAATTGCTGATATTGTTGATGATGAACAAGACAAAACTCTTGCAGATTTATTTGATCCAGTAACGAAGGAATCACTAGAAAAGATGTTTCCTGCCAATGGAAAATGGACAACTTGGGCTGAACACGCGAGGGCTAACGGATTAATAGAAGCTAGAAAACAACGTAGATTATTTAATCCATACCTTGCAGCATTATGGTTTTTACAAAGAGGTGTTGATGACTGGGATTTAGCTCGCTGCAATCAGGTATTAGCAAAAAATTTACCTGAGCGTTCAAAAGATGAAGCCTATAAAC
>JABFRC010000053.1 GCA_013141375.1 Methylococcaceae bacterium | reverse complement strand
AAGTCTTCTCCGGCCCTGCCAACGATCCTAAAGGTCGCGTAGTCGCTTTACGCTTGCCGAACGGCGGTGATTTAAGCCGCAAAGACATCGAAGATCTGACCAAATTCGTCAGCATCTACGGTGCCAAAGGCTTGGCTTACATCAAAGTTAACGATTTAAGTGCCGGTATTGAAGGCTTGCAATCACCTATCGTCAAATTCGCGCCAGCCGATGTTTGGGCCAAAGTCCTTACCAAAACCGGCGCACAAACCGGCGATTTGATTTTCTTCGGTGCCGACAAAACCAGCATCGTCAACGAAGCCATGGGCGCATTGCGCGTCAAATTGGGCCATGACCTTAACTTAGTTCAAGGCGACTGGAAACCGGTTTGGGTGGTTGATTTCCCAATGTTTGACTGGGATGAAAAAGCAGGCCGCTTCAACGCTATCCATCATCCGTTCACAGCCCCAAGCTGTTCAGTTGAAGAACTGGTTGCCAATCCCGGCGCCGCATTATCGCGCGCATATGATTTGGTCCTTAACGGTACTGAAGTTGGCGGTGGCTCGATTCGTATCAATCGCAGTGCGATGCAGCAAACCGTACTGGAAATCCTGGGCATTGGTGAAGATGAAGCCAGAGAAAAATTCGGCTTCCTGTTGGATGCTCTGAAATACGGCGCGCCTCCTCATGGTGGTTTGGCATTCGGTTTGGACAGATTAGTCATGTTAATGACTGGCTCACACTCCATACGCGACGTTATTGCTTTCCCGAAAACGCAATCAGCAGCTTGTCCACTGGTCAGTGCACCAGCGGTCGTCAGCGACGAGCAATTGAAAGAACTGGGCATTCGTTTGCTTAAACCCGCTGGCAAGGACAAGGTTTAATCACACTGAATCGATTGATGGGTTTCCAGGCAGAATCCCGGGAACCCAAAGATTTCTTCGAACCATGAAACAACATAAAAAGATGGGGCGCTGGTTGACTGGGCAAGAATCCGATTCTTTCATCGTAAAGGTGCTTCGGATTATAGGTATTGCTCTTGTCGTTTTTTTGGGTATGTTGATTGCCAGCGGCATTCTGTTTAATGCCATTGTGGTTCAATTTACCGGCCCTTAACTTCAATCCTAATTACTGCCTCTTAGATAAGATCATGACTGCTACTGCTTTACCCATCCAAGATTACGCGTTACTCACTGATGAAGAATGTGACGAAAGAATTGTCGCCGCCAAGGCCACATTGGGCAGCCGATGCGTGATACTCGGACATCATTACCAACGGGATGAAGTGTTCAAACATGCAGATTTTTCTGGCGACTCATTAAAGCTTTCCCGCAATGCGGCTGAATCCGATGCCGAATACATCGTCTTTTGCGGTGTACATTTTATGGCCGAAGTGGCGGACATTTTGTCCCGCCCCGATCAAATCGCCATCTTGCCTGATATGGCCGCCGGTTGTTCGATGGCTGATATGGCCAACCTGATCAAAGTACAAAAATGCTGGAATGAGTTGGCGCAAGTACTGGATGTCGAAAACGAAGTCACACCGGTGACCTACATCAATTCAGCCGCTGATCTAAAAGCCTTTTGCGGCAAGCATGAAGGTATCGTTTGCACCTCGTCCAATGCGCAAAAGATCCTGGAGTGGAGCTTTGCCAAGCGCGAAAAGATCTTATTTTTTCCGGATCAACATTTGGGCCGTAATACCGGTTATCGCATGGGCATTCCGCTGGATGAAATGGTCATCTGGGACTTTACCAAACCGATGGGCGGTTTAACTGAAGAGCAAATTCTTAAGGCAAAAATCATTCTTTGGAGTGGCTATTGTTCGGTGCATCAGGTCTTTCAACCCGAGCAAATTGATAACTTTAAGCAACGATTTCCGGAAACCAAGGTGATTTCACATCCGGAAGCCTGCTTTGAAGTCGTGCAAAAAGCCGATTATGTGGGATCAACCGAGTACATTTTAAAAACTGTGCGTGAATCAGAACCGAACTCACGCTGGCTGGTGGCGACTGAGTTAAACCTCGTCAATCGCTTGCATGAAGAATGCAAATCGCAGGGTAAAAACGTACATTTTATGTCCCCTACTCTCTGCATGTGCTCGACCATGTTCAGAACCGATCCACAACATTTGGCGTGGGTATTAGAAAACTTGGTGGCAGGCAATGTCGTCAATCAGATTTCAGTGCCTGCGGAAGATGCTAAATATGCCATCCATGCATTGGATAACATGCTGGCGATAAACTAACTATATCCTTCGACAAGCTCAGGATGAACGGTATGGCTCCGTTCGCGCTGAGCCTGTCGAAGCGCGTAGTTTTACTGCAAAGCAGCCATAATAGCATTGCCCATTTCGATGGTGCCAGCTTTGGATTGCGGATTAATATCAGGCGTTACGAAAACTCCCTCATTCACCACTTTTTCAACCGCTGCTTTAATTCTATCCGCAGCATCATGCTCGCCCAAATGATGCAGCATCATCACACCAGCCATAATAACGGCGGTAGGATTTGCCAAATTCTTTCCAGCGATATCCGGTGCGCTACCGTGTACAGCCTCAAACAAGGCCGCATCTTTACCAATGTTGGCGCCAGGAATCAATCCCAAGCCACCGACCAATCCTGCCGTTAAATCCGACAAAATATCACCGAACATGTTGGTACATACCACCACATCAAACTGATTCGGGTTCATCACCATGTGCATACAGGTGGCATCAATGATTTTTTCATCATATTGAATGTCAGGATATTTGGGGGCAATTTCTCTGGCCACATCCAAAAACAAGCCTTGGCTGTATTTCAAAATATTGGCTTTATGGCAAACAGTCACTTTTTTACGGTGATTGTCGCGAGCATATTGGAAGGCATATTCGATAATTCTTTCGGAGCCTGTCCGTGTCACCACCGCCAAACTTTCGGCGATGTCTTTTTTGGGCGTCAGGTAATGCTCCAAGCCAGCATATAAGCCTTCAGTATTTTCTCTGACAATGACGATATCAACATCATCATATCGGGTTTTAACCCCAGGCCAGCTCTTGGCTGGACGCACGTTGGCATATAAATCATATTTTTGACGTAAAGCCACATTGATACTTCTAAAACCGGTACCGCCAACACCAGTTGTTAATGGACCTTTAAAGGCCAGACGGGTTTTATCAATCGATGCCATTGTTTCATCTGGTAATGGCGTGCCAAATTTTTCGAAAGCTGCCATTCCTGCATCGGCTTCTTCCCATTGAATCTGTACACCCGAAGCTTCAATTACCTTAACGGCTTCTTCCATAATTGAAGGTCCAATTCCATCACCTTTTATTAACGTCACGACATGCATAGAAATCTCCAGGGTTAAGAAAAATTATTTTAAGTCTTAAGGGTTGCGGATTTTGTCCCAAGCTTGGATTATAAGGCTTTAAGCAATCTATATTCCACCGGCAACGGTTAACAAAGCATTTCTTATTGTTGCTTTATTAACACCTGCAAAGCATCGACTTGTTTTACAAGTGGCCATAATTTTGTTGTCATTCAAAGGAGTACGTTATGAATCAACGCCTACCCGCCAACGGTACCCCGATTATTTTTAGTAACGGTAAACTCATCGTACCCAATAATCCGATCATCCCTTATGTAGAAGGTGACGGCACCGGTCCTGACATCTGGCGCGCCAGTGTCAAAGTATTCGATGCTGCAGTTGCCAAAGCGTATGGCGGAACGCGACAAATCCACTGGCTGGAAGTATATGCTGGCGAAAAAGCTTTTCGATTATTCAATACCTGGCTACCCGACGAAACCGTCAATGCCTGCCTCGAATTCCTGGTGTCCATTAAAGGCCCGCTCACTACACCGGTCGGTGGCGGCATTCGCTCACTCAATGTCGCGCTTAGGCAATTGCTGGATTTGTATGTATGCCTGCGACCTGTACGCTGGTTTAAAGGAGTACCTTCGCCAGTCAAAAGACCAGATGCGGTAGATATGGTGATTTTTCGTGAAAACACGGAAGACATCTATGCCGGAATTGAATTTGAACAAGGCAGTCCGGATAACCAACGCTTTTTAGCATTATTGCAAGACAACTTCCCGGCCCAGTTCGCGAAAATCCGCTTTCCTGACAGCTCCGGCATCGGCATCAAGCCGGTCTCTCAAGAAGGCACGGAGCGCCTGATACGCGCAGCCATCGAATATGCCATCGTTAATAACCGCAAAAGCCTGACCATTGTCCACAAAGGCAATATCATGAAATTTACCGAAGGTGCCTTCAGGCAATGGGCTTATGCACTAGCCGAACATGAATATCCGGAGCAAACTTACACCTGGACACAATGGGATCGCACCCGAACTAATTTGGGCAAAGAAGCGGCAGATCAGGAACAAGCAACGGCTTTAGCTAAGGGACGTATCCTGATTAAAGACGCCATTGCCGATATTGCCCTGCAACAGGTATTAACACGCCCGGAGGACTTCGACGTAATAGCCACTCTCAACCTTAACGGCGACTATTTATCCGATGCACTGGCTGCACAAGTGGGCGGCATCGGAATTGCACCCGGCGGCAACATCAATTACCAAACGGGTACCGCAGTATTTGAAGCCACCCACGGCACGGCCCCCAAATATGCCGACCAGGACAAGGTGAACCCCGGCTCATTGATACTATCAGGAGAAATGATGCTGCGTTACTTAGGCTGGACCGAAGCCGCAGATGCCATTATCAATGCCATGGATGAAGCCATTGCCGGCAAAAAAGTAACCTACGATTTTGCCCGACTAATGGAAGGCGGGACCGAGGTTAAATGCAGTGAGTTTGCAGATGAATTAATCAAACATCTTTGAGAGAAACGCTGACCTTAACTTTTACTGGTGTCCAAGGCTTGGAGTCGAATATACCAATTCACCTTGTAGTACTTTTATCGAAGTCGATGGCCTAATTTAAGTTGGAACTGGTAGGAGTTTTCTATTGATGTGAGCAAATTTGTAGCGGAATATGCTGGCAAATGCTTCAGAATTCAAATACAGATTCTCTTTTCAGAACAGAGATTTTTCTCATCGGCATCCTTGAATTATGATGCGTATTCACAGACTGCTTTTGCCATTATCCATTTTTAGGAGATCAAGGTGCCATATCTCAAACTCAATACAAATATTCCCGTTTCTACTGAAGAGTCATCAGCACTCTTACAAAAAATATCACAATTGCTGGCGAAAGAAACCGGCAAACCTGAGCGCTATGTGATGGTTCAAATTGCTGTGAACAATGCCATGTTATTCGGCGGGAGCAATTCCCCATTGGCTTATTTGGAATGTAAAAGCATCGGCTTAAGTAGTGGACAAGCAAAATCACTTTCCAGGTCATTGAGCCAATTGCTTGAAAGCAGCTTAAAAATCCCGCCAGAGCGAGTTTATATCGAATTCAGCAATTGTCCGGCTGAACTTTGGGGCTGGAATGGTTCTACGTTTGGCTAGTTATAAACGCATTTGTTGCAAGTGAAGCTTGCCCTTGCCATCAAAAGGGCATCTTCATTTTAAACAATCGATTAATTGCTTTTATCTGATGACTTTTTTTGGTCATTGATCACTGTGTACAGCACGTAGCCGACATAGGCTACTGTTAATAAATAAATTACTATTCCCATCGCTCCCCCTAAAAGATTAAATTTCCAATTTTGACGCTATAAATAAAAAAAGGGCACTTTTGTGCCCTTTCTCTTAGAACCGATTAAGCTCTCAGTTCTTTTACTTTAGCGATAATACCCGCTGGATCGATTCCTTGATGTGGGAACTGCTCCCACAAACCGCCGCAACCTTCTTTATGCGTGGCGATATGGGCAAACTTCGGTGTCAAACCGCGTTCCAGCAACCATGAACCGAAACGGCTACCTAAACCAGTCTTGCGGTTGAAAGATTCAACAACCAAGACCAGCGGTGCTTTGCCGATTTTAGCCAATGTTTCTTCGTCGATGACGTTCAAGGTTGGTTTGTTGATCAAACCGATGTTGATGCCTTCTTTTTTCAAACGCTCAACAGCGTCTAATGCACGGTATAAAGACTCACCGAAAGCAACGATGTAACCGTCGGTGCCTTCACGGATGACTTCGTCTTTACCTGGAACGAATTTGTAATCGCCACCGAAGAAGTCATTGCCGTTAGTATCCAAAATTGTCGGTACTTTAGAACGGGTTGAGAATACGAAACGTAAGCCTGGATCGAAGAAGATTTTTTCGACAACAGCTTTCATTTGCAATGGATCCGCTGGGAAATACAGGTTGGTGGCGTAAGCGTCATCCAGACCATTGTCCGCAAAGAAGTTGTTGATACCGAAATGGCAAGTGTTGTCCGCCATGTCGTCGATACCTGAGTGTGAGAAATGGCTGAGCACGTTTGAGTTGTTCAAACGAGCCATGGTAATTTCTGACATCAACATTTCCAAGAACGCTGCGAAGGTTCCGAAAATACCTTGTTTGCCTGCTTCCATACCGAAACCGGCAGCAGCAGAGAAGTTACCGCGCTCCATAATACCGGATGAAATAAAGGTTTCCGGGTAAGCCGTATGGATTTTATGTAAGCCACATGAGCCTTCCAAATCACTGTCAACAACGCGTACTTTTTCTTTACGTTCTGCTTCTGACAATTTGCTTAAAACGCCAACAACGGCATCGCCAAATACGTTACGGTTGGCATCCCATTTGTCGCTAGAACCTAAGAATGTCGCATCATTTTTCGGTGCTTTAACTTCTTTCAAGAAATCAGCAGCGGCTTGATGACCGCGAGTTTCCAGGTATTCCAATGCAACTTTTACTGAGACAACGTCGTGACCATGAGTTGAACCTTCCAAACCAACAATGCCTGGGCACATTGGACGGTGGTTGATGACTGCTACTGGGCCGTCAGTGTTGATAGCGGTAACGATACGTTTGTACAAATCATCTAGATCTTCGCCGTCGCCTTCCAATACAGTCAGACCATGACCAGCCAAGGTTTTAGCCGTTGAAGTGCCTTTTAGATACACGGATGGATGACCAGCGATGGTAACATCGTTGTCGTCGATAATCAGTTTTACATTCAGGTTTTGCGCAACAGCTAGACGAGCGGCTTCGGCATCGTCACCTTCTTGTTGTGAACCGTCAGAACCTAAACAGAAAACTGTTTTAGATGTATGCGCCAGCGCTACACCGTTAACATAAGGCCACATGTGCCCTAAGCGGCCTGAGCTGAATTTAACGCCTGGAGTAAAACCTAATTCAGGGTGACCTGGCAAATGTGAGTGCGCAGCGCGATATTCGGTGAGTTTCTCAGCAGGCATATCGCCGTTTAATACTGACATGATGTATTGCGTAGCCACACGATGTCCGGCTTCATCAAAAAATATCGGTACATATTTTTCTGCAGAACCGCGGAATAGCGCATCCAAAATCACAACTTCAGGCACCGTATCGTATGGACCACCAGTATGGCCGCCCACGCCTCTGGCTGCGCCTGTAGCGGTAAAAAATACAATTGCATCCCGGAGCAGCTGAATATTAGCTTTTAAGCTGTCTCTTTGCTCGGCAGTCAGTGTAGGAACGCTGGCATCCAGTGTAATACGCTGATAAGCACCAAGATCAATTGGGAATTTAGACATAGTAAGTTCTCTCAAGTTAAAGGTAAGGTTAATTATTATTGGTTTTGTAACATTATCGCATAGGTTACAGACAGCTAGTTATTCAATGCAGGCATAAATCTTCTGTATATTTGCATGCCCGCCGCTGAAGAAAACTTATTCCAGTTAATGGAATCCGGATTGCCACAATAGCCAGTCGAATTTCCCGAAGCTGCACGCCAACCTGCCGCAAATGATGGCTTAATTTTTTATCTTAAGCAATCACAACATCCTCCAGCTAATTGATTTAGCCAGATGCCCACGATTAAACCTCGCCATAATGAACTCAGTTCTTGTTTCGCACCCTAGAGCGTTATACTAACGAGGCTTCAAAGCCCTACCAACATGAAAGTACCCAGGAGGTCACTTATGCTCTGGTTATTCGCTTTTTTTGCCCTTTTATTTCTATGGGCCTACGCCAAGTTACCGCTCCCCTACGGAAGTTTGTTTTTAGCTGGGTTAATTAGCTTGTTCGGTTTTTATCATGGATCCAATCCTGTCATCTCAGTAATGGCAACCTTCCTTTTGCTATTTTTGGTTCTAATCAATATCCCTATCACAAGAAGACCCCTTTTAAGTCGGCCTGTTTTCAGGCTAATGCACGCCGCCTTACCCAAAATGTCGCAAACCGAAAAAGAAGCTCTCGAAGCCGGCAACACTTGGTGGGATGCACAACTATTCTCCGGCCAACCAGATTGGAAGGTATTACTTGATTTACCCCCTGCAAAATTATCAGCGGAGGAACAGGACTATATCAATGGCCAAGTCGAAACCTTATGCTCGATGCTGGATGACTGGGATATCACCCATCATCGGCATGATTTGCCTCCTGAAGTGTGGCAGTTCATTAAACAAAACAAACTTTGCGGGATGATTATTCCCAAAATATATGGCGGCCTTGAGTTCTCTGAATACGCACACTCCCAAGTTGTGATGAAGCTTGCCAGTCGCAGTACTACCGCGGCGGTAACAGTCATGGTCCCAAACTCTTTGGGACCGGCTAAGCTATTGCTGGCATACGGGACTGATCAGCAAAAAAATCATTACTTACCTAAACTAGCCAGCGGTGAAGAACTGCCCGCGTTTGCTTTAACCGGTCCTTATGCCGGAAGTGACGCCAGTGCAATGCCGGATACTGGTATCGTTTGCTATAGACCATTTGAAGGTCAAGACAAGATGTTAGGCATCCTCCTCAATTGGGAGAAACGCTACATTACATTAGGGCCCGTCGCCACGGTATTAGGCCTCGCATTTAAGCTATATGATCCGGATCATCTCATTGGTGATCAAAAAAGCATCGGCATTACCGTCGCATTAATTCCAACAAACACGCCCGGCATATCCATAGGTCGACGCCACAATCCTCTTGATTCGGCATTTCAAAATGGCCCCAATTGGGGGAAGGATGTATTCATTCCAATGGATTGGGTAATTGGGGGCGTCGAGCAAGTAGGTAATGGCTGGAAAATGCTGATGCAATGTTTAGCGACAGGCCGCGCTCTGTCATTACCGGCATTAAGTACAGGCGCTGCAAAATTCACCTGTCGTAATACGGGGGCTTATGCGCGCATTCGTAAACAATTCAATTTGCCCATTGGTGAATTTGAGGGCATTGAAGAACCGCTTGCTCGCATCGCAGGAGAAACTTACATCATGGATGCGGCACGCTCGGTCACTGCAGCCGCGCTGGATAATGGCCAAAAACCAGCGGTAATTTCCGCCATCATAAAATATCAACTGACAGAACGCATGCGCCGGGTAATTAACGATGGCATGGATATTCAAGGTGGCTCCGGTATATGCCTGGGACCAAGAAATTTTTTAGGCAGGCTTTATCAAGTTGTACCTGTCAGCATTACTGTTGAAGGTGCAAATATTTTGACTCGGACCATGATGATATTTGGGCAGGGAGCCATCCGTTGCCATCCTTTTATTCAAAAAGAAATGGCGGCCCTAACAATCGAGCAATCCGATCTGGCAATTCAGCAGTTTGATAAAGTTTTACTAAAGCATATCGCCTTTATCATGCATAACTTGGCAAACTCTTTGTGGCTAGGATTAAGTAATGCCCGACTTACCAACACGCCGGGCAACATAAACACTCAGCAATACTATCGTCAATTAACCAGACTCTCGGCAATTTTTGCTTTGAGCACTGATTTTGCCTTACTCAGTCTGGGCGGGGAACTTAAACGCAAGGAAAGAATTTCCGGCCGTTTTGCAGATGTATTAAGCAATCTTTATCTCTGCTCCTGCGTGCTCAAACATTATGAAGATCAGGGCGCACAAAAAGATGATTTACCCTTACTGGATTGGGCGTGTCAAAAGACTTTATTTGAGGCGCAACAGTCGCTGTCATCAATTTTCGATTTATTACCAGCGAGATCACTAGGATTCATTTTGAGTATGTTTGTCTTTCCTATTGGCAAACCTTTACCACCTCCAGCTGATAATCTAAATCATCGACTTGCTAAACTCTTACTTAACAAGTCAGCCGTCAGAGACAGGCTAACTAGCGGCATCTACATGAATGAAAATCCAGATGACGTTACCGGAAAAATTGAAGTCGCTTTCAATGCTGTAGCTGCTTCAGCAGATATTGAAAAAAAGATCAGTCTTGCACAAAAGCAACAACAATTGCCTAAAGGCAATCTACTATCTGTCATTGATGAGGCGATTCGTAAGCGCATAATTACCCAGAGTGAAGCTAGCTTGGTTCTTACTGCCGAACAGGCCCGACTTACTGTGATTACGGTTGATGACTTCAGTGAAACATTATAAAAAGGATATACAGCACCCAATCAATCCTATCGGAGTTTTACCATGAAAAAGTTTATTAACAATGTTGAGTCCCTGTTAGACGAAAGTTTGCTGGGTTTTGCCAAAGCCAATGCCAATATCATTCAACTCAATAGCCAGCCGCGCTTCGTTAAACGCATCAATGCAACCAAAGCGGGCAAAGTGGCCCTGATTTCTGGCGGCGGGTCAGGGCATGAACCTTTACACACCGGCTTTGTAGGCGTCGGCATGCTGGATGCAGCGTGTCCCGGACAAATATTTACTTCGCCCACACCGGATCAAATGCTTGCTGCTGCGGAGGCCGTCGAAAATGGTGGGGGAATCTTATTTATCGTCAAAAATTACGCCGGCGATGTAATGAATTTTGAAATTGCCTCAGAAATGCTCAGCTTCGAAAACACAAGTGTATTAGTCAGCGATGATGTTTCTTTACCCAAAACTCATAGTGCAGGCAGGCGCGGAGTTGCAGGTACGTTGATTGTCGAAAAGATACTTGGGGCTGCGGCAGAACAAGGCGCTAACCTGACGACTTGCAAAGCATTAGGTGAAAGAATCAATCGTGTGACTGCATCAATGGGGGTGGCATTAACCAGTTGCACTGTTCCAGCAATAGGTAAGCCAACTTTTAAACTTAATGATTCCGAAATGGAAATGGGGGTCGGAATTCATGGAGAACGTGGCACAGAAACCATGCCACTAGCCACTGCAACAGAAATTGTTGACCATATTGCAAAAATTATAACCGACGAACTAAAACCCGAAAAAGGCCAGCAAGCGCTTTTATTGGTCAACGGATTTGGTGGGACGCCTTTAATGGAATTGCATCTAATATACGAGCTGGCCGCACAGTTTTGGGAAAAACAAGGCGTCAATATCTGTCGCTCGCTTGTTGGAAACTACACCACCTCACTAGACATGGCGGGCTGCTCAATTACTTTAAGCTTGCTTGATGAAGAAATGGTGAGCTTATGGGATGCCCCGGTACATACTGCAGTTTTACGCTGGTAATATCTGCTCTCTTAAGCTGCCGACTATTACACAAATGATTAACTGGCAAGTTTTAGCGCCCGGATCAATGTGCCCTCTGGAGCGCTCTTCGAGAAAAGACGCCCTGCCCTTGGTTGCTAACATATCTCGGGTCGATTCCATGCCTGAGATTGCAGTGTGTTCAACCTCGCTTAACAAATCAGCGAGTAACAGGTTATTTGATACACCGTTTTTTAAGGCGTTCCCTACCGGAATCAAAACATCTAACATCGTTTTTTCTCCTACTTCTGCCTTGCCTCGCTGTTTAACCGCTTGCACACCCTCATTGAAAATGATTGCAAAATTAGCAATAGTCAGCTCCTGACTTACAAATGCCTTACTCATCGCAATAAACAATGTGCCATAAAGAGAGCCAGATGCTCCGCCCATTGCGGTCATTAATGTCATACCAATTTTTTTCAGAGCGATTGGCCAATCTAGTTCAGCTAATTCGCCCCCCATCGCCAACAACGCATTTATTCCGCGTTGAAGATTAACCAAATGATCTCCATCACCGATGGCTTGATCAAGAGCCGCAATATACTGAGCATTTTTTTCTAATTCATCAGCGATTGACTGAATTAAAGCAGGTAAAAATACTGGTGTTAGGCTCATTTAAAATATACCCATTCAACAAATAATGTTCGTTTAACAACAAAGAAGTTAGGCTAATTTGCTAATTCCAATAAATTTAGGGAAAACAAATTGTTGAAAAATGAAAGCGTCGACAGTTGCGACGATAAATAAGGAGAGGAGGATTCGAAGTTTTTAGAATCTTCCCCGACAGAACAATATCTGCCGAGGAAGTTTAAGAATATCTTAGCTTTCTAAACTAGCCAAACGTGCAGCCAAAATCTCTTCTAAAGATTCTAATGCTTTGGTAAAGCCTTCGATACCTTCAGCCAATTTATCATTCGCCATTCGATTTTCAACATGCAGGCGATCAAACGTTGCTTTATCAATACTGATTTTTTCAATTGATAAGCCTGCAGCGTGCTTAGGATCCAACTTACGTTCCAGATTGCCTTCAGTTGCTTGCAATTCTGCTAACAATGACGGTGCAATAGTCAGTAAATCAGAACCGGCCAACTCGACGATTTCGCCAATATTACGAAAGCTTGCACCCATTACTTCAGTTTTATAACCGAACTTTTTGTAATAGTTATAAATTTCAGTTACAGACAGTACGCCTGGATCTTCAGCAGGGGCATAAGACTCTTTACCTGTATCTTTTTTGTACCAATCAAGAATACGACCAACAAATGGCGAAATCAGAGTAATACCTGACTCAGCACAAGCGATAGCTTGATGAATTCCGAACAGCAACGTCAAGTTGGTATGAATACCTTCTTTTTCTAAAACAGCTGCGGCTTGAATACCTTCCCAAGTTGCTGCAATCTTGATTAAAACGCGTTCTTTGCTGATTCCTTTTTCTTCATATTGAGCGATCAAATCACGACCTTTAGCAATAGTTGCTTCCGTGTCAAATGACAGACGAGCATCAACTTCAGTTGAAACACGACCAGGAATAATTTCGAGGATTTTCAAACCGAACGAAACGGCAAGACGATCAAATGCAAGAGAAACAACCTGAGCCGCAGTTGCATCTTTACCCGCTGATGCTCTGGCACCTTTCAAAGTATCATCAACTATACCTTGGTATTGCGGCATTTGTGCTGCTGCAGTAATCAAAGAAGGATTAGTTGTTGCATCTCGGGGTTTGAATGTCTCAATTGCCTGTATATCACCAGTATCAGCGACTACTACAGTGTATTCTCTTAATTGCTCTAACAAAGTTGCCATGTTCAGTACCTATAAAATAAAAAAAAAACCGCATACATAAAACCCTAACCTACATTTGCGTAGGAGAAAATATGCTGCGGGATCAGTTATCTATGACATAAAGCGCAAAAGTAATACAATTGCGCTTTAATATTAATTAATAAATGTAACGAACTTAGCCTCTATCACGTAAGTACTTTGCAACGCCTGTTGCCCCACCAACTGTGCCTCTAGGTGAAGCAGAAGCAGTGGCTACTGTTCTTTGCGACTGAGATTTTTCTTTTAAATATTTAGAAACGCCAGTTGATTCAGCCTTTTCTTTAATTATTGAGGCTTTCTTGTCCAAATATCTTGCAACGCCCGTTCCTGCAACAAAGCTCCGATTTCTCAGGTAACGTTCTACCCCAGTTTCTCCACCATTATCAGCTCTACGTGAAGTTGAAGCCGCAGTAGAAGTCTTTTTTCTAGTAAAGAAAAACACACCTGCAGCTGCAAGAACACCTAAACCAATCAATACATTCGTGTTTGATTTCTCTTCTTTCGCAGCCGATTTAGCAGCTACAGGAGTCGATTCTTCAGATACCGATGAAGACTCTGTGTTGGAAGCTTCGCTGGTGCTTGAAGCAACTTTTGCAGCTGGTTTAGATACTGCTGATTCGTTCTTTTTAGAACTTTCATTAGCATCCTGATCCTGAAAAACAACCACAGGCTTAAAGTTTGTTGCTGGGTATTCTTCAGCAATTGCTAACGTGCTAGATAACAGCAAAGCAACAAATGCAGCTTTAGTTAAATAATTTTTTTTCACGGTATTCCCCTGTAAGTAGTTAAAACGATAAGAAAATTATTAGGCTTTCCATAACAAAAACCTCAAACCTTCCTCGCCCAAGAATTGTATTAATATTCTATAACTTGTTTCATTTAAAGAATAGCTTCAACGTTATTAACTACGTTTTCAACAGTAAAGCCAAACTCTTTAAAAAGCAGACCGGCAGGTGCAGACTCACCAAATCTGTCCAAACCAACAACTGCACCCTGACTACCAACATACTTCCACCAACCATCAGATACACCGGCTTCAACTGCTACGCGCTTCGTGACTGCAGCCGGCAGAACGGATTCGCGATAAGCAATATCCTGAGCGTCGAATATATTAGTTGATGGTATTGATACAACTCTAATTTTTTTACCTTTAGAGGTTAATTCTTCTGCTGCCTTTACTGCTAATTCAACTTC
Organism: Methylococcaceae bacterium; assembly: GCA_013141375.1. Taxonomy (GTDB): domain Bacteria; phylum Pseudomonadota; class Gammaproteobacteria; order Methylococcales; family Methylomonadaceae; genus JABFRC01. The sequence goes on along the minus strand of JABFRC010000053.1, from coordinate 11,245 downwards.
TGAACCTGTTGCAATGATTATTGCTTCAGGCTGTCCGTCACTATCCTTAAGAATGTAACCACCGCGATATATTGCAGCAATTTGATCTTTAGTTCTAGGCATGTGCGGCAAATTTTGACGAGAAAAAATCAGAATAGACGGGCCATTTTTACGTTCAATTGCAGCTTTCCATGATGCAGCGGTTTCAACTGCGTCACATGGTCTCCACACTTGGATATTAGGAATCAACCGTAAAGTTGCTGTTTGCTCAATTGGCTGATGCGTTGGACCATCTTCTCCAAGACCAATAGAATCATGAGTGAATACAAATACAGATCGTATTTTCATCAATGATGCCATACGCAAAGCATTACGCGCGTATTCAGAGAACATCAAAAAAGTTGAACCAAAAGGAATCAATCCACCATGTAAAGCTATACCATTGATGATGGCAGCCATACCAAATTCGCGCACACCATAATTTATATAGTTAGCATTTGGTTTATCAGCTCGCAATGGTTTGTATCCAGACCACTCTGTCATATTAGAGCATCCCAAATCTGCAGAACCACCAAAAAATTCTGGTAACAGCTTGGCATACCCTTCAATCGACGCTAAAGAAGAAAGACGAGTTGCAGTAGTCTTGGCTTCAACATTAACTGCATTGACAAACTCTTCAGATTTAGCGGTCCAATTTTCAGGCAGTATTCCTGATGATCGACGTTCAAATTCTTTAGCCAATTCTGGAAATTGAGCTTTATAGGCTGCAAATCTTTCATTCCACTCATTTTCAGCTTGAGCACCTTTAGACTTTGCATCCCATTTTGCATAAACATCAGCGGGAACTTCAAATGGCCCATGGTTCCAACCTAATGCGGCTTTAGATAAGTTTATTTCTTCTTCACCCAATGGAGCGCCATGACAAGCATGGGTGCCGGCTTTATTTGGAGAGCCAAAACCAATAGTTGTCTTACAGCAAATCAGCGTAGGCTTTTCTGTTATAGCTTTTGCTAATTCAATTGCTTTAATGATGGCTTCAGAATCATGACCGTCAACGTCTGAAATTACGTGCCAACCGTATGCTTCAAATCTTTTCGGCGTATTGTCAGTAAACCAACCTTCAACATGCCCATCAATTGATATACCGTTGTCATCCCAAAAAGCCACCAACTTACCAAGTCCCAACGTACCTGCCAAAGAACAAGCTTCGTGAGATATACCTTCCATTAAACAGCCATCACCTAAAAAAACATAAGTATGGTGATCAACAATTTTGTGGCTTTCTTTATTGAAGTGTGCAGCCAAAACCTTCTCAGCAATAGCCATACCAACAGCATTAGTAATACCCTGACCTAATGGTCCAGTAGTAGTTTCTACGCCTGCGGTATAACCATATTCAGGATGACCGGGTGTTCTGGAATGTAACTGGCGAAAACTTTTAAGATCATCAATCGACACATCATAACCTGTCAAATGCAACAGGGAATATATCAACATTGAACCATGACCATTAGAAAGTATAAAACGGTCGCGGTTTGACCAGTTTGGATTGGTCGGATTATGGCGAATAAAATCATTCCACAAAACTTCAGCGATATCTGCCATCCCCATTGGGGCACCAGGGTGGCCGGAGTTTGCTTTTTGGACAGCATCCATGCTCAGGGCGCGTATGGCATTCGCCAATTCTCGACGCGAAGTCATAATTCTCTCCTTACATTCTTATTATTTATTGAACGCGACAACAGATGACCTGTCACGAAAATTTTATTAAAACTGAAATAAAAAAGAAACGAGCAGCGATCACTCATGCTGCTCGTTCCCTTGGATTTATTCCAAATTGGCGTGTCTGGATCTCATTTCTTCTTCAGGAATTCCCTTTTCATGAATGATATGGGAAATAACCGCCTCTAGAAATACCAGTGTTGATAGTTCAAATACTGTGCCCATAGGCATTCCAACAACTTTTCCATACAACTCAGAACGACCAATCTGAAAGATTGCATCAGCCAGATCACCGATAGTTGAATCACTTTTTGCAGAAATGAGCAATATGCTAGCACCGACTTTTTTGGCGCTTTTAGCGAAAGCAATCAACTGTTCAGTTTCACCTGAACCAGAAATTATGACTAATAAATCGCCCGCTTTGATGCTTGGAGTTACAATTTCGCCAACGACGCTGACATCATAACCGCCATGTACTAAGCGCATTGCAAAGAAGTTTCCAACAAGTTTGGAACGACCGGCACCGGAAATAAAAATTCTTTTTGCGCCATCCAAAAGCTTAGTGAGCTTTACGTCATAAGCATCGTCAGTCGTTTCCAGGATACCTGAAATTTTCTCCAGAATAAGTTGCTGGTGCATAATTAAACTCTTACAGCGTCAACCAATTCACGAATTTCACGAGCTGCTTCAGCTGGTGATGGGGCGCCATAGATTGCTGCACCAACTACGATGATGTTTGCGCCAGCTCTAACAACGTCTTGAACTGTAGATGCTTTAATACCGCCAGCAACAGAAATTCTAACGTTTAAGCCAAGTGCCGCAATGTCATTCAAATCTGAAAACGGAGTGTGTCCTGCAGCTTGTGCGTCAAGACCAGTGTGGATTCCAACGATTTGAGCGCCTAATCTCACAGACTCTCTTGCACAGGTAACTTTATCGTCAACATTGATCAAATCAATTTGAGCTTCTGCGCCATTTGCATTGGCCGCTTTAACAACGCCAGCGATTGTTGCCAAACCAGACACACCCAGTACTGTAACGATGTCAGCGCCTGCAGCGTAGAAAGGAGTAGCTTCGTATTCGCCAGCATCCATAGTTTTCAAGTCTACCAATAATAATTTGTCTGGGAATTTAGCTCTTAAAGTTTTAACTAACTCAATTCCGTTGTGCTTGATGCATGGAGTACCGATTTCGAAAATATCAACATGCGGTGCAACTTGAGTAGCCAGTGCCACAGTTTGATCGAAATCTAAAGAATCCAATGCCATTTGAATTAATGCTTGTGCCATGATAAGTGCTCCAATGGGTTATAGTAATAGTTATTTACAGATCAGTTACATAATCTTTATGCGGCGCTAACTTTAAATGACAACAGGGACCAATGTCAATGCCGCCTGATTTCATCGAAGATGAATTTATTTGAAGCACATGGTTTTTGCATTAACAAATCAAACCCTTCCTGGTCATTTGCAACGCCTGATATCTACGTTTTTTTATCGATTAACACTGACTTAATTTAATTTATCACTTTAATGATCAACAGTTTGGAGTGACTTCATCCTTTTTCGAGCTCCTTAGCATCATTATAGTTTCAGCAAAGACTGCATAGCCTTACTTACCATCTGCAAATTATTAAAACAATTCTAATGCTTAGTCTTGTTAAAATACTTTAAGTTAATTTTCGACTGTTATCTTTATGTATGGCTGAACACATTCTTTTTCTGACGGGCAGACTGGCTGAGCGACAGTTACGAAACATTCTGGCAAAAATGAAGCCAGAATTCACTTATACGGTGCATGAACTCGGACTCAAAGTCGCCGCACTAATGACTACCGACATGGTTGCCCGTCGCCTTACAGACACGTTTGGCGCAACTAAAATCTTACTCCCTGGTCGCTGCCGTGGCGATATTGAATCCTTGTCAAAAATATTAGGCTTACCAGTTGAAAGAGGTCCCGAAGAACTTAAAGACTTACCCGTTTATTTTGGCCAGGCTGCTCATAAATACGACCTGAGCCAATATCAGGTAAATATTTTTGCCGAAATCGTCGATGCACCGAACGTAAGTGTCCAGGACATTATTAAGCGCGCTGAATTTTACCGAAGCATTGGCGCTGATGTGATTGACATTGGCTGCTTACCCAGCACTGACTTCCCGCACATGGAAGAAACCATTCAGGCATTAAAAAATGATGGCTTTGTCGTAAGTATCGACTCATTGAACGAAAGCGATTTGCTGCGCGGTGGCAAAGCAGGCGCTGACTATCTTCTGAGCCTTCATGAGGGCACACTTTGGATTGCCGATGAAGTCGCCTCGACGCCCATTCTGATCCCCGAAAAGCACGAAGACTTAAATTCTCTCGATCGGGCAATTGCGATTATGCAAAGTAAAAATCGCGCCTTTATTGTTGACCCGATTTTAGATCCGCTGCACTTCGGATTTACCCAGTCCATTGTCCGCTACCATACCGTCAGACAAAATCACCCGGACGTTGAAATAATGCTCGGAGTGGGTAACATTACCGAACTGACCCATGCAGACACCATGGGCATGAATGCCATATTGATGGGTATTTGTTCAGAGCTAAACATTAACAACATACTTGCCACTCAAGTTAGTAGACATGCCTGCCGTGCCATCAAAGAAGCTGATTTGGCTCGCCGCATCATGTTCGCCGCCAAACAACAAAACACCCTTCCCAAGCACATAGACCCCGGCTTGATGGCCTTACACGACGCGTCGCCCTACCCCAACTCACTGGAAGACATTAAAGAATGGGCAGGGCAAATCAAAGATCCCAGCTTTCGCATTCAAACCAGTGATGAAGGCGTACACGTTTACAACCGTGATGGTTTCTATACAGCTACCGACCCTTTTGATTTTTTTCCGACGTTGCAAGTGCAAACAGATGGCGGCCATGCCTTCTACCTAGGTGTTGAGTTGGCCCGCGCACAAATCGCCTGGCAACTCGGCAAGCGATTTACCCAAGACCAAGCTTTACAATGGGGCTGTTCCACAGAATCCACGGAACCGACCATTGATCTTCATACTTTCAAGCCTGCCGGAAACACCTTAAAAAAACATTCATGATTCAAGAAATTATTGTCACCACCCAAAATAGTATGGGTACGACTCACATTGCCCCAATGGGCGTCCATATCATAGATAACGACATCATTATTTTACCCTTTCGCCCATCCACCACTCTCGACAACCTGCTCACAACAAAAACAGCTGCCATCAATTATTGCGATGATGTCCGAGTCTTTGCAGGGTGCTTAACCGGTCGCCGAGATTGGCCAATGAAGCCGGCAGAAAAAATTATAGGGTCGGTTCTCAGCTGCGCACTCGCACACACCGAAGTTGAACTAACGCGTATTGAGCAAGATCCCATTCGCCCCAAACTATTTTGCAAGACTGTGCACACCGTTAATCATTCACCGTTTCAAGGTTTCAATCGCGCGCAATATTCTGTACTAGAGGCCGCCATTCTGGTCAGTCGACTTGGCAGATTGTCACCAGAAAAAATTGAAGCTGAACTCAGTTATTTAAGAATCGGCCTGGAAAAAACCGCGGGAGATCGGGAGCTTGAAGCCTGGTCATGGTTAATGGTCCTCATTGAAAACCACAAATCGGAGAATGATGCATGACTGGAATGCTAGCCAGCGTAAACAGCTTAATCGAAGCCAGACTGGCACTGACTATGGAAGTCGACATCATTGATCTGAAACAGCCAAACCAAGGCGCACTGGGCGCACTGGAAATCGACCAGATTAATGAAATCGTAGCCTACGTTAACAAGGCATGCCCGGTGAGCGCCACAATTGGAGATCTGCCTTTGGATCCCGTTACTATTTTCAACGCCGTAGAAAACGTTGTAAATACCGGAGTTGATTATGTCAAAATCGGTTTTTTCCCCGATGGTGACTGGCTGGCAACGCTTCAAAAACTGCACGAGAAAACCAATGACTGGAAGGAACATTATCAGTGCCAGCTCATTGCCGTGCTCTTTGCCGACTCCGAACCGGACCTGGCATTATTAACCGCATTAAAAAATCACGGCTTCAGCGGCGTCATGCTCGATACCATCAATAAACAACAAGGCTCATTAACTCAATTGATGACCGCAACGGCCATCGCACAATTCGTCAATGCCGCCAAAAAACACCAATTGCTCTGTGGCTTGGCCGGCTCCCTTAAGATAGAAGATATAGCCCGACTGTTACCTTATCAGCCGGATTATCTAGGTTTCAGAGGTGCATTGTGTAATGACCATGTCAGAACAGCCCAACTTAGCGAAACTGCCATATCAAACATCAAACGAGCCATGGCTCGTGAAGTCGCTGCGTGAACATAAAGCAAGCAACCATTAATCTAGGTCTCATTGGACTTGTCGCTTCAAGCTATTTCATTTTTGGCTTATTGGGCTTATTGATTAAAGTTCCGCCCAGCAATGCTGGGGGACTTTGGCCACCGGCAGGTATTTCATTGGCAGCCATGTTGTTGCTGGGTACCCGAATCTGGCCGGGTATTTTTATCGGGAACTTTGCCATCAGTGCCTATGCCTTTGGTTTTAACGATACATCCCTGCCGATCTATGCCGCCACCGGACTAGGTGCAACCGGCTGTGCGATCGCTGGCAAATTGTTAATCGAACACTATGTCGGTTTCCCTAATCCATTAACAGATAATCGAAGCATATTACTCTTCATGCTATTCGGCGGCCCCATCAGTTGCCTGATTCCAGCCACAATTGGCATTACATGCATGTTGATCTTTGGCATTGTCACTCCTCCTGAAATCCCCGTTAACTGGGTCAGCTGGTGGGTGGGCGACACTATTGGCGTCTTAGTTTTCTCACCATTGATGCTGGTTTTTTTTGCCAAACCCAACGCGACATGGGGCAAACGGCGGTTTTCTGTCGGCGTACCACTGTTACTGAGTTTCACTCTGGTATTAATGTTTTTCTTTTATGTCCGAAAAGCCGAACAAGAACAACAACACCAGCAATTAATTGACCAATCAATTACCTTATCCCAGGCATTAAAAAACCGCATTGAAGGTGACTTTAGAGCCATAGATGCGGTAAAAAATTTCTATATCGGCTCTCGTTTGATTGAACCCAAACAGTTTTCCTTATTCAGTAAACGCTCACTGTCTTCATTTAAAGAAATCAACACCATCAGCTGGTTTCCAATAACCAGTTTGAATAATGAACACGCTGCCATCACCACAGTTCTCAACAACCACAGCTCATCAAGGCCACCGTTATCACTCTTACACAACAACCCGAACACTTTCAAAACACCCGACGGAAAAGATTACCTCATCACTGAAAACGGCCTACTTAATATAGTCACGCCGGTTTTTAGCGAACAAGATAATTCATTGCTGGGCAACATCATTACCTCAATCAATATGTCTGAGCTTGTCCACCAAGCACTGGATGAGCTCAATAATCATGGCTGCTTTCTAACCATCAGCGCCTTACCTGAGTCAATATCTGAAGAACCCAAAATAATCTATACCACTAACCGCAACCCGAATATTGGTGCCTATCAGCAATATTCTTTCCATGTTGCCAATCAACAATGGCTGGTTAGTTTCCATCATGACTTAGTCATGATGCACTCGCATATTCACTGGTCAATTTGGTGGGTATTAATCAGCGGTTTGCTATTTACAAGCTCATTGGGTATCGGCTTGTTAATGCTGACTGGGCGATACTTTCAAACTGAGTCTATCGTTGAAGAACGCACTGCAGATTTATTGCAGGCAAAAAATGCCGCAGAAGCTGCCAACAAGGCCAAAAGCCAGTTTTTAGCCAATATCAGCCATGAACTTCGCACCCCTTTAAATGGCATAGTTGGGTTTGCACGCCTGCTCCAAAAAAAGACATCGCTGGCTGAAAATGACAAAAAGCAAATCGACATTATTAAAAAATGCAGCGATCACCTTTTAAATTTGATAACTGATTTGCTGGACATTGCGACCATCGAATCCAATCAGCTAAAAATAGATTTCACCGATTTTGATTTTGAAAACCTGCTAAGCGGCATTGTTGACATTTTCAAACTCCAGGCCGATGAAAAAAATCTGACCCTGACCCTTCGCAACGCCCGCATCCCTCACTTCCTGCGAGGCGATGAAAAGCGTATTCGGCAAATCATTGTGAATTTGTTAAACAACGCAATTAAATACACCGACCACGGTGAAGTTATAGTCAGCTCAGCGTATGCCAATGGTGAGTTAAAACTGACGGTCGTTGACACCGGCTGTGGTATCGCAGAACAGGATTTATCACAGATTTTTTCACCGTTTGTGCAAATCAACCCAACTGAATACATGCGCGAAGGCGTAGGTTTGGGGCTAGCCATCACACGAGAATTGGTCAACACAATGAATGGCGAATTAACGGTATCCAGTACCATTGGTCAAGGCAGTATTTTCTCCATTAGCCTGCCTTTACCCGCTAGTACTCAAAACATCTCAGCCGTTAATTTTCCTCAGCAATATACCAGCAATGTAGATTCTACATATCTTGTGTTGATAGCCGATGACAATGAAATCAACCTGCTGTTATTAGCCAACCTGTTAGAGCTTCAGGGCTGTATCGTGCATTCCGTTAGTAACGGCCAACAAGCGCTCGAGCTACTTAATAAAACCCAATATGACTTGGCCCTCATCGACCTCAATATGCCTTTGATGACCGGCCTGGAATTAATCACTATCCTGCGTGAACAGCACAACAACTTAGTCGTCGCCGCCATCAGCGCCTATGCCGATGACGAAAAAATAACGGAAGCCTATTCTGCCGGCTTTGATTATTACTTCACCAAACCGGTTGACGAAGATGAACTCATTGAACTCATTCAGCATTTGAGAAAACAACCATGAATATGCTCAAAGCCCTATTCCAATTACTCTTGGTCTTTTGTATACAAGCCAGCAGTGCCAATGACTGGCCAAAATTTGATTTGACCCGAACCGATCAGCTCAAGGCCCTAAACGCACAAGCCATAGATATAAGCCACGACCCGGTTTATAGCTCGGCCAAAAAATACCAAGCCTACGCCCTGGCCGACATACTCAGTCAGTTATCGATAACCGGTGACCAAGATGCTGCGGATTGGGTCATTGTTTTTACCGCCAGAGATGGCTATAAAGTTGCGATGTCCTACAAGGATGCCTTGTCAGAACCCGGCTTTATCGCCTTTAAAGATCTGGCTGCCGGCAGCGATAATTGGCAGCCTTTCCAATTCGGCAAGAAAACCATCACACCTGAGCCCTACTATCTGGTCTGGCCCAAAGCTGGCCTGGATAAATGGCAATATCCCTGGCCATTTCAACTGACATCCATCGCTCTGGAACCGGCATCGAGTTATTACGGCAAAGCTGCGCCGGCAAATATTAAGAACGCTGATGTCAAAAAAGGCTTTGTACTGTTCAGCCGCTACTGCATCCGCTGCCATTCAGTCAATCTGGCGGGTGGAAGCGTCGGCCCTGAATTGAACATTCCTAAAAACATCAGTGAATATTTCCAAGAGAATGAATTGTCGGGATTTATTCGTAACGCGTCGACTTATCGGGCCGGCACGCAGATGCCGAGTTTTGAGAACTTACTGAGTGTTCATGACACTCAACTTATCATTGACTATCTCAAGCAGAAAAAACTCGAGAAAGACCCGTAAGTATCGCCAATTATAGTAATACCAATCACAATAAGTTTTTATTTGAAACCCTCATCCTAAGCTTCTCCCGTTGGAGAAGGGATAGCGTGTGAACTTATTGGGATTGGGATTGGTATAACTCTACTTTGACTATTGCACCCAACCGGGGATGATCCAGATAATACGTCTCGCCGCTTTTGACTGGACGTTTTTCATTCAGGCGATACAACACATTGCTTCCGGTTTGATCGGCCGGGTATTCAATATCGACTAACACCTTGAGTGATTGCTCTTGTTGCAGCAATTGCAAAAAACCATTTAACTGACCATCAATGCTACGCAGCCGAACGGCGGTCGCATCTCCTGACTCTGGCAGCGTTTGCGACCAGGCAAAATACTTTACTATCCGATAATGGGGATCTTTACCCAGTAATACCAGACTTTCATCCAGGGTCGTATGCGGTGCGCGCCGCTGATCGGACACTTCAGATATCGAAGTCGGCCAGTCGATTTTGCTAATTGTCTGCTCAAATAACTCGGTGTTGGGAAGGTCTTGAGTAAATACAATCAACTCTATTTGGTAAGCGCGCTCTTGCGCCCTAAGGCTGCTGCTCATCAACACCAACAAAGCCAGCATACCGATGCGCAAACTGTTTGTGTTAATTGTCATTACTGAACCACCGGGGTTAATTTTCTTATCAAATCGGCAATAAACTCCAATTTCTGATCAATCGTCTCGAAGGCTTTAACAAATCTTAATTTATCCGCACCGTCGAATTTATAAATGGCAGCCTGAGTTTGAATCAGCAAGATCAACTGGTCAGCATTGATATTGGGCGTGGCAGTAAAAATAATCCGTCCACCGGCAGCATTGGCTTCGATTTTCTTAACACCCAGGATTTCCGCCTGCTGTTTTAGCTCGGCTACGCTGAACAAGGTTTTGACCGGTTCCGGCAACAAACCAAAACGGTCGATCATTTCCACCTGCAAATCACGCAGCTCTAGCGAACTCTCGGCACTTGAAATGCGTTTGTACAAGACTAAACGCGCGTGAATATCCGGCAGATAATCTTCTGGAATCAGCGCCGATGCCTGCAAATCAACCTCAGGCCCTTTATCCATCGGCGCATCCAGTTCCGGCTGTTTACCGGATTTTAACGCACTGACCGCCCGTTCCAACAATTCGGTATACAGCGTAAAGCCGATTTCCTGGATCTGGCCGCTTTGTTCATCCCCCAACAACTCACCCGCACCGCGAATTTCCATATCGTGCGATGACAGCATGAAGCCCGCGCCCAAATCACCGGATGCTTCGAGCGCCTCCAGCCTTTTCACGGCATCTTTGCTGATCAGCGCTTTCGGCGGCACCATAAAATAAGCATAAGCCCGATGATGCGATCGCCCTACCCGGCCACGCAATTGATGTAACTGCGCCAGCCCCAGTTTGTCGGCACGATTGATGATGATGGTATTGGCGCTGGGAATATCGATGCCGCTCTCGATAATGGTCGAACACACCAGAATGTTAAAGCGCTGATGATAAAAATCCAGCATGATGCGTTCAAGCTCGCGCTCCGGCATTTGTCCGTGCGCCATTTCGATGCGCGCTTCCGGCACCAGCGCCGCCAGTTCCAACGTCATTTTCTCCATGCTTTTGACATCGTTGTGCAAAAAGAACACCTGCCCACCGCGTTTGATTTCGCGCAAACACGCCTCTTGCACTTGCGCATCCACCCACTCACTGATGAAGGTCTTGATCGCATGACGGTTAGGCGGCGGGCTGGCAATGATGGAAATATCTCTTAAGCCTGCCATGGCCATATTCAAGGTGCGCGGTATCGGTGTAGCCGTCAGGGTCAGCATATCCAGCTC
>JABFRC010000212.1 GCA_013141375.1 Methylococcaceae bacterium | reverse complement strand
TAAACGACCAATCCGGCACTACTTTAGTCAAAGTGCTATCACCCTGGGCAAACTGCAAGGTAAAGCCCGGCAAGCTGAGCATTTTGACTTCCAGCGGTGCGTAAAAAATCTGATAGCGCAGATGAATGACCGTTTGCGCGCCTTGCTGTTCGACAGTGATTTGCGTCAGGTTCAGCCAGCGGTTGATTTGACCACGTGCGGGCAGGCTCGCGGTCTGCAAGGTAATCCCCGCCCTCATTTCAATCACGATACGCTGGGCGATTTCATCACCAATCACATAGCCGAACGGGCGCGGCGTTTCCACGACAAAATAACTCACCGGTTCGGTGACCGATCCTGAGCATCCAGCCAATAGCATTAACATGAATAAACTGAGTATTTGTAGGTGCGAATAAATTCGCATGTTCAGTCTATTTTGTGCGAATAAATTCGCACCTACCTTTTTATGAATCATTTGCATGTATGCGATAGCACTTTAATAAATAACGAACTTCTCATGCTGCTCTCTGCCGAAAATATTGATTGATTTGCTGACTGCTGTATGCATCTTGGATAAACAACGGCTCCATGCCAAAGGCCCGAAAGCATTGCGTCAGTTCACCTTGACGCTGCTGGTGCGCGGCAACAATTTTTTGCTTTAAGGCCGGGCGCATCAGCAAAGTTCTGGTTCCGCGGTTCTCCAAGTCTTGGAATGCGACCATGCCCCAGTCCGGCAAGCGTAAATAGTGTTGTAAATCGCTAGGCACCAGCGGCACCACGTCGTGAGTTTGTAATGTACGTAGTAGGGTTTCCAGTTGGGGCATAGGAAAATGACAATCTGTGAATAAAAACACCAAGGAGCGGCGTTCAGGTAAATAAGCAGCAGCCTCGCTTAACGCGGTTGCCAAGCCATTAAATTGATGCGCTTGCAGTTGCTGAATCAGATGAATGAAAGCTTGATGCTGTCTACTCGCAGTTAAGCGCCAGCGCGGTTCAATGCTTTGCGAACAACCGATAAAACCAAGTTTGTCGCCGTATCCCGCCACTGCATCAGCCAAATCCAGTAATAGGTTTTGCAATATAGTGGGTTTGTCGCCTGCCCCCATCGATGCCGACAAATCGGCAATTAAATAAACATTGACGGTACTTTGTTGCAGAAATACCCGTACCCGGTAGCCGCCGAATGGATCGAGCACACTGGCGCGCAAGTCAATCCGCCGGGGATCGGGACTGGCAATCAATGGCTCATGACGATTAAACAACTGCCCGGCACCCACCATTCGGCCGGGATGAGCTCCGGGGTAAATGGAAGTTGATTGCCAAGGCAAGCGGTATTGCAGGGGTTCGGTCATGGAGTAATCAGAAAAAATCAAAAAATTGAATCAAAGTATTTTTAAGGCTGTTAGCCGTTTTGTTAATGAGTATTCGGTATACCAAGACTCACATCCCCGTATGCCGCGCCGAGCACCGGTGTATTTGCCGGGAGTAGTCCGTAGGAGGGCGGAATGGATTCCGCCCGTTGCCAGAGGGGCATGGAAGCCCCTTCTGGCAACCCCCGGCAAATACACCGGCGCGCAGGACGCAAGCGGCATCCGGGCGGCCTTTTCTTTGGATACTTTCTTTTGGCCGTGCAAAAGAAAGTATCCCGCCTTCGGGTGCGGAAACCCGATTAAAAATCGTCGCGATAGCGACACCAAAAACTCGCTAGTTACACCGCAGCGCGGAGATAATGAATTCCCACGCAGCGCGTGGGAACTAGGGGTACAAAAAATGGTCATCTGGCTAAATCAAATATCTAAGGCGCCGCCACCTGCCGTAAAATTACTTCAATCAATTCCGGCAACAGTTGTTCTTTGCGGTAGGCATACATTGGATTCAAAAACAGCCGGTGCGTCATGCATACAGGAAATAAAGATTGAATGTCTTCGGGTAAGACATGATCGCGGCCTTGTAACCATGCTCGTGTTTTCGAAGCACGAATTAAGTAACTCATGCCGCGCGGACTGGCGCCGGTGCTGAGTAAGCTAGTCATATCGACATCGGCAAGCTTTATGCCGTAGGCATTGGGATCTTGCGTGGCTTGCCATAGTGCAAGCGCATAAGCGCGTAATTTTGGCGACGTTTGCACGCTGCGTTGCAGGGTGTCTGCCAGCTCATTGAGCTGATAATAAGGAATAATGTCGGCGGCGATGCCTGCGACTAATTGATCGGTGTCGTGAAAACGCGGGTTAAACATCAGCTCATCGAGTATGCCCGACTCTTTCGGGGTATCGATGTTAATTTCCATCATGAAGCGGTCTTTGGCTGCCGCGGGTAACTCGAAGGTTTCTTCTTTTTCCACCCGGTTACGGTCGGCGAATACCTGGATATGCGGCAACTGGTAATCGCGATTAAACGCATTGATGCTGCGTTCGGCCATGGCTCTTAACAGCAACGAATGCACTTGTGGCCGGGCACGGTTGATTTCATTAAAGAAAAAAGTGGCGAGCCTGTCGCCTTGTTTCAATAACGGCCCCGGATCGACACAGGGACGGCCATCGTTATTGAGATAGGTGTAGTAAATTAGATCGGCAGGCATTAAATCGATAGTGCCCTCGATACGTTGATAATCGCCGCCCAGACCCTGGGCAATCGCTCTAAGCAAAGTCGTTTTGCCGACGCCAACATTACCTTCCAGCAGCACATGGCCTCTGGCAAACACCGCGATCAGGATATTTCTTACCGCAGGTTGCAAGCCCAGTAAGGTTTGATTGATTTGTTGTTCAAACTTGAGCGCTTTGTCGCGCCAATCGGGAAGTTGTGCTTCTGTGATCATCGTTGTCATAAAAAGCTCCGGCGGCTTGCATGAGAGCTGCCGGAGTAGAAGGGGGTTAGTCTTAAATTACGAAGGGTGGGCAGGTTTTTTTGCCCACATTGTTTGTATAAATGGTGGGCAAAAAAACCTGCCCACCCTACATTTAATTGATCTCATCCACGTCATAAACAAACTTGCCGGTTTTGCTTAGATGCTGCCAGCGTTTTTCATTGCGCTCTTCCATTTCTTTGATGGATTGCGATTGTTTGTTTAACTCGTTGGGATCATGTTTCGGATCGTATTTACTGCCTGCGACCTTATCCGGGTAACCGGGTTTTGGCTCCCAGCACACACCCGGTTCTTTACATTTGGTACCGTCGTAAGCACTGACTTGGACTGACATACCGGCGATTACCAAGCCGGCGCTGAGTAAGAGTATTTTTTTCATGATGTTCTCCTGATAGTTTTCAACCGTTAGTTTTATTTCAACCACTTGGCTTTTTTCGGATCACCGTTATAGATGTCGCGTATCCAAGACATAATCAATAACATTTCATCGGTGTTTAAATTGACGTATTGCGGGCCCATCATGCCGTTGGCACCGCCGAACAAGACTTCAAATAAGCCTTTGTCGGTGGCATTGGCCGGATAAGTCCAGTAATCGTCCGCCAGACCGGGGCCTAATTTGCCTTCAGCTTCATGACCATGGCAGCCTGAGCAAGCCGTCATGTACAAATCGTGGCCTTTTTCGATGGCTTGCCTGTCGACGTTGTAAGGGTTTTTGCCGGTCTTAAGAAATTCCTTAAAGGCGTCGGTATTACCGCCTTTTTTGGCAAAACTCATATCCAGCGGCATACCGGTGATGGCGTTGCGCAGGTCAATATCCGCCAACGCTGCCGTGCTCATGACAGCCATGATCAGCGCGAAAACGGAAAGTAGGTGTTTCATGTTCATTTTGATCCTGTTAGTAAAAGTTATTTAGCATTGGGTTCCGGCAACAATGGAATACCTTCGTCTTCCAGAATTTTCGTAATGTCGCTTTGATTTTCTTCCAGCACTTTGTTGAGTTGCGCGAGTAATGCCGTATCGTTTTTACGCACACCGAATGAGCTGCTGTAATGAAAGCCCACTTTTTGACCGTCAGCGCGCACGTTGTTATCAGGAATCACCGTCATCACCAGCGGTGTGGTGGATTCCTTAACATAACGCGCAGCTGCCGGCGCCCACAAAGCGGCAATTTCAGCATGCCCTGATGACACTTCGTTAACGAGTTTTGACATCTCGTATTTAACGTATTGATTACGCTTGGAGGTATAACCGACCAGTTCCTGAGAATAATTAAACAAATCGTTATACCGCCCAATCGCCCGCAACATGACTTCCACCGGTGTATCTGGCACAAAGGCAATACGCTGTGCTTTATGCAACACTTCACTGTCCCAGTTCTGTAAATCCAGCTTGGCGTCGGCGCGGGAAATGAATACGTAGCCAGTGCGGTAATAAGGCTTGGTGGTTAATAAGCGCGGGTCACCGGCATCGACGCCGATCACCAGATCACACTCGCCTTTATCCAATAAGTCCCGCACGAAGTAACGCGGATCAGTCCAGGTCACCGCTTTAATAGGCCTATCCAGTGCTTTGCCGACCAGTTCTGCCAGTTTGTTTTCAAAGCCTTCACCATGTTTATTGGAATAAGGCATTTCATTTTCTGCTGTACAGACTTTTAACGGCTTACCTGCTGCTTGCGCTTGAGCCGCGAGTAAACCCGCGCTTAAGCACAATGCGACTACGAAAAACTTGTTTGAATGCATATTTTGTCCGTTGTTGTCGGTTTGCAGTTGTGCGGGTTGGGTTAACGATAAAGCTGTTACCAAAATTAGGCGCCATAAGCGACCCAACCTACATATTGCTTCCTAGTGTTAATAACCCAGTGCAAATACCATCACACCGCCGCCTTGTTGCGTGTAGTGAGCCAGTTCTTTAAAGGCTCCCACTGCACCCAATCCTGCGGTTGGATCTTGCAAGTCAAACACTAAACCAACGCCAGGCCAGCCGCCCACACCATAATAAATGGCAACAAATTGACGACCTTTGTGCTCGTAAGTAATCGGGTGACCGATAACCCCGGAAGGCAGTTTGAATTTCCACAATTCCTTACCATTGCGGCTATCGCGGGCCTTGATTTGTCCATCCAATGTGCCGTAGAACACCAGGTTTCCGGCTGTCGCAGTCGTTCCGCCCCAGACCGCAAATTTCTCCTGAACTTCCCAGGCAAATTCACCGGTGACCGAGTTCATCGCTTTCACTTGACCCAAGGTACCTTTAGGACCTGGATACATGTTCAGCGTCGCACCTACAAAGAATTGACCGGCACGGTAAGGCAGCATGAACGGTTCCCAGTCCATACAGATATGGTTGGTCCCCATGAAGAACAG
>JABFRC010000091.1 GCA_013141375.1 Methylococcaceae bacterium | reverse complement strand
CCCTTAAATACACACCACTGTCTCCAGTAAATATTGGGGCGGATGAAAGTTATGAGCCAGGTAACTATGTCATTGATGAAGAAGCTGGTGCCCTATACAGCTTTGACAGTCGTGCAGCCTTAATTGGATTAAGCGATAGTGAACGGCAGCAATTGTTAGGCATAGTGAATGGCAAACCAGATGACACTATGCTGACTAAGGTGCAGGCGTTCTTTCATAATCACCGAGAAAAATTGTTAGCCTATGCCATGCCAGCTGTCCCCATTGCAAGTGGAGTCAAATCACTTTATGAGAAACGCATTGGCAAGACGGCTCAGAATGAAAGCCAGGGTAGAAGAGTCATCAACAAACTGGAAATTGAACGTACCTTTTACAATCCCGTTGATGGCAACCCCTTGTTACCAGGCAGTAGCATTAAAGGCGCTATTCGCACAGCGTTATTGGATGGGATCAACCAGAAAGAAAAGCCATTAATTGAACGTAACATACGTAACCAACAACTTCAGCAACTATTATTTGAAGGTAAGTTTCATACCGACCCAATGCGCCTAGTTTCAATAGGTGATGCAGGATGGCATGGCAAAGCCAATAAACCGGCATGCCAAGTGCAATTTGCGGTGAACCGAAAACGCAAGCCCGTTTTTAAAGACGGCAAATTGGTGCCATCTCAAGCAGAAGCAAGCAATCTCTATCAATTATTGGAATGCGTAACCCCACACCATTACCAAAGCTTTATTGGCAGCTTAACGCTACACAACACTCAATCAGTTGGCCAAAACAACCCCAAACTGCCAAAACAGCAGTTGCATTGGACAGCAAAAGACATTGCTAAGGCCTGCAATGATTTCTACGTATGGCTATTTTGGCAAGAATTTAACGCCATAAAAGAACTCGGCTACCTGAAATCCGACTGGCTTAATCAGATGGAACAACTATTAGACAACGGCTTATCCATGCGATTACATAATGGCGATGCGTTTCTGCTTAGGGTTGGACGTCACAGCGGTGGCGAGGCATTAACGCTAAATGGTTTACGTAGCATTATGATTAAGGGGAAAGGAAAAGAAAAAACCTGGGAAAAACAACCCAAAACCTGGTGGCTAGCTGCCGACGACATAAGCAACAAACAAGGCTTATTACCCTTCGGATGGGTATTGGTAGAAATTGACCCAAAAGAACCTGACAACCAGCTTCAACAATGGCTAGAAAACGACAATAATGATTTAACCAGTTGGATGCAGCAACAATCGTCCAAACAAAACACGTTAAAACAACAAGCTGAATTAAGACAAGAGCAAGAGCAACTCAAAAGACAAGCTGAACTGCAGCAAGTCGAAGAATTGAGATTAAAACAAGAAGCAGAACAACAACGCCTAGCCAGTCTTAGCCCTGTTGACCAGGAAATTGAAGCTTTCCTTAAACCCATACAAGTAGCGGATCACGATACCCGTCTATTGCAAGAGCTTGAAAAAGGTCGCTGGGAATCTGCTGATGCCAAAATCGTTGCGCAAAAAGTAAAAGTACTAATGGAGCAAGCTGGCAAATGGATGCCTGATTTTGCAGGAAGTAATGACAAAAAAGTTAAACTCAAAGAGCGCAGTCAAAAAGTGCTGAAATACCTTCAAGATTAGTTTTGACATACAAATGACCAAAGCACAGGAAGGAATTTCCTTAAAAGCAATGCCCAAAAACATACTGCTTTGCACCCTTGGTGCCAGTTGGGCAGTCATTCCTGAAGCCTATGCATTTTTGGCACCTGATCGACTGCCGCTTTACCGACATCATCCACAACTAAGCAATCTAAACGCCTTACGAATTGACTATCGACTGCAAGCCCCGGATGAAATTTGGGTCTGTACCACTCAAGGAGAACAGACCCAAAAAAGTCTGATGCAATTGCAAAAATGGATTCAACTTTGCCCGCAAGCGCCAGTATTGAGAATCTGGCAGGCGGAACATACTGACCAACTCGCCAATCAAGATGAATGTGGCAAGATTCGCGAATTGATTATCCGTGCGTGCCTAAAAGCCCATCAGTACGCTAATCCACTAGGTGGAAGCAGCACTGTCATAGCGGGACAAGTTGTATTATCACTAGCCGGCGGTCGTAAAACCATGAGCGCTGACATGCAATGGGCAGGTAGCTTATTCGGCTGTCAGGCTTTGTTGCATGTCATTAGTGCCGACCAATTACACCAAGACCTTAGCAGCCCACAACCAGAATTACTAGTTCAAGCCTTACCCTCCGAGTTAGCTGAGCAAATTACACCTCTGATTGCAGGACAAAACACGCGTAGCGATCTCTTGGATATTACCGTTGATAATGTCGGCCCCATCCTTGAAAGCAAAAATTACCCGTTATCATTGCCCGAGCCGAATCAAATTGCGCAATTCCAAGATATTGATACCGTCCTCACCCGAGAATTGAATAAACGCGAGCGGGCCAGCAGCCGGTTATTCGGTAATTTTTTATTGGAAATCAGTCGCGACGAACGTCACGAAAACTGGCGCAGTCTATATCGCCTGCCGCCGGGTGTGATTAACCATCTACGTGAAACCAAGTTGAGCGAACAGCATCGTGATTGGTTAATCAACCTGCCCAAAGCCGACTTGCACCGTCACCTTGGGGGCTGTCTGGATTTAGACGATCAACGTAGTGTGGCGCAGGCCATTTGGCAAAGCCTAACCGCTGAAGAACAAACCCAAGCGTTCCAGCACTGCCAAGCATTGTTGGATAACTTAACTTGGCCCTGGCATTGGCCTGAGCAACTTAAAAAAAAAGGTATTCGTAGCCATAACAGTGCTGCCTTACTCCTGCATGCCAGCACAGCACAACTGCAATGTAACCTCTGGGGAACTACTGAATCCCGCATCGCTTTAAAAGATCATGAATACGGTTTTGCCGTCTACGAACGCCCAGGTGAACTGACTGGTTCTGCATTATTAGGTCACCCGGCCAGCATCAAACCCTATGCCCAAGCTATCGTTAAGCAAGCTATCAGCGAAGGACTGGCTTATGTGGAACTGCGCGGCAGTCCACAAAAATACGGTGACGGCCTGACATTTTTAAAAACGTTCCAACAAACGCTCACTGAAATTCTGACAAGCTTGCCAATTGAAACTAAGCCCCAGTTTCGTTTTATCATCATTGCCGACCGTCGTGCTGAGCAAACAGAATTACAAAAAACTATTCATCTGGCCGTCATTGCCAAACAGCAATTACCAGACTTTGTCGTGGGACTGGATATGGCGGGCGATGAACAGCAAACTAAACCAGAAGATATTGCTCACTTGTTTACACCAGCTTTTGCAGAATGCCTACCTATCACCATTCACGCAGGTGAGGGCGAGCAAGCCGAATCCATCTGGCAAGCTGCTTATCATCTGCATGCCGACCGTATCGGTCATGGCTTAACACTTAATGATAATGAAAAACTGGCACAACGTTTCAGAGACCGAAATATCTGTCTGGAACTCTGCCCAAGCTCTAACCGGGAAGTGGTTGGGTTTAATGATCCTCGCTACCCAGCCAGCCATAGTTACCCCCAATACCCACTTTTAGCGTTATGGCAACAAGGCCTGCCGCTTTCCATCTGCACCGACAACCCTGGCATAAGCCGCACAACCTTGGCCGATGAGTATTTAACAGCCGCAGCGATGAGCGGCCACCAGCTAAGTCTTTGGGACACGTTAGCCATGATCAAACAGGGCTTTGTGCATAGTTTTCTTTCGGGAGATAGCAAAGAAAAAATACTTAAAGTCGTTGATGCCCACCTTTATCAACTTTTATCCAAGCCACTATGACCAACATCCTTATCTGCACAGTCGGCGGTAGCCATCAGCCCATTGTTAGCGCTATTTACGATCAACGCCCTGACTACGTGATTTTCATTTGTACCGACAAAGATTCAGCCACTGGCCGTGCGGGTTCAAGCATACAAATCACTGGCACTGGTAATTGCATTAAAGACCAATTCAGTGATGATAAGCCTACCCTGCCAAATATACCGGCACAAACCGGCTTAACTGCGGAACAATTTGAAGTTTGCAGCACGCTGTCCGATGATCTGGACCAGATTTATCTTGCATGTAGTCATGCCATTGATTCGGTATTTAACCGATTTCCAAACGCCAAGATCGTTGCCGATTACACCGGTGGCACCAAGTCCATGAGTGCCGGTTTAGTGATGGCCGCATTAGAACGTCAAGACATTGAATTGCAACTAATTACCGGTAGTCGCAGCGATCTAATTAAGGTTCATGATGGCTCACAATATGCCGCTTGCGCCAACATTGAACAAATCCGTTTTGAACGCCTTATCGCTCCTTATCGCCAGGCATGGACACGCTTTGCCTACAGCGAAGCTGAGGCAGGATTGCAACTTGTAAAAGCCCCAAACAATAACCAATTACGCGGCGATTACGCTCGCTTTCGTGAACTAAGCCATGCCTTTGCCGAGTGGGACAACTTCAATCATCAAGCTCCATTAGTCATTCTTCAGCGATATGCGCCCAGCTTACCGGGCAAAATTAAAGCCTATTTGGCCATTGCCATGCGATTAAATGATAATAATATTGCCAAACGTGAAGCCGCACAGTTGCTGGATTTATTTCTAAACGCCCAGCGTCGCGCAGCCCAGGGTCGCTTCGATGATGCCATTGCCCGCGTTTATCGCCTGATTGAATGGACCGCACAATGGCTGTTAAAAAACCAGTGCGGTATTGAAACAGCAAACGTCGACAAATCCGTCATTCCCGAAGGCGTCACTCTCACCCAAAATAGAGACGGACAATGGCAAGCAGGATTATTTGCCGCCTGGCAATTAGTCAAATTCAAAACCGCAGGTGAAGCTGCAAGCTTTATCAATAGAGAAGAGAAAAACCTGTTTAACCATATTAAAATTCGAAACAAATCAATCTTGGCCCATGGTTTTGAGCCCGTTAAAGCCTGCGACTGGCAAATTATTCAGTCTTGGCTAGATCAACAATTTATCCCCATGCTGCTAGCCGAAGCGGCCAGTGTTGGAATAAAAGAATTACCTGCTCAACTTCCTAAGCAATACAGCCTACGTTAACCAGATCAGGGAACTAAACATGAACATCACCACCCACCTGATTCTGGTATCCGCGCAACCGATACCCAACCTCACCCCGGTACTTGACGATAATTTGAAGCCTAAAAAAGTCATTATGCTGGTTAGCGCCGATATGCAGGAACGCAGCAAC
>JABFRC010000184.1 GCA_013141375.1 Methylococcaceae bacterium | reverse complement strand
TTCTACTTCTGGTGCCAGATCAATCGTCCCCATTGTGGCGATTCTTATTGCTGCAGGAACTACCCTTTTGGCCATAGTACCAGCCATCTTTTTCACAGATTTCATTGTTTCTTGTGCGCTGTCCTCTGGTAAAAGTTCTTTTATCAGAGTGTCCAATTCGCCAACAAAGGCTACCAATGGATCTTCAGCAAAATCTGTTTCCCATGCATTGAAATACAGACATGGGTGATCTTTAATTTCAAGCGATGCCTTAAGCATTTTTAGAAACGTAGTCTTGCCGGTTCCCCAGGGTGAGTCTACCGCGATTACGAATGGTCCCTTTAGGGAAGTGATGATTCCAACAAATGAGTCAATGACTGGTTGCCGATCAAAGGCATCATTTGCGAAAGGATTAGTGGGATCAATTTCAAGCTCTGTCGGGTTTAGCAGCATAAATGGCCTTTGGTTATTGCTTAATTAGCGCTGGTTAAGTTGGATCCCAACACTGTTTTAAATGATTTCCGCAGATCGTCTGATGATTAAAAATCCACAAGCCCTTATTCTGCGAGCAATCTGTAAGTCAGCTTTTCTTAAACTTCACAACCTTATTCAACGGACTTAAATTAATCTCATCAATGACGATCTGCGGACGACTGCTGAGCACATAACATACCGCCTCGGCCACATCTTCCGGCAGAATAAATTGGCTTTCATCGTCACCCGGTTCAAACGCCAAGTCATCAAAAAACGGCGTTTTCACCATACCGGGGTTGATTAAACATACCCGCACATTGCTTTTGGCACATTCTTCCCGTAGCGCCTGGGTAAAGCCGCGCACGGCAAATTTGCTGGCGCAATACAGCGCGCCTTTGCGGCTGCCTTTTAGCGCAGCTTCCGATCCGATGAATACTAAATCGGTGTGTGGTTTACGCTTTAATGTCGGCAGCAAGGCGCGGCTTAAAAACACTGAACTGGTGAAGTTGATGGCGAGTAGTTGTTCGATTTGCAGGTATGAAAACTCCTCCAGCCCGCCAAATTGGCCGATACCGGCACAAAACACTACCGCATCGATGTTGGGAAAATCGCTTTGCACTTGCTTGAGTTGTTTGGGCAATTGGTCAAGTGCCGCCAAGTCCAGTTGTATCGGGCTGAAGTGGGTCAGCGGCTTGGTAAATTTGCTGACATCACGGGATACGCCCAAGACATGATGGCCCAGCTGCAATAGTTGCCTGGCAATCGCGCGGCCGATGCCGGAGCTAGCGCCGGTGACTAATACGTTGCGTTTTACAGTGTGCATGGAAATAGCTTGGATTCGGGAATGTAACGTAATAATTGTTCGGTGCAGAAGTCCATCAGGCTACGCTCCAGGGCTGCTGGATAGGACATCATGCCTTTTTGGCTGACCATGGGACCGGCAAAGAGTTTTTCTTCCGGGTAGAGCTTGGCTATTTTTTTGAAGTAATTATCCGGTAAACGGAAGGTGCCTAGGCTCACGGAATGCAGTCGATTTGGGTCAACAACGGCAAACACTTGTTCGAAAAATGGCTGGTAATGTTGTTCAAAGCCGGTCTGATATAACAAGGGATCAAAGCGCAAACCGATCAGCCAGCCCTGTTGCTGCAATTTTGCCAGGGCTTCGAGTCTACGCTGCAACGAAGGCGCTTTGTGTTCCAGCTTTTGCGCCAGATCATCGGGAGACAGACTGAAGGCAATAATGCAACGCGGCAATGGATCGATTTCAAGCAAGCTTCTAATTTGCGTACTTTTAGTCCGCAATTCCAGCCAGGCGTTAGGCAATTCGGCAAAAAAGGGCAAAAAGCTTTGCGCAAAATGCGTGACCGGCTCCAGCGCCAGACTGTCGCAATCGTAACCGGAGAAAAAATGCACAGGCTCATCGGGCGTTTGTTCGCACAGCTGCTTGATTTCACTTTGGAAGTCTTCGAAATTTACGAATAACACGTAGTGGGCAGACTGATACATGCCTTGCAAAAAACAATACCGGCAGTCATACAGGCAATTGAGCATGTGCGAAAAATAGTAATTCTTGGTCGAACCGATGCCATAGCCCGCAGGCGCAGGCAACGCAAAATGGCGGTATTTCTCAGCCAGAATCAACGCGGGTTGCTGCTTTTGTAAGCGGAAATGCTGCCCTTTAGGGTTAAATACTTCCCCGTAACGGCCACAAGTGATGTGCCTGGCTTGTGGAAAGCGCGCCAAGATCTCAATAACACGCGGGTGTTGCTGAATATTTTCTTCAATATAAATGGTATCAATCATAAGCTTTGAATAGAGTAACCGGGCTACTTTAGCACAGCTTATCAATGCTCCTGCGCTTGTGTTTTACGGCTTGGTCACCATATAGGGTAAAATGTTTTAAACCAATCAACCATTACACATTGGACTCATGAAAACAAAGAAAATAGGTTTTATTGGCGGCGGTAACATGGCATCAAGTCTGATTAAGGGCTTAATCGCCAGCGGTCAGGCCGCGCATTCAATTTGGGTGTCTGATATCAATTCAGAAGTGTTGTCTGCACTGACAGGAAGCTTGGGGGTGAACAGCACCGCCAATAATGATGAACTGGTGAATGCTGTTGACGTGGTCGTACTGGCAGTCAAACCACAGGGGCTGGCTGATGTCGCCAAAAGCATTGCGCCACTGGTTCAGGAAAAACAGCCGCTAATTGTGTCCATTGCCGCCGGCATTAGCCAACTGAGTTTACAACGCTGGCTGGGTAGTGATGTGGCTATCGTCCGTTGCATGCCTAACACACCGGCATTGGTTTTAACCGGTGCCACAGCGCTGCATGCCAATAATCAGGTAACAATTGAACACAAAGATCTGGCTGAAAATATTTTGCGCGCCGTAGGGCTTGCCTTATGGGTTGATCAAGAAAGTGAACTTGATGCCGTCACCGCTGTCTCCGGCAGTGGCCCGGCCTATTATTTTCTGTTGATGGAAGCGATGGAAAAAGCGGCGTTAGAACTAGGGTTGAGCGAACAAACCGCCCGCTTACTGGTACAACAAACTGCTTTTGGGGCGGCAAAAATCGCACTGGAATCCGACGAATCTCCGGCCCAATTACGCCGACGCGTCACCTCACCCGGAGGCACGACACAGCGCGCCATTGAAACTTTTGAAAACGGCGGTTTTAGCGAATTAGTGGCTAAAGCCTTGCATGCAGCGAGAGATCGCTCAATCGAAATGTCCAAACAAGCGGAGACTTTATAATGGGCTCATCCTACATGACCGACCCGATCATCTTCATCATCGACAGCTTGATTTCATTGTATGTGCTTGCTGTCATGCTCAGGTTTTTGCTGCAATGGAGCCGGGCTGATTTTTACAATCCGATTTCGCAATTTCTGGTCAAAATCACCCATCCACCGCTGAAATTTCTGCGTCGTTTTGTGCCGTCAATCGGCAAAATCGATACATCATCGTTGGTACTTATGCTTGGCATACAAATGTTGTCGGATTTTTCGATCTTCATGTTAAAGGGGGTATCTGTTGGTTTGGGCGCATTGGCCGTTTTATCATTGACCCAACTCATCTCCTTGCTGATTAACGTTTTGATCTATGCGGTATTTGCTCGGGCCATACTCAGCTGGATCAATCCGGGTAGCTTTGGTGCTGCCGTTTCATTGCTCTATAGCCTGACTGAGCCACTGTTGAATACCTGCCGCAAAATCATTCCTGATCTAGGCGGCATTGATTTATCGCCCTTGGCGGTGCTGATGCTCCTGCAACTGGCAAAAATGGTGTTATTGCCACCTTTACATCAACTGGCCAGCCTGATCGGTTAATCCGACCCATGAATTGGTACAGTTTTGACAAAGGTATTTTGATTTTAAATCTCCATGTTCAGCCCAAAGCCAGCAAAGATGAATGGGTTGGCTTACATGGAGATCGATTAAAGTTACGCATTAAAGCCCCGCCGGTTGATGGCAAAGCCAATCAACATGTGCTGAAGTTTATTGCCGGGGAGTTTTCAGTCAGTCCATCGGCTTGTAAACTGCTTAGCGGTGAAACAGGGAGGGAAAAGAGAGTTGCCGTCACAGCGCCAAAAAGTCTTCCCTTTCTACCGGCGCCATTGCAATTCGGATTTACTTTGTAGGACCGTTAATTCGTCAAATAGACTGCCAACACGCTTACTGAAAATCAAAAATATCCGAATATGAATATTTTAATAGTACGACTACAATAACGACTCAATCACAAGGCGATTAGGTTTCTTTTCTGATGCAACAACGCGATTTATTTAATAGTTTGCTTTTGGCCTCTCTTATCTTTGGACTAGGCGGTGGCAATGTATTCGCAAAAAATAAAATGTATCGTTATATCAACGAAAAAGGTGAAGTCTATTTTTCAGACCAAGTACCGCCCCATCAAATTCCACTTGGTCACGAACGATTAAGTCCAATTTCAGGTCGTCCTGTAGATATTGTAGAAAAAGCTAAAACTAAAGAAGAGCAGGAATTCGATGAGCGACTTGCTGAATTGCGCAAAGCAGAAGCAAAATTGATCGAGCGACAACAAACGCATGACAAGGTATTACTCGCCACCTATCGCACGAAGAATGACCTGATCAGTTCAATCGAAACAAAAATGCACACACTGGAAACTCAAAAAACGGCACTGGAAGGCGACTTGACCCGACTCATTCGACAGATGGAAGAACAACAAAAAAATGCCGCGGCGTTTGAGCGAAACGGGGAGAAAGTACCACAGGAACTGCATAACCACATCAAGTCATCTCAGCAACAAATTGTGCAAGCGCGGGAAGCGATTACTGATCACACTCAAAAAATGGCACAAATTAAAAAGGAAAATGACAGCAATATTGAGCGTTTTTTATTCTTGACCCAAACCAATACTCCCGGACCTAAAGGCAGGCTTGCAAGCATCAAAGAAGCCAGTGAACTGGGTTTGTTTTATTGTGAAAACGACAGACAATGTAATAAAGCTTGGGAAATTGGCCAAACCTTTGTTCATTATAATTCGACCACGCCGGCTGACATTTTTAATGACAAATTGATTATGAACAGACCACCGGCAACCGATGATGATCTAAGTTTGTCGCTATCAAAAATCCCTCTTCCAAATGACGAATATCAGCTTTTTCTTGATATTCGTTGCAGGGATTCGCTCCCAGGCAAAGCCTTATGTGCCAGCCAACGAGTCAGGGACATAAGATCTGCCTTCAGACCTTATGTCAACGAAGCACTATTGCGGGCGGCTCAGCAGTAAAGTTCCGACACCTTGATCGGTAAATAGCTCCAGCAATACCGCATGTTCAACTCGACCATCAATAATATGAACGCGATGCACCCCACCTTTGATGGCATCAGTGGCACAACGCGTTTTAGGTATCATGCCGCCGGAAATAGTGCCGTCTTCGATAAGATTATCCACATCCTGTAGCGTTAACCCAGTCAGTAATTGCTGTTGTTTATCTAAAATACCAGCAGTATTGGTTAACAGAATGAGCTTTTCAGCTTTCAGCACTTCTGCCACCTTTCCGGCCACCAAATCGGCATTGATATTGTATGAATGCCCATCCTCGCCCACACCAATTGGCGCTATCACAGGAATAAAATCACTATTTCCCAGCATATTCAGAACTGCCGGATCAATGCTGGCCACTTCTCCGACATGTCCTAAATCAATAATCTCAGGCGCATGATTTTCTGGTGATGTCGTGCCATCACGACTGTCGAGTAGTAGCTTTCTGGCACGAATGAAATCGCCATCTTTACCGGTTAAACCTACGGCTTTACCGCCATGCATGTTGATCAAATTAACAATCTCCTTGTTAACAAGACCACCTAATACCATTTCCACAACATCCATGGTTTCGCTGTCGGTAATACGCATACCATCAATAAAACCGGTGGTTTTACCCAGTTTAGCCAGCAATTGACCAATTTGCGGGCCACCGCCATGGACGACTATGGGATTTAAGCCCACCAGCTTCATCAACACAATATCTCTGGCGAAGCTGTGTTTTAAGGCCTCATCGACCATAGCATTGCCGCCAAATTTAACCACTATGGTTTTGTCTTTGAAGCGCTGAATATAAGGCAAGGCTTCAATCAGCACATCGGCTATCTGGTGAGCTGTACGTTTTTGCATGGTAAGTCGGTTCCTAAATTAAAAAGGTAAAACGATATCGGGTTTGATTTTGACTAACAATTGCCGGAATTGCTCCTGAATACTGCTTAATGACTCTGCGGTATCGGCTTCAAAGCGAAGCATCAATGAAGGCGTGGTATTGGATGCTCTCACCAGCCCCCAACCATTGAAGAAATCAACACGAAGGCCGTCAATATTGGTAATGGTGCCGTCGGGAAAGTGTGCTTTTTCGAACAGGCGCTCGATAAATTTCACGTTTTCACCCTCTTTAAGTTCGATGGATAATTCCGGTGTATTAAAGCTGTCTGGGAAATCGGCAAAAATCTCCGCGCTGTTACGGGTGTCGCGTGACAATATCTCTACCAATCGAGCCGCGGCATACAACGCATCATCAAAGCCAAACCAGCGATCATTAAAATAGATATGCCCGCTCATTTCACCCGCTAATTTAGCCCCAGTTTCCCTGAGTTTTGCTTTCATCAACGAATGACCGCTTTTCCACATCAGCGGTCTGCCACCAAACTTTTTAATCTGCGTGGGCAGGTTCTTGCTGCATTTAACGTCGAAAATCACTTCTGAACCGGGTTTTCCGGCCAAAACATCTTTGGCGAACAGCATCATTTGACGATCCGGCCAAATAATTTTGCCATTGGCATCGACTACGCCCAAGCGATCGCCATCACCATCAAATGCCAAGCCGACATCGGCATTGTAATGTTTGACGGCGGCTATTAATTCAGCCAAGTTTTCTGGCTTGCTGGGATCGGGATGATGATGTGGGAAGTTGCCATCAACCTCACAAAATAACTCAACCACTTCACAACCCAAGGTTCTGAGTAATATCGGCCCGAGTTCACCGGCAACGCCATTGCCGCAATCCAATACAACCAGCATGGGTCGGGCGATGTGAATATCTTCGGAAATGGTGCCGATGTATTCATTGACGATCCGATTATTTTGCTCAACTGTTCCAACCGCTCCGCCTGTAGAAAACGCTTGCCTATCCACAGAATGCTTTATCTGCTGAATACGCTCTCCAGCCAATGTTTCCCCATTGATAACAATTTTCAGGCCATTTTGGTCGGCGGGATTATGGCTACCGGTTACCATTACGCCTGATCGGCCCTCGGTATGTTGAGCCACAAAATATAATACCGGTGTGGGCACCATACCAATGTTGAAAACATTACACCCCACTGACGTGATACCGCCGGCCAAGGCTTCGGCCAATACGGGGCTGGAAAGTCTGCCATCCCTGCCCAGCACGATTGTGCTGCTGCCCTGCGCTTTGGCTTTGGTGCCGATGGCCTTACCGATATCAGCGACAATTTCTTTGGTTAAGGTATCGCCAACCTTGCCACGAATGTCATAAGCCTTATATATCGTGGCAGGAGAGAACGATTGATCCGACTCGGTAGTTAAATTAAACACCTCGGGAATACCATCATTCTCGTCATCTTCATCCTCTTCCTCTTCTTTACCGTCATGAGCGGATACAAAATAATTTTTGGTATTCGGTTGCTCATCAAAAGAAACCGCTTCAGGCTGATCGAAAAAACCGGAAAGCTCAAAATCATCCTCGTTTTCTTCTCCCAGAAATGATGAATCATGCTCATCATTTTCGATAATTCGCTTAAATTGCACCAATGTCGAAATCACCGCGCTCATTTCAGTAATGCGCACCGGATAATTTCCTTGCAACTTGTTGCTCATCAGGTCTTTAAAGGCTTTTAATACGCTACTTAAATCCTGCTCCAGAAGTTCGGATATTTTTCGATGACCAACAAAGAACGCTAAGACCGCGATTAAACCGGGAAGAACAATCATAATGACTATGCCGGTGAGCTCTCCCATACTGCCGCTTTTGGAATAACTAAAATGAAGGTCCCAATCGGTATTTGGCACAACGAGGTTGATGCTATCTGCGTGTTCGCCATCCTCTTTGTCACCAATAGACCCCAAGGCCAACTTGGCTTGTTTTAATTCAAGATAGCCGTCAGTGATTTCTGCCGCTTGTTGAATTTGTGCGATAAAGTCATATCGTAAACTAGCCAGAATGACCCCAACGACCTGGCTGTTCTGCTTAACTTGCCTGGCGATAGCAAGATGCCTATCCGGACCCTCATCACCTTGTACAGCTGCAGGTTGATGTTTATTGAAGGTTTCTCGCACCATATCCAGATCGGCATAGCCCATACGTGGCACATGGCTTTGATCCAGTTCACTGACACCGGGAAGAAAAATTCTGATTTTCATCACATCCGGAAAATGCCGCTCCAGCTTGCCGGCAACGGCATCCAGCGCAGCCTGGTTGCCGCCTGCAATGGCCGCCAAGACCTCAGGATCTTCAGCCATTTTATCGAGTGTGCGGTTTTGCATGTCTACTTGCGAGGATAAACTCAAGGCGATGCCTTTTGTCGCCGAGCTTGCTGCATTTTGCCTTGCCTGACTGACATCGGCAGCGGTTAAGCCAAAAACACCCGCTCCAGTGATCAGAATCATTAATACGGCAATACCAGAAATTATTGCAAAGAGTCGCGTCATAATGTGGCCCTATGAGTCATGTTTAATGGCGACCGGTGTGGCCAAATCCGCCAGCACCACGGTGACTTTCGTCAAAGTCGGTCACTTGTTCGAATTGCACTTGAACTACCGGGACAAAAACCATTTGGGCGATTCGCTCGCCGACCTGAATGGTGAATTCATCGCTACCCCGATTCCATACCGAAACAAACACTTGCCCCTGATAATCCGAATCAATCAGCCCCACCAGGTTACCCAAAACGATTCCATGTTTATGTCCCAAACCTGAACGAGGCAAGAGGACGGCAGCCAATTGATGGTCAGCGATATGAATAGCTAATCCGGTCGGCACCAATGTCGTTTCCCCCGGAGCCAGCTTAACAGCTTCACTTAGGCAAGCTCGCAAATCCAAACCTGCGGCCCCCGCTGTTGCGTACTCCGGCAGAGGAAACTCCGTTCCTATCCGGTCATCAAGTATCTTAAGCTGTATTTTTTTCATCCCATCTCTCTGCAATAACTTCAATAAGCTGTTTGGCCAAATAGTGTTTATCGACCATAGGCAAGGTTTTTTGACCGCCTTTCCAAAATAGTTGCAAGGCATTCTGGTCGCTATCAAATCCGCCTTGACTGCTTTGCCCGACCCAATTTGCTGCGATCATGTCCAAATTTTTAGCGTTTAACTTGCCAAGTGCGTAGCCTTCCAGATTTTCGGTTTCAGCGGCAAACCCGACAGTAAACGGGCGAACTTTCAACAGGGCCACATCTGCCAAAATATCCTGGGTTTTATTTAAGATCACTGTTGTCTGTAGCTGATTTTTTTTGATTTTCTCAGGCTGTACGTCACCTGGGCTATAGTCAGCGACAGCCGCCGCACCAATATAAATATCATGATCTGAGGCGCGGGCGAGCACCGCTTGATACATCTGAGCCGCTGTCTCCACCTTTACCGCCTCAACCCCATTTGGCACTGCTAACGACACAGGACCAGTAACAAGCGTTACCTGAGCACCCGCCTGCAGTGCTGCCTTGGCTAAGGCATAGCCCATTTTCCCTGAACTCCGATTAGTAATGTAGCGCACCGGATCAAGTGGCTCACGGGTTGGACCGGCGCTGATTAATACTTTCAAGCCATTCAACAACATTGATGACTCCGCCAATACTTGCTCACAGATAATGATAGGGTCCGACATACGGCCCAAGCCAGTTTCTCCACAAGCTTGTTCGCCCGCTTCAGGGCCAATCAGGGTGACGCCATGACTCAATAATCTGGCAATATTCTCTTGAGTAGCGGGATGATGCCACATGGCTTGATTCATGGAGGGAGCCATATAAACCGCGCATTTAGCAGCAAGATATAGAGTTGAGAGTAAATCATCCGCCATTCCAAGGCTGCATTTAGCGATGGTATTGGCTGTCGCAGGTGCAATTATCATCGCATCAGCCCAGCGCGCCAGCGAGATATGGTCCATCGCGTGTTCGGCTTCTGCATTCAAAATGTCGGTATGCACCGGATGCCCGGACAAGGCTTGGAAAGTCAATGGGCTCACAAACTGCGTAGCGGCCTGGGTCATTACCACTCGCACCTCGGCGCCGCTTTTTCGCATTACTCTGACCAACTCAGCCGATTTATACGCAGCAATGCCGCCACTGACCGCCAATAATATGTGCTTGTTGCTACCCATTAATTCTGAATGGTTCCTATTTGTCTTAAATTGCCGGTTATTATGGCAAGGATAGGTCAATTCTTCTACGCTTAAGTTTTGTCTAACGTATTTAAGAGGTGACTTATGGGGATTAAAGATTGGGCTGCCGAAGACCGCCCGAGAGAAAAGTTACTGCTACGTGGCCCTGGCGCCTTGACCGATGCCGAGTTGCTGGCTATTTTCCTTCGCACAGGGACAGCTGGGAAATCGGCGGTAGATTTGGCCCGCGATTTACTCAGCGACTTTGGCTCATTAAAAGCCATGCTTGATGCCGATCATCAACGCTTTTGCCAAGCGAAAGGATTGGGTGACGCCAAGTTCACCCAGCTTCAGGCGGTACTGGAAATGGCCAGACGCCACTTTAAAGAAGTTCTACAGCGCGGCAATGCGCTCACCAGCCCTGAAATAACCCGGGCTTATCTTAGCGCTCAATTGCGCGGTTATAGCTATGAAGTCTTCGCGTGTTTATTTTTGGATAATCAACATCGGGTGATACAACTTGATGAATTATTCCGCGGTACTATCGATGGCGCCAGCGTATATCCCCGGGAAGTCGTTAAAAAAGCCTTACATCACAATGCGGCCGCCGTTATTTTCGCCCACAACCACCCTTCCGGAGTTGCTGAGCCCAGCCAGGCAGATCGACATATTACTGATAAACTCAAACAGGCCCTGGCACTATTTGACATCAGGGTGCTTGATCATTTCATTATCGGTGACGGCCTGCCCTATTCTTTTGCCGAACACGGCTTGCTTTAATTATTTTTTAAGACCCAAGGGGTTATTTGGATCGATGCCATCCATAAACGGCAGGCGACGGTCTTGATTCGTCAATTGGTAAATTTTACCTAGCCAATTATTGAACACCGCTTTGGCAGAATCACGCCAGGTGTCGTCAATATCTTCCAGCACTACATTTTCCGGAAACGGCTCCAGCCGTTGGCCTGTTTTTCTGGCAACTTCAACATGCTGTCGGTAATCCGAAAATATCTTTTGCACTTGCTCGCTAAAGTAATGCTCGGGAAACGGTGGATATTCACTCGTCTCTTCGCGGTAAAAGCGCAATACCTCACGTTTGTATTCTTTTAACAAACTGATGTCGTCATATTCCGGATGCCCCTGAAAGAACACGATGCGGAAGCCATCAGCGCTGACAGCTAAATGCACGCCGGCTTCCTTGCTGGCCACCAGCACTCTGATGCCGTGCTTTTCCATATCGCGTTGAAAGATTTCATTAAACCGTGAATGCGGGACATCAAAACGGGTATTAATTTCTGCTACCAATGGATGCGATCTGTCGATGACTTTATGCGGAAAAACCCCCCAACGCTTACCCGGCAAACGCGTACGTTCAATGCCGTAACAATACTGCATCACCGCATGTGTAGCCAAACAGGAGCACAATATCGACGTGACATTATCCTTCGCCCAGAAAAAAACCTCTGTCAGCGGTTGCCAAAAATCTTCATCCTGCAAACGCGGACCGATAACATTGGCACCGCTGATGATCAAAGCATCCAGCCCGTCGCGTTTAATTTGCTCGAACGATTCGTAATATTGATCAATATGCGCCTGTGCTTCAGGGCTTCTCTTTAAGCCATTTACAGTAAAAGGATGAATGTGGAATTGCACAATCTGATTACACGCCCCCACCAAGCGGAAAAACTGCCGCTCCGTAGCTTCCAGCGCTGCATCAGGCATCATGTTCAGCAAACCAATATGCATTTCCCGAATATCCTGATTCCGGGCGCGTTCCGGTTCGAGAATTTCTTCTCCCTCCTCACGAAGTCGCTGAAAAGTTGGCAGATTAGTGTGCGCAACTAAAGGCATGATGACAGCCCGTTAAACCTGGTGACCGAGGGCATCGGCAACCAACTTGATAAAGTCTTGTTCATTATTGACCTTAGCCACATCATTGGCGTTAATGGTGTAGCCATACTGATCGGCGATAGTCTGATAGCGAGGCAGCCTTGATTTAAAAAGCTCAGGAAAAATCCAGGTAACAAATTCATCTGGACTAATTTCGTCTGTAGTCGTCAATTTTTTTAGCCGCAAGAATTCATCTAGCTTCTCATCAAGAAAGGCTTCCCGATAATACAGTGGCTTGGGATCATTTTTGGCGCGCTGGATTATCGTTTGCTCCAATTCCGGCGGAATTTTGATGTAGATAATCAGTGTATCCTGCGCCAGCGTTTCCAGCACCTCCTGACTATCCAACTCGCACACACTGCCACCGGCATCATTAATAAAATGATGGTAACCGTAAATATCTTCCGCCTTGTGAATAAACTCGGGAACATCCAGCATGGCGGCAATTTCAGCTTGATGATGAAGTTTTTGCCGACGTTTAAATTCGTGCAACGACAATCCACCCAGCTTGGGATCACCCAACTTACTCAGAAAGGTCGATACCGGCGCAAGATTGTCGACTGTGATGTTGTTGTTAATAGAAATTGAATCTGACAGCAACAGCTTGCGCAGAAACGGCACCTGCATAGCTTGGCGCTTGATGTTGTCCAGAATCGGCTCGCCCAGATATTTAGTGCCTATCCGGTAATCGCCGGAGTAATGAAACCAGTTGGCTTTCGGCAACTTATTTGCCAGAGTGGTCTTTCCTGCGCCGGACATGGCCAGCAAGGTGATTCTTTTCGATGGCCAGTCGAGAAATTGTTGGGGCGTCATTTTCATACAAGTTTTTTCCTAATCAATCCAGATAATCTTCAAGATCCATGTCTTCCAGGTTGGGTTTGTGCTCATCGGTATCGGTATAGCCTAAGTCGTCAGTTTCAATTTCACCAAACGGCGCGCTCCAGTCCTCAGGATCTTCAATATAATCAAAAGTGGAAGCGTACCAACTCTCCTTGTCATATTCACCGATGTCACCGTCAAGGTATTGCACCTCAATCGAGTCATCGCCATCATCAATTGATATGACTTTAAATTTGAGCTTGTTTTCCAGGTCTTTATACCAATTGCCAATAATAGGGTCTGCAACAGTTGTCATGGGATTACCTCAGGGCTAAAGGTTAGATGTAAGGATTGGACAGAAACGATTTTTGCGAATAACTATGTCCGCTCGTTTGTCCGCGACGCGATATTTATAGAGGATGCACCTTTTTCTTGCAAGCAATCACTTTAACGTAAGCTTTCATACCGTGCCGCAACATGAAAGAAAATGCAGTAAAATTCCGCAAAATCCAGCCGTTGTTTACAACGTATTCCAATCCTATAAATAATCAAGGAAACTCATCGCCATGCCCACACCGCCAGCTGCTGTCGTCCAGAATAATGACATTTTTTCTTCAACTTTTTTAATTGGAAACGTTGGCGCGCCGTTCGTGATTGGCTTGGCCGTAGGTTATTTTGCGAAAAAGATGCTGCGAACGGCTTTGTTTCTTGGCGGCGCGGCCATTGTGCTGATGTTTATTGGTGAATATTACGGCATCATCAATATCTCCGACGCCGACCTGCAACATGCCGCCTCTGCTGCCACCGAAGCTGCAAAAAACTCCGGCGGCTTTCTGGTGGATCGTTTAACCAGTATCACCAGCCGTGGTGCCAGTGCAGCCGGTGGTTTTTTTGTGGGCTTTAAGTTTGGATAACGCCCGAATCCCCAATAATTGCGCATTGTCCACCAAAATCAGCTTCAAATAACAGACTGTGTTTAAAACCTTAACTCTTGCCTGACTTCCATATTTCAATTATTATTGAAATATGGAAGCAAAAACTATCGTCACTGCGCTTGCCGCACTCGCTCAGGATTCACGCCTGGCTATTTTTCGTTTGCTCGTTCAAACTGGACCTGACGGCCTGGCTGCCGGCAAAATCAGCGAAGCCTTAGGTATTGCGCCCTCGTCGCTGTCCTTTCACATGAAAGAGCTTAGTTTCGCTAATCTGGTCGTTTCAAAACAAGAAGGCCGTTCCATTATTTACTCGGCAAATTTTCAGGCCATGAACGACTTAATCGCGTTTTTAACTGAAAACTGCTGTGGCGGTGAGCCTTGTGGGACCAGTTGTCTGCCGGATTGCACGCCTGTTGATGAACACAAAATCTAAACTCCCGAATAAGGAAAACTCGTAATGAAAAAGCTCGAAATTTATGAACCTGCCATGTGCTGTTCCACCGGCGTCTGTGGCGTTGATGTTGACCCGGTATTGGTGCAGTTCGTCGCCGATCTGCAATGGCTGAGTGAACAAGGCGTCAGCGTTAGTCGCTATAACCTGTCACAAGAACCCCAGGCTTTTGCTGCCAATATGGATGTGGTCAAGGAAATGGAAGCCGATATGGACAGACTGCCGGTTCTGGTGGTCGACGGCCATGTTGTTTCCACCGGTGTGTATTTGTCGCGTCAACAATTGGCCCAAAAACTGGGACTATCTCAAGACCTTCCAGTCAAAACTGAAGCTACCGAAGGCTGTAAACCCGGCGGCGGTTGCTGTTAATTATAATTTTCAGCATCGAGGATAACAGTCATGGCTCTGCCCGAAGTTAACACCCGCTATTTGTTTTTTACCGGCAAAGGTGGCGTTGGTAAGACTTCACTGTCTTGTGCTACTGGCATAGCGCTGGCTGACGCAGGTAAACATGTGTTGATCGTCAGCACCGATCCGGCGTCAAATCTCGATGAAGTATTGGCTGTCAATTTGACATCAACGCCCGTTGCCATTCCTGGCGTACCGGGACTATTTGCGCTGAATATCGATCCTGAAGCCTCGGCTAAAGCATACCGTGAACGCATGGTAGCGCCCTACCGGGGCATTTTGCCGGTCGCCGCCATTCAAAGTATGGAGGAGCAATTCTCCGGCGCCTGCACGGTCGAAATTGCTGCGTTCGATGAATTCTCTGCATTGATCGGTACGCCTGAAAAAACGCGGGATTTCGACCATGTCATTTTCGATACCGCACCCACCGGCCATACGCTGCGCCTGCTATCGTTACCTTCGGCATGGAATGGCTTTATTGAATCCTCCACCGGCGGCGCATCATGCTTGGGCCCGTTGGCAGGTCTGGAACAGCAACGCCATTTGTACGCAGCAACCGTCGCACAACTGGCTGACCCTAAACAAACCACCGTAGTCTTGGTGAGTCGTGTTGAAACCGCGTCATTTCGGGAAGCCGACCGGACTTGCGGTGAATTAAAAGATCTGAACATCAGTAATCAGGTATTGGCAATCAACGGCTTGTTCCAGGCCAAAATACCCGGTGACACTATCGCCGATGCGATGACCCAACGAGCACAGCAAGCGCTGGCCGCCATGCCCGACAAATTGGCCGCTTTACCCCGCTTTGTCACCGCATTCATGCCTAAAGGTTTGGTAGGTATTGCCGCATTGCGCGCACTGTCTAACCCCGAAGCCGCCGAGGCAGACCTTGCTTCCGAGGCCGCACCATTGCCTGAGTTGCCGTCGCTGCATAAGTTGATCGACGACCTGGAAGCAGGCGGTGTTG
This sequence comes from Methylococcaceae bacterium, assembly GCA_013141375.1. Classification (GTDB taxonomy): domain Bacteria; phylum Pseudomonadota; class Gammaproteobacteria; order Methylococcales; family Methylomonadaceae; genus JABFRC01. Next base: position 10,198 of record JABFRC010000184.1, on the reverse strand, counting down.
GCGTGATTATGACCATGGGCAAAGGCGGCGTCGGCAAAACCACCGTAGCCGCAGCAATCGCCACATCATTAGCGTTGCGCGGCCATCAGGTGTTGTTATCCACCACCGATCCTGCCGCACATGTGGCCGCCGCGATTGAGACACCGGTGCCGGGCTTATCGGTAAGCCGCATTGACCCTGAAGTGGAAATTGAACGCTACCGGCAAGACATCATGACCAAGGCGGGAGCAAATCTTGATGCCAGTGCCAAGGCAATGCTGGAAGAAGACTTACGCTCCCCTTGTACCGAAGAAATTGCCGTATTTCGCGCTTTTGCCAACACCGTTGCAGCGGGCAAACAGTGCTTTGTCGTTTTAGACACCGCACCGACCGGCCACACCATTTTATTGCTGGATGCCGCCGAAGCTTACCATCGGGAAGTATTGCGGGTACAAGGCGATATTCCCGAAGCGGTGCGTCAGCTGTTGCCGCGTTTACGCGATCCAGCTTTTACCCGAGTGATCGTTACCACATTGGCTGAAGCCACACCAGTCCACGAAGCCGAACGCCTGCAACAGGACTTGCTCCGAGCAGGCATCACGCCATATGCCTGGGTTATCAATCAAAGCCTGTTAGCCAGCGGCACGCACGATCCTCAGTTGGCCCAGCGCGGACACTATGAAATTCCCTTTATCCGCAAGGTGGCCGAGCAACTGTCTTCGCGTTGCGCGTTAATCCCCTGGCTGGCAGAAGCGCCGATTGGCGGCAAAGGCCTGGCGCAGATGACGGAAGTTTTGCAGGAATCACTTTAATCGTTTTTAGCTTAATCCATATCGTAAACAATCATGAATCAACCACCCATAAACATCCTGATTCTATGCACCGGCAACTCCTGCCGCAGCATTCTTGGCGAAGCGCTGATCAACCATCTGGGCAAAGGTCGCTTTCGCGCCTTCAGTGCTGGCAGCCATCCGACCGGCCAAGTCAATGCCAACGCGCTGGCGACCTTGGCACGACACGGCTTGGCGACTGATGGCTACAGCAGCAAATCCTGGGACGTTTTTACCGAAGGCCAAATCGACATCATGATTTCCGTATGCGATTCGGCGGCTGGCGAGAGCTGCCCGGTTTATTTAGGCAAAGCTGTGCGCGGCCATTGGGGCTTGCCTGACCCTGCCCATGTATCCGGCAGCGCAGAAGTGATTGAAGCGGCGTTTGAAGCAACGTATCAGGCCTTGAAAAAACGCATTGCACAATTGCTGGCCTTACCTGTCGAAAGCCTATCCAAGCAAGAACTCACCGAAGCCTTAAACAAAATCGGCAGTGAAACGCTATGAGCAACAAACAACTAGACCCAACACCAAAACATCTAGGTTTTGTAGAACGCTTTCTAACCCTGTGGATTTTCACAGCGATGGCAGGCGGCGTAAGCCTCGGCTATTTTGTCCCTGATGTCACGCAATGGCTGACCCGTTTTCAGGTCGGCACCACCTCTATCCCCATAGCCATCGGCCTGATCCTGATGATGTATCCGCCGTTAGCCAAGGTGCGTTACGAAGAATTGCCCTTAGTGTTCAAAAACACCAAAGTCTTGATTTTGTCCTTGATACAAAACTGGATTATCGGCCCGGTGTTGATGTTTACCCTGGCGGTAGTTTTCCTGCGCGACTACCCGGAATACATGGTCGGCCTGATCATCATCGGCCTGGCCCGCTGCATCGCGATGGTACTGGTGTGGAATGATTTAGCCGAAGGCGACACCGAATACTGCGCCGGTTTGGTGGCATTTAACTCCATATTTCAAATGCTGTTTTTTTCGGTGTATGCCTACGTGTTCGTGACCGTACTGCCCGACTGGTTAGGCATTGCCTCGGGGCTGGAAGTTAAAATCACCATGGGGCAAGTCGCCGAAAGCGTGTTGATTTATCTGGGCATCCCGTTTTTTGCGGGTATGTTTACGCGCCTGGTACTAGTCAAACTCAAAGGCGTGCAATGGTATGAAGAAAAATTCATCCCCAAAATCAGCCCGATCACCTTGATAGCGCTGCTGTTCACGATCTTGGTGATGTTTTCCCTCAAGGGCGAAATCATCGTGCAACTGCCGCTGGACGTACTGCGCATCGCCGTACCGCTGGTGATTTACTTTGTCATTATGTTTTTGGCCACCTTTTATATGTCAGCCAAAGCAGGCGCAAGCTACACCGTGAGCGCCACCCTGGCATTTACCGCCAGCGGTAACAACTTCGAACTGGCGATTGCGGTAGCCGTGGCGGTATTTGGCCTGCAATCAGGCGAAGCGTTTGCGGCGGTGATTGGGCCGCTGGTGGAAGTGCCGGTGTTGATAGGTTTGGTTAAAGTGGCGCTTTACTTTAGGCGGAAGTATTTTTTGCCGGTTAGGTTAACGAACCTCTGATAAGTCCTTCGACAGGCTCAGGACGAACGGTAAGGTGTTGATTTCGTTCGTGGTGAGCTTGTCGAACCATGAACAAAATCATCAACACGCCACTTTCTGATAAACATCCGAAATCTCCCGCCCATTCCATACATAACAATAGTGCGAACCTTGCCGAACAGGCGACAACACCCGAGGCCGGAAAACGGCAACACATTCACCGCCCGATAAACGCACACTGTCATAAGCAATGCCATTCGAGCCGCTAGCACGCAGCTCTTTCGCCATCACTTGACCAGTACCATAGCCGCTTATCTCTGGCGTATAAATATCCGCCATCTCGGATTGCTTACCTCGAATATCATGCAAATCAGCATCCAGGTCGGACGCATAACTGCGCATGTCTATTTCTATCGGCGGCTCATTTGTCGCGGCTAAAAACAAGGCTCGATGGAACTTGGTCTCCGCAATCGCCGTCGCAATATCGGCCGCGGCATAGTAAACACCGTAACTGCCATCGGTAAAACGGCTGCCTTCCGGATTAAGATGCGTGAAGGCCGCCATAATCGGCGTGGTGCCCGGCCCGGAAAGTCGTTCATCAGGCGGCACCAGGTTAATTTCACCTGCTTCATCGCGCAATCGATCATTAGTTAGCGCTTCGATCGCAAAGACAATATCCAAATCTTCCGGCGCGGCGACACGATCAAATAATCCGGCAGGTGGAAACCGGCTGGGCACCAAGCGCCAGCAAGGCGTCCAGCTGATGCGGCTTAATATCGGCAAAAAACTCATGACCAGCCGCGCTGTCCATCCAGATATTGCCGCACTACATACAGATCGGCAACGTGACCAGTCAGCATGCGCTCAAGCGCTGATTTGCCTTGAAACGGTATCGCCGAATTGGGCCGCTTTAGCCATTGATCGGCGGCATCCGCTTTCGGCAACAACACCTGCAAGGCTTTATAAATGCCGAAAATATACGAAAGCCGCTCCAATTTATCCGGATTAAGCTTGGCCGATTCCGGCTGCTTCTTCCATTTAAAATACGTACTCCTGGAATCCAAGCCCAACAAGGTCATCGCCTCGTCGGCATTAAGACTCCACGCAGATGCGATATTAAAAAACGTGAGTAAAGCTGCTTTTGAAAGCTTGGCGCTATCTGAAGGAAGCTGTGTGGTAGCAAGTGATAACATGGGGTATCTCCTGATGTAAGTTCACTTATAAATTTTATTGAAATTTAAGTCTATTAATGGACTTTGTCAAGAGAAGGATCCATACTGTTGCAAAGTATGTTCAAAATCAAAAACTTGTTGCGGCTGAGTTTTTTAGCATGGAAGATATGCAGAAGCTTTTGAATTATTTGTTAGCAAGTAGCCCCCGGATGAAGCCTTGCGGAATCCGGGGTAATCGAAGCCACCACCGCCCCGGATTACACTGCGTTTCATCCAGGGTACAAATCTCAGCTTAACAATGAATTCAAAGCGACAATAACCTGTTTTCCGAAAAAGAATACATTGTCCAACATGAACAATATTTCTATTGCCGACATTCTTGAACTTCCGGTACAGGAGCGCATTCGTCCGGTTGAGCTTATTTGTGACAGCGTTGCAGCGGTTCCCGAAGCCGTGGAGGTTTCGCCTGCGCTAAAGACTGAGCTTGAAGTTCGTTTGGAGGAGTTCGAGAAAAACCCGGAAGCGGGCTATTTCTGGAATGAAGGCAAATTGGAAATAACCGATAACCTCCGTCCCAAGTACAAACGGTCGGATTTTGGCGAAGTTGTTCCTGATAAATATGCAAGTCACATCAAAGATGAAACGAATGTCGTGCTTCTTGAGCCTGATGTTGCCCAGGCTTTTCCAAATGACGAAGCAGTGAACAAGACACTACGGTATTTGATGGAAGTGGCAGAAACATCAACTCGCCTAACAAAGCACCAAAGCTTGTAGGTTGGGCTGACAGGAATCAACCCAACATCTAACGGAGTTTCTTGAAATGTTGGGTTGAAAACATGCACCAACCGCCATCGACTACTTACAGACCACAAGCGAATAGGCGTAGTAAACGACACTATCTCGATCGCTATTGTTCCAGACCTCACCCACCGATTTAGTCCCTTCGCTTTGAGCGCCACCGATACTACCGCCCCAAACCAGCGGGTATTTTTTCCGATACAACTCGCCACCCACAACGATGGCCACATGCCCATTGTTGCGTGCCGGAGCATGATTCGCGCCTTTTAGGCCGACTAAGACAAACGTTCCCATGGACGCTTGTTGAGCCGCATCAGCTCCTGTCTCGATCTTTTTCCAATTTTTGCCAACAAAATCGACAATGGCATCGGCATTAGCTGTTTCCGGCAATGAAATGCCGAGCTTTTTTGCAACGGCTTTGACGAATCCGGAACAGTTATTTTTATTTTTTGTCCCTCTAAGAAACTCCTCTTCCCAGCTTTCTTTGGATTTTTCGATAATGCATTGATCAAGATTTGCCATGTCATTTTTTCCTATTTATAGGTTTTGTAATCAATTTTACGGGCTTACAGAATGCGTCTAACTGGTAAATCGTTGGCTTGTTTGCCTGTTTATTTCCTTGTTTGGCAACGCTAATTTCGGATTCTTTAATGTTCCAGGTGGAATTGGATATATCAATTTCATTTAGCTTTTTACAGGTTTGGGTATTGTAAAAATTTAAAGAATCATTAGAGCCACTGAACTCATGTACGACCACAACGCTATCATCATTGCTTATAAAGACCCCATTTCTGGCCCATACGCCGCCTTCAATCGCACACGATGTGTTGGATTTACGATTATTAATGGTGAGCGGCGGCTCGGGAAATACCTCTACTGTGCCGGTCACTTTATCGTTACGAAACTGCAATTCAACCATGTTTGATTGCCCGATATAAATATCTGTTCGGTCGGGCGACATGGGATTGATGGGTACATTTGTCAATGTGCAACAACCCGCCTTAACAGTCGATGTAGATAACATTGCGAATAGTACAAAAACAATTTGGCGCAAAAGAAAGATGTTGTTTTTCATATTTATTGACCAAGTTTGATTAAAACCAAGGTATGGGTGACCGGCGCAACCAATACATTGCGAATCGTGGCGTTTTAATTATTTTGCAGGCCCTGCATCTTTTTTCGACTCATCTTTTTTGACGCGGAGTTTGCTGCCGTCGATATCCATGCCATTAAGAATCTTGATGGCCGCCTTGGCTTCACCCGGCTTGGGCATTTCAATAAAGCCAAAGCCTTTGGAGCTGCCGGTTTCTTTGTCTATCACCAGTGCACAGGACTGCACAGTGCCGTGCTCCTGGAACATGGCCCGAAGCTGCTCTTCTGTTATGTTGCGGGCGAGATTGCGTATCAATAGTTTCATGGCTTTAGTCGCTGATTTGGAAGGACGGGAACTATAACAGTTTCTTAATAAATCATTCAGAGCTAATAATGAGTCTAGCCCGCTAGAGAATGCACCGCGTACACTAGAGCTGGCCGTATTGCTCGCAATATCGTAAGCATCAGTTCAAGGTGTTTATATTGATCATTGGATAGACTTGTTTTTCTGAAGCTGATAAATAATATGTTTTGTTGCCATCGATGTATCCCTTACTGCTAGAAACTCATTAATACGGTTATTTAACAAAATTAAGTAATTTTAACTTCGGGGATAACAATGAAAACTAAAAGACTCATCCATAGCATGATTACTCTGGGCATATTGGTTACCATACAGAGCGTTTCCGGGGCACCTAATCCATTAAAATGGCCCTCTTATTCAAATGCTCAAATCAATATTAACGGGCAAAAGACTGGCGCGTTTCCCATTATTTACGCCAATGCTGTTTCTTACAGCGTCATCTCGCCGAGAGACGCAGCATCAGGATTACCTACGGGTAAACGTCAACATAAACCAGTCACCATTACTAAGCCAATGAGCGAAGCCTCGCCCTTGCTCTTTAATGCCATAGCAACAAATGAAAATTTAAACTCAGTGACCATTCAATTCATTGGTACTGATAAATCATTAGGCCCCAAGATTAAATTGACTAATGCCAATATCGCTTCATTTGCTCCACATTCACAAGGGCTTATTGCCGATAAGCAGACAGCTGGCGTTGTCACGCCAATATTCAGCGAACTAGAGGATGTATCGTTTACCTTCCAAAAAATCGAAATAACATACGGTAGCTACAGTGCTATGGACGATTGGGAAGCACTGGTCAATTGAACGTACAAGCCAGCAAGCTGGGCATGTTTTTTAAATCTAATTTGAATTCACACACCTTAATATCCATAGGTTAAATACGCATCTTGTATGGCAAAAGTAAAAAAATCAAACAGCGGCAGCAACGAGTCGAGCAAAGGTTTGGCGCTGGATTCTTTCTGCGGCTGGGATGGCGAAACGTTGGTGCTGAATATTCTCGGCACACCCAGCGCCAAGCAGGATGTCATCGGCAAACCCAAGGGACATCAGCTTAAGGTGAGTGTGACCGCCGCGCCGATAGGCGGCAAGGCAACTGATCACATGGTTCGTTTTCTGGCAAAAGAATTTGGCGTGAACGCTGGCGATATTGACGTGGTATTTGGCCGATTTAATATCAACAAACAATTGCGCATCAAATCGCCAAAATACCTGCCCTCGGTGATCAGCAAGGAATTGGCATAAATGCTTAAATATCGGGACTCAGAACGGCTTACGACGTAAGCCGAAAAAGTTATATACAGGAATAATCCATGCACCAAGAATTCTGGCATGAACGCTGGCAGCAAAATCAAATCGGTTTTCATAACGAAGATATCAACCCTCATCTGCAAAATTATTGGCCGGTTTTGAATGTCGCGCCCGGCAGTCGAGTGCTGGTTCCGCTGTGCGGAAAAAGCAATGACATGCTGTGGCTGCTCGCACAGGGATATGAAGTGCTTGGCGTGGAGCTGAGTCCAGTGGCGGTGCAGGCATTTTTTAATGAAAATAAGCTTGTTGCAACAACGTATCAACAAGGCAAGTTCGCCATCAGCAAAACCGATGCTCTGAGCATATATTGCGGTGATTATTTCGATCTTAGCGCCGCTGATTTGGCTGGTGTGAGTGCGGTTTATGACCGTGCATCTTTAGTGGCGCTGCCTCCGGAAATGCGTATTGCTTATACTGAGCAGATGCAACATCTTCTCAATCCCGGAACGAAAACACTGCTGGTAGCTTTTGATTACCCCCAGCAGGAAATGGCAGGCCCACCGTTTAGCGTGCAAACTCCAGAAGTACAGTCGCTTTACGACAGCTGGTGCGATGTCAATCTAGTACATACGGAAGATATTCTTGATCAGGAGCCACGCTTTCGAGATAAAGGCGTCAGCCGAATGCATGAAGAAATTTATCATTTAAGCGTCAGATGACGCATTAAACCTCATGCTTAGTTTCGTGCAAACGCCACTTTATAGCCGCTTAAAAAACTGTATTTTTTTAAGCCTGCGCCAATTGCCTGAATCGATACCGGCTGTTTGCCCGCAGCAACCAACACCAGATGCCATTCTTCACAGTCATCTTGGCGAACGATATTTGTAGAACCTTGCGCCAAACGATATCCCAACTCATGAGCTAATGTTTCTATTTCTATAGCATTGGGATTGTAACCGGGTTGAAAAAACAGAATCACTGACACTGCATGGCGCGAAGGCAATGCTACTTCAATATAACCGCCCCAAATCATGGTCGCTGAAGAAATCAGCGCAAGCATAATGGCGGCAAAATAAAACCCGGCACCGCATAAAATACCAATAGCTGACGATGCCCATATCGATGCCGCGGTAGTCAGGCCGCTGATATTGAGCCCTTCCTTCATTATCACGCCCGCACCCAAAAAGCCGACACCGGTGACGATACCTTGGATGACGCGAGTGGGATCAACACTGGCGGTAAGGGGTAGCAAGCCGCCAAACCAGAATTGCGGATAGCCGACAATCACCGTTACCGATGCCGACGCCATACACACTAGGCCATAAGTGCGCATGCCTGCGGCTCGACCATGAAATGAGCGTTCATAGCCAACTATCATGCCCAAAAATAAAGCCCCGAGAATATTCATCAGGATCAAAATACTGGCCTCGACTTGCGGGCCGGACCAGTAAGACATCATCACATCTACGGAAATCGGGTTCATAAAAAATGACTTCGAATGAAATTATTCACCGGCAATTGACAAGCGATCCACCAATATAGAACCGGTGCGGACATTGCCACGATAGTCGACATCATTACCTACGGCAACGATGTTTTTTAACATGTCTTTTAAATTGCCAGCGATGGTAATTTCCTCAACCGGATATTGAATTTGGCCATTTTCTACCCAGAAACCAGCGGCACCACGGGAATAATCACCGGTAACCATATTGACGCCCTGCCCCATCAATTCGGTGACCAATAAACCGGTACCCAGCGCTTTGAGCATGCCCTCAAAATCTAATGTGCCGGGATCTATCGTCAAGTTATGAACGCCACCAGCATTGCCGGTACTTTGCATGCCCAATTTACGCCCCGAGTAGGTGCCCAGCACATAGCCTTGCAAGACGCCTCCTGTGACAATATCCCGAGGTTTGGTGGCAACGCCTTCACCGTCATAAGCCGCACTCCCCAAGGCCGCTTTTAAATGCGGCTGCTCGTGAATTCGCACAAACTCCGGCAATACTTGAGTGCCTAAAGCATCAAGCAAAAAGGACGATTTCCGATACAAATTCCCGCCGCTTATCGCACCAATTAATGATCCCAACAGACTTGAAGCCGTTTCTGCACAATACAGCACCGGGCATTGGCGGGTACTCAAACTACGTCCTCCTAAGCGGCGTAAAGTGCGTTCAGCCGCTTTGTGACCAATAACGGCTGCCGACTCAAGATTGGCGGCGTTTCTGGCAACGCTATACCAGTAATCACGCTGCATGCTATCGCCGCGCTGCGCCAAAACTGAGCAACTCAATGAATGCCGAGTGGCAACATAGCCTTGCAAAAAGCCAAGCGAGTTGCCCATCACCCGAATACCTTGATGCGAACTCACCGATGCCCCCTCAGAATTGCTGATTTCGGCATGATAATTTCGCGCAGCGTCTTCACATTCTGTGGCCAGAGCTATTGCTGATTCGGCATTGATATCCCAAGGATGGTAAAGATCAAGATCAGGGAATTCAGTTGCCAATAACTGCTGCTCAGGCAAGCCGGCAAAGGTATCTTCACTGGTATAACGGGCAATACTGCAAGCAGCACTCACAGTTTCCTTGATAGATGCAGGCGATAAATCTGTCGTGCTTGCCGAGCCTTTACACTGCCCGAAATACACCGTCACACCTAAGCCTTGATCACAATGATATTCAATGGTTTCCACCTCGCCTAGGCGGACACTGACAGACAAGCCATTGTCTTGACTCAAGCCAGCTTCGGCGGCACTTGCCCCCTGTCTTTTGGCTTCATCCAACAAGTGTTGAACAGTCGTTTTTAACTGATTGATTTGCTCTTGATTTTGCACGTTGTTCTCTGTTTTTTTATGGTTTGGGCAACGAATTCACGCTGATTATTTGTAGAGTTGAGGTCCTTCATCAATAGGTTTTTTCTAAATCTTTATAGCCAGCAGCTTTTTATTTGGCTTTGACGTAAAGTCAATAGATCTATTTTCTGGTGATTGCCCCAGTAACCAGTTGAATCTTACGATATCAAAAATAATTTAACATAAAAACAATGGCTATCTGCTGTGTTTTCACAGCATCACACCAAATTAAAATGAATACCTGCTAAGGCATAAAAATAAGTATTTCATTTAAAAATATCAATCACCCACAT